>NZ_CP017014.1:663333-995000 GCF_001767395.1 Rhodococcus sp. WMMA185 | reverse complement strand
GAACAGCCGTAGCTCTCGGTCGGCGTCCTCGAATGGGCGCTTCCACTCCGCGATGACCGTGTCCAATTCCTTGATCACCGAGATCGGGGCCTCGGTGATGTCGCTGCGGGAGGAGCGGACGAGTTCGTCGATCGCCAGGGTCAGCCGGTCAACCTGCTCCATGGCCTCGGTCGCCTCGGCCGTTACTGCTGGATCCGGATGTACTGAGAGCTCATCGAGCCGTAGACGCACCGCCGTGAGCCGGCTTCGAAGCTGATGGGAGACGTCGGCGACAAGTGCTCGTTCACGCTGTAGACGCCCAGCCATCTCGACGGTCGCCGCGTCCAGTACGTCTGAGACACGGTCGAGTTCCGGGATGCCGTGACGTCTCGGAGCCGGCCGGAAATCGCCCTCGGCGAGTCGGGCCGCTCGGTTGGCGACGTCACGCAGCGGATCGGAGAGCCGTCTGGCCGTCGCGACCGCGACCGCCGCTCCTGCTGCGATCGATATGAACACCAGCCCCGCGACGGCACCGACCGCTTGGCGCTGCCGGGTGCGCATCCCGCTCGACGGCTCCTCGAGAATCAACGAACCGGACGTGCCGATCGTCCGAGATTCCATCAGGGGCGACTGCACCGACGGTTGACCGATCTCCAGTTGCGAGGTCCCGCCGTCTGGCGTCGGGTATACGACCACCAGGCGCCCCCCTGCGGGGGTCAAGAGGTGAAGGTCGTCCCAGAGGAGACTTCCTTCGGTGATGAATTCGGGCCCCCCATGGGCGACGATCTCCGTCGCCATCCGATTGAGCCGGACCTGCAGGTCGGTACGAGTGAAATCCTCGACCCATATCCAGGCCGTATAGATGAGTGGCACGCCGAGCAGGAGTGCCGTCAAGATCACGACCGCAAGGATCGACTGCAGAAGCCGGCGCCGCACTGAAGAACCTAGTCAGTGTTGATTCGGAAGCCGACACCACGAACCGTGGTGATGCGCCGCTTGGCGACGGGGCCCTCGTCACCGATTTTTCGGCGCAGCCATGACATGTGCATGTCGAGGGTCTTGGAGCCACGCAGATCCACACCACCCCATACCTCCGAGAGGATGGTGTCGCGGGAGACCACCTGCCCTGCGTGTTCGAGCAAAACCCGAAGCAACTCGTATTCCTTGTTCGCGAGTGAGATCTCCGTGCCGTTCACGAGAACACGGCGGGCCGCAGGCTCGAGTCGGATGCCACCTACCTCTACGACCGAGTCCTCGCTGCCGCTACGTCGGCGCAGCAGCGCACGCACACGGGCCATCAGTTCTGCCAGGCGGAAGGGCTTGCCCACGTAGTCGTCGGCGCCCGCGTCGAGTCCCACCACGAAATCGACTTCATCGGTGCGGGCCGTGAGCATGAGCACAGCAAGCTCAGAGCTATGCGCCCGCACTTGCCTGCACACCTCGAGGCCGTCGATTCCCGGCAGCCCGAGATCCAGGATCAGGAGGTCGTAGTCCCCTGCGAGTGCCTGCTCCAGCGCTGCCGGGCCGGTCTCCTCGATGGTGACGTCATACCCTTCCCTGCCCAATGCGCGCGACAATGGCGCGGCAATGGCTTCGTCGTCTTCGGCAAGCAATACAGCGGTCACCTCCACAGCCTACGGAGATGCGCGGGCTACTGTGTCCGATTATCGGTCTTTGCCGGTTTCGACCTCGCCTCGCAGGTCGTCGTAGTCGTGTTCGCGGTGGGGGTCTACAGCGTCAAATACCTGGTAATAGAGCAACGAGTGAACGCGCTGGATATTAGGTATGTCGTCGAACTCCAGGGGGTCGTCGGAGGATGAGACGATGACCAGCGTCCCGGTACGCAGCAGTCTGTCGAGCAGTCCGTGCCGGAACTGGACGTTGCTGATGCGTCCCATCGGAATATCGATTCCGACATGCGTGACCACGCCCTCGCGAACGAGCACGCGCCGGTCGGTGACGACGAAGTGCGTGGATTTCCATCTGAGAAATGGCGGCAGGGTGCGCCATGTGACGACGGCCAGCCACAGCACGAGGAGGACAACGCGAACCATGTTCAACGAGGAGTCGTCGAGTTCCTTTTCCGCGACTCCGGCCGCAAACCCCGCCGCAGCCGTCGCCGCCAACAAGATCAGGGCTGGGAGCAGCAGTATTTTCCAGTGCGGATGACTGTGAAGTAGAAGTTCCTCGTCCGAAGCGAGAGCGTCCTCGGGATATCCCATCGAGCGGTGAGCTTATCGCATGCGGCTGAGCACGATCGGGCTGATGGTGATGATGATGCCGTACAGCACCATCCACACGCCGACCACGATCACGAACACCCCGAGCGACAGTTCGGGCTGCAACAGCACGATGGCGCCCGCGACCACACTGATCACGCCGAGCGTGATGCTCAGGCCGCGATCCGCCGTCGAGCCCGAGGCGCCGTCGACGATGTCGAGCACACCCCGGAACACCCACCACGCACCTACCACGAGCGCGATGATCACGACGGTCTGCAGGGGACTCCGCAACACGAGGAACCCTACGAGTATTGCCAGGGCTCCGGATACGCCCACGAGCGTCCGCCTCGTTCCGCCGGCGTCGATGTCGGCAAAAGCACGGATGATCGAGGCGATGCCGAACGCAAAGAACTGAATTGCGATCAGCACGGCCAGCACGGTGAGGGTGACTTGCGGCCAGACGAGAACCGCGATACCGACGCCGAGGGTGAGCAGGCCGAGCGCTACGGTGAGACCGGTCAACGTGCGCCGGGCAGATATTTCAACCGACTCGGGAGTTGAGGTACTCATACCCCTCAGTGTCGCACCGCTCGATTCACACCGGGCGCAAATGCGTGATATCACCTGCGGAAACGGAGACCGGTTCGCCTTGACCGTCCGGCGTGATCACCAGGCGGCCCTCCCGATCGACGTCGGTTGCGACCCCGCTCAGTTCACGGCCACCGGGTAGTTCGACCCGTACGCGGCGGCCGAGAGTTCCACAGCGGGCGCGGTACGCCTCGGCGAGATCGGCAACATCCCAATTCGAGTCGTGCCACTGCTGCCAGCGGTGGGCGATCGCGCGCAAAACGGCACGCACCAGGGTGTCCCGGTCGCTGACCTCTGCGTCTTCGAGCACGAGGGACGTGGCATGTTCGACTGGAAGTTCCTCTCGCGTGAGGCTCACGTTGAGCCCGATCCCGACCACCACCTTGGGATCCGGCGTCGTCGTGGCGACCTCGGCGAGAATCCCGGCAACCTTACGGCCGTCGATCAGCACGTCGTTCGGCCACTTCATTTCGGCGGCTACCTTCGCGACATCACGTAGTGAGTCGACCACGGCGACACCTGTGAGCAGCGGCAGCCAGCCCATCGCACCCACGCTCATCCCGGGCATCGTCAGCAGCACCGAAACCGCGATTTGCGCCTGCGGCGGACTCACCCAGACCCGCGAGTGCCGACCGCGGCCGCTTCCCTGGAACTCCGCCAGCAACACGTGCCGGTCGCATTCCGATCGAGCTGCACGATCGAGAAGGTCGGCATTCGTGGACCCGGTCTCCTGCACGACATCCAGTCGCGCCCAGAACTTGCGCGGATCGCTGTCTTCGTCGCCGCGCACAAGTGCCGCGCGAAGATTGTCAGCACAGAGAGGGGGCCGGTTCAGGTCAGTCCACATCATCACAGCCTAGAACGCTCGCCGAAAGGTACTGGTCAGTAGCCGGGTCTGGTCGACCCGCCGCCTGACCACCTCCCTTGTCAGGGACTTGCCCGCTCTCGTTAAGCTGACCTGTCATGACCACTGTTCAGGAGCCGAGCGCGCCGGATTCGGCAACCGGGCCCGATATTCACACGACGGCGGGGAAGCTCGCCGACCTGCGTAATCGTCAGGCCGAGGCACTGTACCCGAGCGGAAAGGCCGCGGCCGACAAGGTTCACGCCAAGGGCAAGCTGACTGCCCGTGAGCGCATCACCGCTCTGCTCGACGAGGGCTCGTTCGTCGAGCTCGACGCCCTCGCCCGCCATCGCAGCGTCAACTTCGGCCTAGCTGACAATCGCCCCCTCGGTGACGGCGTCGTCACCGGCTACGGCACCATCGACGGCCGCAACGTCTGTGTGTTCTCCCAGGACGCGACGGTCTTCGGTGGCTCCCTCGGCGAGATCTACGGCGAGAAAATCGTCAAAGTCATGGACCTCGCAGTGAAGTCGGGCCGACCGCTGATCGGTATCAACGAGGGCGCCGGCGCCCGCATCCAGGAGGGCGTGGTCTCCCTGGGTCTGTACGGCGAGATCTTCCACCGCAACGTCCGCGCCTCCGGCGTGATCCCGCAGATCTCTCTGATCATGGGCCCTGCGGCCGGCGGCCACGTCTACTCCCCCGCCCTCACCGACTTCGTCGTCATGGTCGACCAGGCCTCCCAGATGTTCGTGACCGGTCCCGACGTCATCAAGACGGTCACCGGAGAAGACGTCACGATGGAGGATCTCGGTGGCGCACACACCCACATGGTGAAGTCCGGGGTTGCCCACTACGTCGCCTCCGACGAGCACGATGCCCTCGGCTACGTCAAGGACCTGCTGTCGTATCTTCCTTCGAACAACCAGGCCGCAGCCCCCCACATGCCCCCGTCCGACCCGATGACCGGTGGCATCGAAGATTCCCTCACTGCTGAAGACCTCGAACTCGACAGCCTGATCCCGGACTCCGCGAATCAGCCCTACGACATGCACGAGGTGATTCGCCGCATCCTCGACAACGACGAATTCCTCGAAGTACAGGCCGGACGAGCCGGCAACATCGTCGTCGGCTTCGGCCGTGTCGACGGCCGCTCCGTGGGTATCGTTGCCAACCAGCCCACTGTCTTCGCCGGATGTCTCGACATCGACGCCTCCGAGAAGGCCGCGCGCTTCGTGCGGACCTGCGACGCGTTCAACGTTCCCATCATCACCCTCGTCGACGTTCCCGGATTCCTGCCCGGAACAGATCAGGAATACGACGGCATCATTCGCCGTGGTGCGAAACTGCTTTACGCCTACGGTGAGGCCACCGTCGGCAAGATCACGGTCATCACCCGCAAGGCCTACGGCGGCGCCTACGACGTGATGGGCTCGAAGCACATGGGAGCCGACGTGAATCTGGCCTGGCCGACCGCCCAGATCGCCGTCATGGGCGCCTCTGGTGCTGTAGGGTTCGTCTACCGCAAACGCCTCATCGAAGCCGCCGAGAACGGCGAGGACGTTGACGCCCTCCGCTTGCAGCTGCAGCAGGAATACGAGGACACCCTGGTCAACCCGTACGTCGCAGCCGAGCGCGGCTACGTCGACGCCGTCATCCCCCCGTCCCACACCCGCGGACAGATCGTGGCTGCCCTGCGCCTGCTGGAACGCAAAATGGTCACACTTCCGCCCAAGAAGCATGGGAACATCCCACTATGACAGCCATCACCGAAGAACTCGGGACCCCCGAGACCGATTCGGACGCGGCGGACACCGTGGCGCAGTCAGTCGACGGTTTCGCAGCTGATGCAACCCAGGCCGACAGCGCACTCGTGGACCTGCCGAGCGGCAGCGAGAATGGTTCAGTGGACAGCGGCGAGACGTTTCTGAAGGTAGTCAAGGGCTCTCCTTCCCCCGAGGAGGTCGCGGCACTGGTCGCGGTGCTCTCGGCGATGGCCGCGTCCGGCAGCACCGATCCGGCTTCGAACCTCCCCCCGGAAAACTGGGGCGCCCCGACCTCGATGCACCGGGTCAGAATTCCGTTCTCGCCCTACTCGTTCACCAGCGTGCCGGCGCTGCGACCATGAAGCGCTGCGACGTGCCGGCACTGATCAGCAACCGGTGATTTCCTTCGTCCTCGCCTCTGCTTCCCCTGCGCGGCTGGCTGTGCTGCGTAGCGCAGGGGTCGAGCCGATCGTGCGTGTCTCGGGAGTCGACGAGGACGCGGTCATCGCGGCGCTCGGTACCGATGCGGCCCCCGAACACGTTGTCACCGAACTGGCCCGCGCCAAGGCCAAAGACGTACTTCCCGCCCTGGCGCGGGAGAAGATCTCGGATGCGGTGGTCGTCGGGTGCGACTCCATGCTGTTGATCGACGGATCACTGCAGGGCAAACCGCACAGTGTCGAGGTGGCGCGGGATCGCTGGTCGTCGATGGCCGGACGCAGTGCAACCCTGTTGACGGGACACAGTGTTCTTCGACTCGTGAACAACTCGGTGGTAGCCGATGTGCACGATCAGAGCGCGACCGTCGTCCACTTCGCGAATCCCGCCCACTCAGACCTCGAGGCGTATCTGGCGACCGGCGAACCCCTCCAGGTCGCGGGTGCGTTCACCATCGACAGCCTCGGTGGGTGGTTCGTCGACCGGATCGAGGGCGATCCCTCCAGTGTGATCGGGATCGGCCTACCCCTATTGCGGACCTTGCTCGAGCAAGTCGGAGTCGGTGTCGCCGATCTGTGGGCGGTATCGGACCGCGTCGACTGATTCGTCCTCGACCGATTCGTCCTCGACCGATGGGTTCCGGCGGGGCAACGTCAGCGATGCCACACCGATTGCGGCCGCAACCGCAGCGATGATCCAGAGAATCCTGCGTTCGGCCTGTAGGAACGCCTCACCGGCCGCGTTGCGTGTCGATTCCGTGGCGGCGACTACCGCCGAGTCCGCGATCAGTTGCCCCGACGCACCGAGCGCCGCCCCGCCAGATCCCAGGGAGCGGCATTCCTCAGGCACCTTCATCGGCGAGGTCGAGCCGAGTTGCTCGGTTGCACAACGCACGAACGTCTCCTCCGCGCGCGGAATCAGAGCGGACGGCACGCCGGCATCCGCGAGCTGAGCCGTCAATGCAGGCCTTTCCGCCTGGACCGCGGCCGTCGACTGGGATGCGACGAGGTTGAAGAACACGACGCCGATCACTGCGAGTCCGATCGAACTGCCCACCTGCTGGACGGTCGGAAGCAGGCCTGACACCGATCCGGCGTTCCGCGGCTCGACCGTCGCGAGGATCGCCGTCTGGAGCGGTGCGACAAACAATCCGAGACCCGCACCCCCCACGAACAGCGGTCCGGCAAGCACAGACCATCGTGGGTCGGTGCCCTCGTGCTGCAACAGAGCAGCCAGCACGATGAGGGAGCCGCCGAACAGAAGCATCCCCAGGGGCAGGACGAGGTTGCCGATGCGCCGATACACAATCGACGAAACCAACGCGGCGAGACCTGTCCCCAACGCCCATGGCAGCGTCATCACGCCCGCCCGCAACGCCGAGAAGCCAAATCCGAACTGCAGGGTCAAGGAGATGGTGAAGATCAACGACGTGAGGGTTCCGAAAAACACGAACGCGATCGCAGCTCCCAACGCGAAGGCGCGGTCGCTGAACAACTCGAGGCGCAGGACTGGGTCACCACCGCGGCGACCGAGCCGGTATTCGTAGACGACGAACCCGATCAGCACAGGCACCGAACAGACCAGCATCACCACCATCGGGGTGGGCCATCCACGCTCGCGCCCCTCGGCGAGTGGGAAGATGAGCAGGAACAGCCCCACCGCCGACAGGACGGCGCCGCCGAGGTCTAGTCGCCGGACTTCCTCCGGTTTCGCATCGACGAGGTGAAAGTACCCGAGTATCAGGGCGGCAATGCCGAGCGGAAGATTGACGAAGAAGATCAGCCGCCAACCCCAGTCGTAGAGATTCCACTCGATGAGAAGGCCACCGACCAACGGCCCGGAGATTGTGGCTAACCCGATGGTTGCTCCGTAGATGCCGAGGACGCGGGCATGGAGGCGTTTAGGGAACAGGCTCGAGATGATCGCGAACGTCTGGGCCGACATAGAGCCCGCCGCGAGACCTTGCAACACCCGGGCCAGGACGAGAGCCATGGGCGACTGAGCGAGCCCACAGAGCAGGGACGCAACTACGAACACGGCCAACGCGGTCAGAAAGACCCGGCGCCTGCCGAGCAGGTCTCCCAGCCGCGCCGCAGTGATCAGCGAACAGGCAAAGGACAACGTGTAGACGCTGACCATCAATAGCTGTGCAGAAACTGATGCGCCTAGATCGAACGCAATGCTGGGCAGGGCGACGTTGACGATGGTGGCGTCGAGCAGTTGCATGAACACCGCGGCAAGACTCGTCGCCAAGCCGAGCCACGGGACCCATTTTCCGAGTTCGCCGCTCACGGGCGCGTCACGCAGAGTTGCAGGCATCCGCACAGGTTAGCGGCAACCCGCAGTTGCGAAGGCGGGGGATGGATTACGAGCGCCGGAATATACAGTAGGCCGTCGGGCTGCACTCCTTCAGTCCCGAATACTTGACTGTGCCGAATCTAACCTGTACTCATTCTCACACCTTTACTTCTCTTTACTCCTACCGGCGAAGCGCTCGAAGCCTCATGCTGTTGCGTGAAGCCCAAGCCACACCTGACCGAACCCGCAAATATTGATATTCACACCCCGGGAGCCGATCGATGGACTTGAACTTGATCACCCATTGGATTCCAGAGTCTGGAAGGGTCGTCGAGTGGAGGGCCACCGACGCGAGCGCACGCGCGGCCGCAGAGGCCCCTGTCGATCCGGCACTGCCCACCACGATGCAGGAACGGCACCTGCGGCGGGCGCAACAGACTGCGAACAAGGGCGAGCCGCAGTCACCGTGGATCGGCATTGCGTTCGACTTCCCGGGCAGGCTCGACACCGAAGCCATGACGCGGACACTCGAGCGTTACATCCTGCGTCACGACACGCTGCACAGCTGGTTCTCGTTCGAGGACCCCGAGGCTGACCCGACAGACCCTTCCAATCGCATTCGGCGGCACGTGGTGCCCAGCGATGACATCGAGTTCGCCGCGCACGTGGGCGAGATCTTCGACTCGCCCGAGCAAGTCCGAGACCACGTCGCCGCGCGATTCGCGAACGACACGAGCGCGCTGGGCTGGCCTTCGTTCGTGTTCGGCGTCATCGAGCACTACGACACGACGCAACCCAGCGTCGCCGGCGACAGCTTCACCCTCTACCACGCGGTTGATCACGCACACAGCGACCTGCAGTCGCTGGTCTTGATGTTTGCCGAGACTCGGACGATCTACGAGGCCGAACTCGCCGGTACCGAACCCGAACTACCCGCCCCGGGAAGCTACGTCGAGTACAGCCGGCTCGAGCGTGAGAGAGCGGCCGCGCTGACCCTCGCCTCCCCCGAGGTGCAGGGCTGGATAGGCCATCTCTCCCGTAACGGTGGAACATTCCCGAGCTTTCCTCTTGATCTGGGCGCCTCAGATGCCCCCAAACCGGCCATCGGCAGCCGCTTCGACCTTGCCGACGCCGACGAGTGCGAGCGCTTCGGAGCCGTCTGCAAGGCGAATGGTTCCAACTTCATCGGAGGAATGTTCGCGGCCCTCGCCATCACCGAGCACGAACTCGTCGGACGCGAGCGATACATTGCGCTGTCGCCCGTCGGCACCCGCAACGACCCACGGTTCGAGTGGTCTCAGGGATGGTTCATCAATCTCATTCCGGTCGGATTCGAACTCAGCGACTCCACCACGTTCACCGACCTCGCCCAGCGCGCCCAGGAGGCCTACCACTCCGGCAAGTCGCTCGGCCAGGTATCGGTGCAGCAGGTGATCGAGACGGTCCTCGCGCACGGGGGCCGCAATGCGGTCGCGCAACCTACAACGCTGACGCCACCGCCGATCGTGTCGTACATCGACGGACGCAGACTGCCGCAAACCGAAGACTACGTATCCACCCGGGCAACCATGATCGTGGGCGGAAAGGCCACACAGATCGCATCGATCTGGATCAACCGCGTCCTCGAGGGCACGTGGATCGCGATCTCGCACCCCGACACAGAGGAGGCACACCGATCGGTCGCGACGTATGCCGACCAACTGAGAACGATCATCAAAACTGTTGCCCGCGATGGTGACTTTGCGTTGTCCTCCTCAAAACCGGCAAGCTTGACAGCCGCCAACGCCACAGGGGTTTAAGTAGTGCACGTCACATCTATCGATCGGTACATGCTCGAACCCGGCACGGTGACGGAATGGTCCGTCGCGCCCGGTGCGGTCTCTCGGTCCGTGATACCGCCGTCCTACAATCAACAGTTCCATCTCGACACCGCACGTACGCACGGCATGGGTCGAAGCGTCTGGATGGCAGCAGCTTTCGATCTGCCCGGTCAACTCGATCACAAAGCTCTCCGACAGGCGCTGGTGCACTTCATCCGACGCCACGACACACTGCAATCCGGTTTCGACGTGAGCGCGGACTACATGCAGCGCGTCGACCTCGACCCCGAAGACATCACCGTCTCTTCGTCCGAGCCCGTCACGACATCGTCGCCGGACGAACTTCGCGATCATCTGCGCTCACGCTTCACCCTGGCCTGCGATCCGCTGACCTTTCCCGCCTATCTGTTCGCCACCGTCGAGCGCGATTCGCATTACACCGTGATCAGTGCGTTCGACCACACGCTCGTCGACGGCTACTCGCTGGTCATCGCGTTGGGCGAACTTCGCCAGATCTACGAGAAACTGGTCATGCTCGGCGATTCCGCGGAGGTTACCGAGGAAGATCTGACCAGGGAGTTCGGCGATCCGGGAAGCTTCCTGCGGTACTGCGAACTCGAGGCCGACGCACCCGTAACCGCCCTCAGTGACCCACGTGTGCGCGAGTGGGCACGGTTCTACGAGCGCTGCGGCGGTACCGCACCGAGTTTCCCGATCGATCTTGGCGTCGAAGGGGGCCATCCGGCACCCCAGGGCGCCGACGTCCGTCCCCTCCTCGATGCCGCCGACACCGAGCGCTTCGAGGAAATATGCCTCGAGTCGGGCGGCAGTCTGTTCACCGGCGCGCTCACCGCGATGGGCATGGCCGTGCAGTCGATCAACGGTGTCTCCCGGATGCCGTTGCAGTTCCCATTGCATATCCGACAGGATCCTCAGTGGTCCAACGCGATCGGATGGCTCACGACCAGCGCACCGTTGACCGTCGAGTTGACGCCGGACGGTGACTTCCAGTCTTCACTCGCCCACACTCACGCCTCCTTCCGGACTGCTTTGACGCTCAAGGGAGTATCGATGGCTCAGGTACGTGAGGCACTCGGCGACGGGTACCGCAGAACCCGCACAGATGTATTCATGGTGTCCTACATCGACTACCGCAGGTTGCCCGGCACGGAAGATCACGTCGAGTTGAACGCTCACCACATCAGCAACGTGACGGTCGCCGACGATGCCCAGTTCTGGATCTCACGTACTCACCGGGGGCTCGCGCTGCGCTCGCGGTTCCCCGAGACCCCGACGGCGCGACTGGCGGTCACGGAGTTCCTCGTACGGTTGGAGCAGATCTTGCGAGAAATCTGCGAACAGGGCGTCACCCCGATCGCGGAACTCACCAATCAGCTGAACCTGGAGGGCACTCCGGTCGTGTAGTCTCCGGCTGCTACGCGGGCACCGGGCCAAGTGGCTCGATGCCCGCGGAGCGTGCGCGCGAACGCGGGTCGAATGAGGGCGCGGCGTCCGCATAGAATCATTACCGTCCGCACCACATCTGTACCAGGAGCCCACCCGTGCCCGTAGCACCCGATCCCACCAAGTCCTTTGCCGACTACGCCAACCCCGGTCGGCTCGTGTCGACAGAGTGGCTCTCCGCGAATCTGGGCGCGCCCGGCCTCAAGGTGGTGGAGTCGGACGAGGACGTGCTCCTCTACGATGTCGGGCACATTCCAGGTGCAGTGAAGATCGACTGGCACCTCGACCTCAATGACCCCGTGACCCGCGACTACATCAACGGCAAGCAGTTCGCCGACCTGATGAGCCGCAAGGGAATCAGCCGTGACGACACAGTCGTCATCTACGGCGACAAGAGCAACTGGTGGGCGGCGTACGCACTCTGGGTGTTCACCCTGTTCGGACACGAAGACGTCCGACTCCTCGACGGCGGCCGCGATGCCTGGATCGCCGAAGATCGGGCCACCGCGTTCGACGTTCCCGTGACAACCCCCACCGACTACCCGGTGGTCGAGCGCAACGACGCTCCCATCCGCGCCTTCAAGGACGACGTCCTCGCTCACCTCGGCAGGGGTCCGCTGATCGACGTGCGCTCACCCCAGGAGTACACCGGAGAACGCACCCACATGCCCGACTACCCGGAAGAGGGCGCTCTTCGCGGGGGTCACATTCCGAGCGCGCAGTCCATTCCGTGGGCCAAAGCCGCCGCCCCCGACAGCCGCTTCCGCTCACGCAGCGAGCTGAACGAGATCTACGGCGGGGTTTCCGCCGACGACGACATCGTCGCGTATTGCCGAATCGGTGAGCGTTCGAGCCACACCTGGTTCGTTCTCACCTATCTGCTCGGTTACCCGAACGTCCGCAACTACGACGGCTCGTGGACAGAGTGGGGCAACATGGTGCGCGTTCCCATCGTCAAGGGCGAGGAGCCCGGCGACGTTCCCGGCGCATCGTCATGACCGGACTGCCCGATTCCCTTGCCGAGATCGTCGATGATTTCGCTGCGGTCGACGGCTCCGACAAGCTACAGCTCCTTCTCGAGTTCAGCCGCGAATTGGCACCGCTCCCTGCCGAACTCGAGAAGGATGCGATGGAACCGGTACCCGAGTGCCAGTCCCCGCTCTTCATGTCGGTAGACGACTCCGATCCGGCGCACGTGCGACTGCACTTCAGCGCACCCCCGGAGGCGCCGACCACGCGGGGGTTCGCTTCGATCCTGCATCAGGGACTCGACGGACACAGTGCCGCAACAATTCTCGATGTTCCGGATGATTTCTACTCCGCACTCGGTCTCGCGGACGCCGTCAGTCCGCTGCGCCTGCGCGGCATGTCCGCAATGCTCGCGCGAATCAAACGCCATCTCCAAGACTAGTCAGGGTTCGACAACGCACTGATGGAATTCACTGAACTCGCCGACTATCCCGTCCCGGTCGGTGCGCTCACCGAATGGTTGCTCTGCGCCCAGTCCGACTGGGTGGACGATCCGCGGCCGGCCTCCTATGTCCACGAAGCACACCTTCGCCGGACCGCAAAGTCAGGTAGCCGAGAATCGTGGCTGGGCACCGCCTTCGAGATCCCGGGTGCCCTCGACGCCGACGCATTCCGGTCGGCCCTCGAGAAGTGGACCGACCGCCATGAAGTGCTGCGGTCGCACACGACCTTGGATGCAGAGACCGAGCTCGTGCGGCGATACACCGTGCCCCGTGGCGGCCTGCATGTCGGAGTCGTGAGCCACGGATACGACGCCGCGGGAGGAGACAACTTCGCGCACCTGCAGCAACTGTTCGACGAGTACGCCTCGCCGCACAGTTGGCCGTCGTACGTCTTCGCGACCCTCGAAATCGTCGAACGCGATCGATTCATCGTGTTCTTCGCAGCGGATCATTCGATCATCGACGGGTATTCGATCGTGCTGGTCGCCCACGAATTGTCCGCTCTGTACGAGGAGTCCGTTTCCGGCCGCACGGTCGATCTGTTCCCCGTCGGCAGCTACATAGATTTCGGTCACGAAGAGCGGGAGGCCTCCACCGATCCCGAGGCCGAGCGCAAGGCGCTCGACCTTTGGCGTTCCACCCTCGAGGAATCCGGACCGCCCGAGTTCCCGCTCGATATCGGTCCGCGCACCCAGCTCCCCCAGCAGAACCTCTCTGCCTGGATCCTCGACGCCGACCAGGCTGCCGCGTTCAACCGGGCATGCAGCGAAGCGGAGGTAGGCTTCTTTCCCGGCCTGCTCGCATGCCTCGGCCTAGCTGGCGTGGAAGTAGCTGGTCAGCAACGTTTCCGGACGATCACCCCGGTCCACACCAGGCGTGCTCCGCAATGGACATCCGCACTCGGATGGTTCGTCAGCCTGAGTCCGATCGACTTCGAGGTCCGATCCAGCGACTTCGGCGCAGTTGCACGTGAGGCGGACGCGAGCCTGTCCCGCACAAAACCGGTTTCGGTCGTACCGTTCGATCGCATTGGAAACGAACTGGGCACCCCCGCCAGGCCCCGCTTCGTCGTGTCGTACATGGATGTCAGGTTCGTACCGGAATCAGGGAGCTGGCCCCAACGCAACGCTCGGGCACTGCGGAGCAGGCAGTACACCCACGACGTCTACGCGTGGATCAACCGGACCCCCCAGGGAGTGAATCTCGCGGTCCGCTATCCCGGCAACGACATCGCTTCCGCGAATGTGCACACCTGGGTCGCGGCGCTCCGCCGACACCTGGATCAGGTTTCAACCAGCTACCTACCAGTAGGGTTTGGCAGCATCAGCCAGTCCTGATTGGAAAACGCGATCCGGTGACCGCGCGGATCGATTAAGTGCTTAGAATCCGTTGTGATCCCCAAACCGACCGCTGGCAATACTCCGGGAATCACCACGGAATCGGCCACGCGAACATCAGGAGGCTCAGTGCCCAGTCAAACCAGCACGCACATCACGAAGGTTCTCGTCGCGAACCGCGGTGAGATTGCAGTGCGGGTGATCCGGGCCGCCGCCGATGCCGGGCTCGCCAGCGTCGCCGTGTATGCCGAACCCGACGCGAACGCGCCATTCGTGCGCTTGGCCGACGAGGCATTCGCCCTGGGGGGCCAGACCTCCGCGGAATCCTATCTGGTGTTCGACAAGATCCTCGATGCCGCGCGCAAGTCCGGTGCCGACGCGATCCACCCTGGTTACGGCTTCCTTTCCGAGAACGCGGACTTCGCGCAGGCCGTTATCGATGCCGGCCTCAACTGGATCGGCCCCTCCCCTCAGTCCATCCGCGACCTCGGTGACAAAGTCACGGCCCGCCACATCGCCGAGAGAGCGAAGGCTCCGATGGCCGCAGGCACCAAGGAGCCGGTGGGCAGCGCCGACGAGGTTGTAGCCTTCGCGAAAGAGTTTGGTGTTCCCGTCGCCATCAAAGCCGCGTTCGGCGGCGGAGGCCGCGGGATGAAGGTCGCCCATACCATCGAAGAGATCCCCGAACTGTTCGACTCCGCCACCCGCGAAGCGGTCGCGGCGTTCGGACGCGGCGAGTGCTTCGTCGAGCAGTACCTGGACAAGGCTCGCCACGTAGAGGCCCAGGTCATCGCGGACAAGCACGGCAATGTGATCGTTGCAGGCACCCGCGACTGCTCCCTGCAACGCCGCTTCCAGAAGCTGGTCGAGGAGGCCCCGGCGCCCTTCCTGACCGACGAACAGCGAGCCCGCATCCACTCGAGCGCAAAGGCCATCTGCCGAGAGTCCGGCTATTACGGCGCCGGCACCGTCGAATACTTGGTGCAGGGCGACACCATCTCCTTCCTCGAGGTCAACACCCGCCTGCAGGTCGAGCATCCGGTCACCGAGGAGACCTCCGGCCTCGACCTGGTGCTCGAGCAATTCAAGATCGCCAACGGCGAGCGCCTCGACATCACCGAGGACCCCACCCCGCGTGGGCACTCATTCGAGTTCCGCATCAACGGTGAGGACGCCGGACGCGGGTTCCTGCCCGCCCCCGGCCCGGTCACCAAATTCGTCCCGCCCACCGGCCCCGGGGTCCGGATGGACTCCGGCGTCGAATCCGGCAGCGTGATCGGCGGGCAGTTCGACTCCATGCTGGCCAAACTGATCGTTTCGGGCGCCACCCGCGACCAGGCTCTTGCCCGCGCCCGCCGGGCCCTGGCCGAGTTCCACGTCGAGGGCTTGGCGACGGTGATCCCGTTCCACCGGGCCATCGTCGAGCACCCCGCGTTCATCGGCGACGGGAAGAGCTTCGACGTTTACACCAAGTGGATCGAGAACGACTGGGAAAACCACATCGAGCCCTTCACCGATGGTCAATCCGCCGACGAGGACGAGGCTCTTCCGAGGCAGAATGTGGTTGTCGAGGTCGGCGGCCGACGGGTCGAGGTCTCTCTGCCCGGGCAGTTCACCCTCGGCACGAGCGGTGGCGGCCAGGGTGCCGTTCGCAAGAAGCCGACGCCCCGTACCCGTGGTGGTGGGGCCGGCGGGGCCGCATCCGGTGACGCCGTCACCGCGCCCATGCAGGGCACCGTGGTCAAGGTTGCCGTCGAGGAAGGACAGGAAGTCGCCGAAGGCGACCTCATCGCCGTCCTCGAAGCGATGAAAATGGAAAACCCCGTCAACGCTCACAAGGCCGGGACCGTCACGGGCCTTACGGTCGAGCCCGGCGCTGCCATCACGCAGGGCACCGTTCTCGCGGAACTGAAGTAGCACACTCGGCGGCCACACTCGGAGGCTCTGTGGCGCTTGTCATTTTCGCCGGATGACAAGCGCCACAGTAGTCTGTCCGATATGTCTGATACTCCCGAGATCCGTATCGGCACTGCCGAACGCGAGCAGGCGCTGAAACGGCTGAGCGATCATTTGGCGGCGGGCCGTTTGACGGTCCCCGAGTTCGACGGACGCAGTCTCGCGGTGACGAACGCGACGACACGCGGCGAACTCGACCGTGTGTTCACCGACCTTCCCGAGACCACACCCGACACGCCCGCTAGGGCGGAAGCCCCCGGCACAGCCGCCGATCAGAACTGGCGTGGTGTCGTGATGTCGTTGACGCCGTTCCTCGCCCTCGTGCTGTTCTTCGTCGTCCCGATAGACAACAGCTGGTTGTTCTTCCTGATGATTCCCGCTGCGGGAGCGATCCTCTTCGGCACCCGCGACAACCGCACGGGTGGCTGACGTGGAGCCTGTCGAAATCAATGCCGGCGGCTGGTATCTGCGCGCACTACGCGCCGACGAGCGGGTGGACGATCGGCCCGCACTCACTGACGGCGGAATCGACGACGCCGAGTACGTAACGCGCCGCGCCGCACAGTGGTTGAGCGACGAGCACTATTCGTGGGCGATCTGTCAGCCCAATACCGGTGAGCTGCTAGCCGAGGTCGGACTCACACCGTCCGCTGAGTCGGCCAGGCTGTCGGGCTGGGCTCGCACTGGCCACCACGACGCACTGGAGGCCGGATCCGATGCCGTGCAACGCTTTGCGGAAGGCGCTCTGGGGTTGACGGTCCACAGATGAGGACACGATGGATTCCGGTGACGGCGCTCACCGTAGTGGCACTGGTCATGCTGCTTTCTCCGGCTTCGGCGACACCGTCGGGACCCGAACATGCCGACAAGGTCGTCCACGCACTCTTGTTCGCAGCCCTCGCGGTCGCCTCTAGGTATGCGCGCATGACGCCGCAGATTACGGTGCTCTGGCTCGCCGCGTTCGGTGCGATCACCGAAATACTGCAAGGAGTACTGCCGATCGGACGGCAGGGTTCGCTGTGGGACCTCTTCGCCGATGTCGTGGGTGTGGCGATCGGGTTGACCGCTCAGTCCGCAATCATGCGCTCGCGCAGCAGAGCCTGAACCCTCGAGTCGAGTCCGAGGCCGTCGCTGAAGTAGTTCTCGATGGTTCCGTGCCGTTCCCGCACAGCGGCCAAGGACACCTCCAGATACTGCCTCCGGACCCCGAGCACCGGTTCGAGCAACTCCCGGTCCCCACCGGCCTCGACGAAGGCTTCGAACACACCGGACAGTGCCGGGAGCAGCAATTCGTTGGTCAGCAAGTAGTCGTGAAAAACGTCCTCTTCGCTGACACCGAGAAGCAAAAGCAGCGCCGCCGTGGCCCACCCTGTTCGGTCCTTGCCCGTGGTGCAGTGCACGAGAACTGGTGTGTCGCCGGTCGATGCGAGACCCTCGAACAGTTCCCGGTACGACGACACCGCACTCGGCATCAGCACGAAGTCTCGGTAGCTGCCTTCGAAGTACTCGATGGCACGTCCGCCCCCGAGTTCACGCTCGGCGATCGTCGGATCGGTCATCACCTGGAGCAATTTCGCGGGGACAGACCGTATCCCCTTGTCGGCGAGCACGTCCAGCGCGACGGCGTGAGCCCCCTCGGGAAGTACGTCGGGCGCCGCCTCACGCTCGCTCGCGGTACGCAGGTCGTATACCGTCCGGATTCCGAGGTTGGCGAGCATGGCCATGTCTGAGTCCACGAGCCGACTCAGATCGGTCGAGCGGTAATAGACACCCGAGCGCACCTTCGCACCGTCTTGTGTTCGGATGCCACCGACGTCTCGAAGGTTGGGTACGGACGTGAGCGGAATCGGTGTCATGCGTCGACGGTACCGTCAAGCACACGAGCCAATGCATCCACCACGGCATCGAGGTCGGCCTCCGTCACCGTCAGGGGAGGCCGGAACCTGATCCCGCGCTTACCGGTCGGCAGAATCAGTACGTGTTCGCGCTCACGCAGTCGCGCAACCACACGGTCCCGTCTTTGCGCCGTCGGGAGCGTGATCGCACACATCAGGCCACGCCCTCTCGGCTCGGTGACGTCAGGATGGGAGAGTGAGAGTTCCCGCAGTCGCCGCAGGAGGTGAGCTCCGGTCAGCCTCGCCCGATCGACTAGTCGATCCTGCTCGATCACTTCGAGGATCCGCCGGGACCGAACCATATCGGTGAGGTTTCCACCCCAGGTGGAATTGATTCGCGAACTGACGGCAAAGACGTTGTCCGAGACCTCGTCGACGCGCCCGCCCGCCATGATTCCGCAGACCTGCGTCTTCTTGCCGAAGGCCACCACGTCGGGATGCACACCCATTTGTTGATAGGCCCACGCGGTGCCGGTCAGACCGCACCCGGTCTGCACCTCGTCGAACACGAACAGGGCGTCATTTTCGTGACACATGACTTCCATCGCCTGGAAGAACTCCGGACGGAAGTGATGGTCGCCACCCTCCCCCTGGATCGGCTCCGCAATGAAACATGCTATGTCCGCGGGGTTCTCGGCGAATGCGCGCCGCGCCTGATCGAGCGCGCGACGCTCGGCCTCTTCTACGTCTCGACCGTCGGCAAGGTAAGGAGCGTCGATGCGCGGCCAATCGAACTTGGGGAATCGGGCAACCTTGCCCGGTTCGGTGTTGGTAAGCGACATGGTGTAACCACTGCGCCCATGGAACGCCTCGGTCAGGTGGAGAACCTTCGTCCCGAGTGCCGGGTCGAGTCCCCGGCGTTCGTTGCGTCTGCTCTTCCAGTCAAAGGCAACCTTGAGCGCGTTCTCGACCGCAAGTGCGCCGCCGTCCACGAAGAAGAGGTGCGGCAATGCGGGATCCCCGAGAACACGAGCGAACGTCTCGACGAATCGCGCCATCGGGACGGTGTAGATGTCCGAGTTGCTCGGCTTGTTGATCGCCGCCGCCGCCAGTTCGCAGCGGAACGCATCGTCGCCGACGAGTTCGGGATGGTTCATCCCCAAAGCCGACGAGGCAAAGAACCCGAACATGTCCAGATAGGTCGTGCCGTCCCGCTGGTCGACAAGGCGCGTCCCGCGCGAACGTTCCAGGTCGAGCACCAGATCGAAACCGTCGACGAGGATATGTTCGCGCAGCAGGCCGAGCACTCGGCTCGCGGGGAGCCCGCCTTCACTTCCGGAGGGTCGAATTGCGGTACTCATACAGGAATATTACGTCAAACTTCCTGGCAAGCGCCCGACCTTCCACAAGATATACGGCAGAAGATCACTTTTCATAGAATGTTTGCAGGATGATAGTGCTGCGGGTGTGTACGTTGGCGGTGGCACGAATCTCCTGCAAGAGGTGTTCGAGCGCCAGCGGTGACGAGACGCGAACGAGCAGCACATAGCTCTCATCCCCTGCCACGGAGTGACACTCCTCGATTTCGGATAGGTGTTGCAAGCGAGCGGGCGCATCGTCGGGTTGCGACGGATCGAGAGGGGTGATGGCGACGAACGCAGAAAGGCCGCGCCCGAGCGCATCCGGATCGACCTTCGCGGAGTACCCGCGAATCACGTTCCGCGCCTCGAGCCTGCGCACCCTCGTCTGCACCGCGGAGATCGACAGCCCCGACTTGTCCGCCAGGGTCGCCAGGGTCGCCCGACCGTCTGCGACCAGTTCCCGCATCAGGACCCGATCGATGTCGTCGAGAGAGGGTTGTGTTGTGTCGCCGCGAGAAGATTCCACCACCAGCGCAGATTAACCCAGCCGCGGTGCATGATGGTTGAAACGTCGAAGCACCGCACCACCTCACCACACCCGAGAGAGGACATCATGGTGAACCTTCCCGCCCCCGAGGCTCTACGTCGACGCACCGAGGAAGCACTGGTCAGGTGTGGTGCCGACCTCGGCGACGCTGGAGGTGCGCTCGTCGCGCGCACACCGATCACCGGCACCGAATTGCGCACTGTCGCAACGAGCAGTGCGGACGACGTCGATCGAGCGATCACGGCGGCGCACGAAGCCTTCGTACGCTGGCGGGCGGTGCCCGCACCCCAGCGCGGCGCCGTCGTTCGCCGGCTAGGGCAGCTGCTTTCCGAGCACAAAGATGATCTGGCCGAGCTCGTCACCCTCGAAGCGGGCAAGATCCCGTCGGAGGCACTGGGCGAAGTGCAGGAGATGATCGACATCTGCGAGTTCGCGGTCGGACTGTCGCGTCAGCTGTACGGCAAGACGATGGCATCGGAGCGGCCCGGGCACCGTCTGATGGAGACCTGGCACCCGCTGGGGGTCGTCGGAGTGATCTCCGCGTTCAATTTCCCCGTCGCGGTGTGGTCCTGGAACACCGCCATAGCACTGGTGTGCGGCGACACGGTCGTCTGGAAGCCGTCCGACCAAACCCCGTTGACCGCCACAGCCTGCGACGCACTGCTCGCCCGGGCCGCTCGCGACGTCGGTGCGCCCGCCGGAATCCACGCACTGATCCAGGGTTCGGCGGATGTGGGTGAACAGCTCGTGGACGACCCGCGAGTCGCTCTCGTCAGCGCTACCGGATCGGTGCGCATGGGACGTACCGTGGGGCCGCGGGTTGCCGCCCGATTCGGCAAGTGCCTGCTCGAACTCGGAGGCAACAACGCCGCGATCGTTGCCCCGTCGGCCGACCTCGATCTCGCCATTCGGGGCATCGTCTTCTCGGCGGCGGGTACGGCAGGCCAGCGCTGCACGTCGCTGCGCCGGCTGATCGTGCACGATTCGGTCGCCGACGACGTGGTGGAACGCGTCGCTTCTGCATACAACCAGCTGAAGGTCGGAAACCCGTTCGAGGACGGTGTCCTTGTCGGCCCGCTGGTGAACAAGGTCGCCTACGACGCGATGCAGAGCGCCTTGGACAAGGCGCGGGCAGACGGCGGAACCGTGGTGTGCGGGGGTGAGCGCAACATCGAGTGCGGCGATGGCGGCTACTACGTCTCGCCGGCGTTGGTGCGCATGCCCGCACAGACGTCGGTGGTTCAGGAAGAGACCTTCGCCCCCATCCTCTACGTCCTCACCTACAACGATTTCGACGAAGCGATCGCACTGCACAACGCTGTGCCGCAAGGACTTTCGTCCGCTATCTTCACGACGGATCAGCGCGAAGCCGAGCGGTTCCTCTCCTCCGACGGTTCGGACTGCGGTATCGCGAACGTCAACATCGGCACTTCTGGCGCCGAAATCGGTGGCGCATTCGGCGGCGAGAAGGAGACCGGCGGCGGCCGTGAATCCGGTTCCGACGCATGGAAGGCCTATATGCGCCGGGCCACCAACACCGTCAACTACTCCGACGAACTACCGCTTGCCCAGGGTGTCGAGTTCACCTGACGGATCCGGCCGCGCGCTATCCTCGAGGAGGTGACGAACTGGACCGAGATGGCGCACGAGATCGCCGACAACATCCTTTTCCCGGTTGCCAACCGTGTCGACGCCGAAGGTCAGATCCCGGACAGCCATTTCGAGGCTCTCGCCGCGGGCGGCCTCTACGGTCTCGCCGTGGCCGACGAGGCCGATGTAACGCCGTCCGGACTCGTCGAGGTATACGAGACGCTCGGCGGTGGGTGCCTAGCCACGACCTTCACGTGGCTCCAGCATTTCGGTGCAGTCAAGGGGCTTTCCCGCTCTCCCAACTCGCAGTTGCGCGACCGGTATCTCGAGGGCCTGGTCGCCGGCACCACCCGCGCGGGTGTCTCGATGGCCGGCGCGATTCCGGTGCCACCGCTGCTGTGGGCCCGCCGTGTCGACGACGGATACGTGCTCGACGGGGTCTCGCCGTTCGTCACCGGGTGGGGCATCGTCGACGTGATCCAGGTGTCGGCGCGCGACAAGTCCGACGACTCCATCGTGAACGTGCTCATTCCCGCCAAGCCGCGCCGTGGCCTGACCGCGGAGTTCCTGCCGCTGATCGCTGCGCGCGGCTCCAACACCGTGCGTTTGCAGTTCGACGGGGTGGCTGTGTCCCGAGACCTCGTGAGCACCATCATCACCCCAGAGGAGTTCATGAACAGCCAACTATTGGCTTCCTGGAGAAATGCGTGCATGGCCATGGGCCTCACGCGCCGTGCCATCACCGAACTCGAGGCTCTCGGCGTCGATGCCGATCCGTACAGAGTGAAGGCGGCACGGGCGCGCCATGAGCTGGATGCGGCCCTCGATGGACGCGCGGATATGGCCGAAGCACGAGCACGCACATCGGAACTCGCCATCCGCACCGCATCGGCCCTGGTCACCGCAAAGGGCAGTTCGTCGCTCATCGCCGGGAACACGGCCGAACGCCTCATGCGCGAGGCCACGTTCACTCTGGTCGCATTCGGCCGACCAGCGATCAAGACGGCACTGCTCGAACGGCTCAGCCGCGACTAGCGGGTGCGCACCTGCAGGTCACCGAAGAGCGAGTACGACACGACCCGGATAATCGGCGCACCGGGACCAGGGGCTTGTGCACCGGCATCGAGTTCGCGGTCACCGAACAGATTGAACCCGGCCAAGTCGACGAACACGCCCTTCGGAACGATGACGGTGCTGTCCCCGAACACCGAGAAGAGGGTGATCGTAGAGACCCGAGCACCGATCACCGCCGTTCCGAGATTGAGCTTCACATCCCCGAACACGAGCATTACCAGCGTCTTCACGGCAAGTGACCAGCGACCGGAACGCTTGATGTCGCCGAAGATTCCGACAATGGTCGATTGAGGTTGCGATACCGGCGCCACTGGTGCATCAACGGGGGCCAACCCGCTCAGAACCTCGACACTGACGTCGCGTGACCACACGATCGCGGCCTGCTGCGAGTACTCCTCGAGGGTCAGCCGGCCATCTCCGACGGCCTTTTCGAGGCGGGCTTGTGCGGATTCACGGAGTCGATCGATTTCGTGGCTGTCTCGTGCGGCAGTCATAGCGAGACTGTAGCCGACCGTTCCACCGCGGGTGCCGCTTAGACACGGAGACCCGCCGTGCGGGCAAGCACGCCGACCACCCAGGTCTCGTATTCCTCTGGGCTCCAGCCCCGCTCGTCGATGAGCAGGATATGGGTCTCGGGGGTCAGCAGTGCCAGCCCCACGTCGATAGTCCGGTCGATGTCGAGGTGATCGACCTTGCCGGCGAGAGCGGTCGTCAGATGCCGGAGCACCATTTCGTGGTGCTCGCAGGTGCTCGCCCACAGTTGTGCGACTTCAGGATCCGCTCCAGCAGCGGCCCGCACCGCGAGCAATACAGGCGCTGCCCGATCGAGTATCAGCCGCGCACCGTGTACCTGAATGCGCAACTGGGTCAGTGGGTCCGGTTCCGAGAGCGCCTCGGCAACCCACGGTCTCGTCAGCGTCGGAGTCGGCTCGTCGTCGCCGGCAATGGAGACGTCGAGCAGGGCTTCGAGCACGCTGCGCTTGTTTCCGAACACGAAGTACACCGTCTGTACGGCAACGCTCGCCTCGGCGGCGATGGCCTTCATCGTGGTCGATGCATAGCCGGTCGTGGTGAACAGGGTGCGGGCGGCGGTCAGGATCTTCTGACGTGCCGGCGTCTTGTCGTCCTCACTGGGTGTTGCCACGTCCTGAAGTCTAACTCTAGAGTGACGCACTAGAGTATTACTCTAGTTCCCTGAAAGGCGGGCGGAATGACGGAATCGGTGTTGGTCCTCGGTGGATACGGCGCGGTCGGAAAGCACCTGGTCGAGAATCTGCGGGCGGCGGGGGTCGGGGCGCTGGCAGCGGGCCGCGACCCGGCGCGCGCGGACCGGGTGATCGACCTGACGGATCCCACCTCCTTGTCCACCGGGTTGGACGGGGTATCCGTGGTCGTGAACTGCTCTGGCACCGAGGACCCCGCCGTTGCTGCGACCGCAGCCGCGCGAGGGATCCCGTTCATGGACATCACCTCCACCTACGAGTACCTGCAGCACCTCGAGCAGGTAGATGGTCCGGTTCTGCTCGGTGTCGGAATCGCGCCCGGGCTGACCACCCTGCTCGCTGTCGAGGCAGCCCGCGGCGGCGGACCGGTGGATGTGGCGATCGGGTTCGGGGCAGGCGAGGGCGGCGGGCCGGCATCCACGGAGTTCACATACGGTCTGTTCGGCAAGCGTTTCACCGACCCGGACGGATCGCAGGTGCGGAACTACACCCGCCCCAAGAGTTTCGAGCTTCCCGCGCAAGCGAGATACCCGCGCTTCCCGTCACTGCGAGCGGACTTTGGTGATCAGCACCGGCTCACCGCCGACCTCGGGGTGCCGGTCCGCAGCTACCTGCGGCTCGACTCCCGGCTTGCCACGGTCGGGCTGGCCGCGCTTACATGGGTCCCGCGGCTCGCGGCGCTGCTGCCGGACGGTGACATGCCCGGCGGTGACGGCTGGGTAGTCGCGGCGCATGGCGGCTCCGGGCAATGCCACTGGGCCACCGGCCACGGCCAGTGCCGAGCGACGGCGGCCATCGTCGCGGAAATTGTGCAGCGGCTGCTGCGCGATCCGATCGAATCACCGATCTGGATACACGACTGGATCAAACTCGGCGATCTGCGCGAGCCCCTCGAGGATGCTGGTGTCGAGTTCGGAACCGGACTATCCGTGACGGCCGAGTAGGCGAGCCCGTTCGAGCTGGGACAAGGGCAACCCACTCCCAAGTCGCTCAATCGTGCTCGCAGGGCTCCCCCATAGTGAGCGGGTGCGGGTAGGGTTCAGGATCTTCTGCCGCGCCGCGTCGGCGTCTTGTAGCCCTCACTCGGTGGTCCTCACTCGCCGTTGTCACGTCCTGAAGCCGAGGTCTAGAATTCGCACCGGAGTTATCCTCTGGTGCGCTCGGAGGCGGTCGGGATGACGGAATCGGTGTTGGTCCTCGGTGGGTCCGGGGCAGCGGGAAAGCACCTGGTCAAAATACTGCGGGCAGCGGGCGTCGAAGCGCTGGCGGCGGGCCGGAACCGGGCGCGCGCGGACCGGGTGATCGACCTATCCGACCCCTCATCCCTGTCGGCCGGTTTGGACGGGGTGTCCGTAGTGGTGAACTGCTCCGGCATCGAGGATCCCACCGTGGCGGCGGCGGCCGCCACGCGAGGGATCGCGTTCACGGACATCGCCTCCGACTACAACTACTTCCAGCAACTCGAGCAAGTGGATGGCCCGATCCTGCTCTGCGCTGGGATCGCGCCCGGGCTGACCACCCTGCTCGCTGTCGAGGCAGCTCGGGGCGGTGGGCCAGTGGACGTGGTGATCGGGTTCGGGGCGGGCGAGCTGGGTGGGCCGGCATCCGCGGAGTTCTTCGACGGGCTGAGCGGCAAGAGCTTCACGGACCCGGACGGATCGCAGGTGCGGAACTACACCCGCCCCAAGCTTTTCAAGCTTCCCGCGCAGGCGGGATATGCGCGATTCCCGGCGCTGCGAACAGACTTCGGCGACCAGAACAAGCTCACCGCAGACCTCGGCGTCCCGGTACGCAGCTACCTACGACTCGACTCGCGACTTGCCACCGTCAAGCTGGCCGCGTTCACATTGATTCCGCGACTCGCGACGATAATCCCCGACATGCCCGGCGGTAGCGGCTGGGTTGTCGCGGCGTATGGCGACACTGGACAATGCCACTGGGCTGCAGGTCATGGCCTGTACCGGGCAACGGCGGTTCTCACCGCCGAGGTAGTGAAGCGTCTACTGGACAATCCGATCGAGTCACCGACCTGGATTCACGACTGGATCAAGCTAGACGATCTGCGGGAGCCCCTCGAGGCCGCCGGTGTCGAGTTCGGCACCGGAATATAGGCGACCCCGCTGTAGCCGAGAGGGGCACGCCGACACGAGGCGTGTCCCCTCTCGGACGGATAGACCTCTCCTATGACGAACCCAGCGATCCCGTCGAGCCCGGGATCGGGGCAACCCACTTCCACTCTGCGCAGTCGGCCGTGGTGAAGTCGGTGTCAGTCGGTTCGATGATCACCGCCGACGCCACCTGCTCGCCAGGGTTCGGCACGAATTCGGAACCTAGCTCGAAGTTCGGCCCTTCCCGTTCCCATGCACAGCCCTGGTCGATGATTCCCGGGTTCTGGTAGATCCCCGGCTCGACGTCACCGGCACTCGGGTCGAAACTGCCGTCGCCGGGAATGGTGGGCTTCCCAAGGCTGCCAGCCGACCCAGCCGATCCCGTCGAATGCGGCACGGGGGCGACCCACTTCCAGTCTGCGCAACCGAACGTGCTGAAGGTGGTGTCGGTGGGTTCAATGATCGCCGCACTTGCGAACTGAAAGGGGATATTGAGGAATTGAAACTCGTTCTCAAATGCGATCGCCGGTCCTGTGCGCCCCCAACTGCAGCCCTCGTCCGGCAGTCCGGGATTCTGGTAGATGCCCGGCTTGACGGTGCCGTCCAACCCGTTACCCACGTCGAAGAAACCACCGTTTCCCGGAATGGTGGGCTTCCCGAGGCTGCCCGACGACCCGAAGTCACCGAGGCTTCCAAACCCTCCAAGACTTCCGAACTCACCGGCGCTTCCGAACAATCCTTGGGCGGACGCGACCCCACCCGCGGTGGTAGCCAGTGTAAGGGCTGAGAGTGTTGCGATAATGCTCCTGATTCCGTTACGCACGTCGTCTTCTCCTAGATTGAGGATGAGACTTCCTGGACGCCAACGGTGAAACCGTACAGTCTCAATCCGCTGTCAGCCCGCAAGACACCGCACGTGTCGGAGCCGGGGATCGGACGGGCCGGGATGGAGCGCACCCAGCGAGGAGTGCCCCATCCCGGCCGTGCAGACCTCGGCTAGGACGAACCCAGCGACCCGGTCGAGCCCGGGACCGGGGCAACCCACTCCCACTCTGCGCAGTCGGTCGTGGTGAATTCGGTGTCGGTGGGTTCGATGATCACCGCCGACGCCACCTGTTGGCCGGGTGCTGGATCGAGTTCGTAACCTGTTTCGAAGTTCGGCCCTACTCGCTCCCACTCACAGCTCAGGTCAGTGATCCCGGGGTTCTGGTAGATACCCGGTTCGACCTCACCCGCACTCGGGTCGAAGGTGCCGTTGCCGGGAATGGTGGGCTTCTCGAAGCTGCCGGCCGATCCCGTCGACCCAGCCGACCGCGTCGACTGCGGCACCGGCGCAACCCACTTCCACTCTGCGCAGTCGTTCGTCTCGAATTCGGTGTCGGTGGGTTCGATGATCACCGCCGTTGCGAACTGGTACGGCGGCAGGGGGCTGGTGAATCTGGAAAATCCAAAGATCAGGGGGCTGGTGCGCTCCCATTGGCAGGTCACGTCCGGGAGGCCGGGGTTCTGATAGATGCCCGGTTTGACGGTGCCGTCGAACCCGTTGCCGACGGGGAAGGTGCCATCTCCGGGGATCGTGGGCTTCCCGAGACTGCCCAAAGACCCGAAGTCACCAAGACTTCCTAGGATTCCTGAACTTCCGACCTCACCGGCACTTCCGAACAATCCTTGGGCGGACGCGACCCCACCCGCGGCGGTAGCCAGTGTGAGGGCCGAGAGTGCTGCGACAATACTCCTGGTTCTGTTACGCACGTCGTCTTCTCCTAGGTTGAGGATGAGACTTCCTGGACGCCAACGGTAAGAACCGTACCGTCAGAGTTCGTCGACACTGCACAAGACACAGCGCGCGTCGGAAAAGGAAATCGGCACTCATCGACTCTGATCAGCGATTGGGGATTGGCAATTAGCGCCAATCGCGCAGGGATCTGTCACACCTCAGGGGCAGTATGGAGGAGTGAGCGATATCCTGGCCAGCTTCTCCGCCGCCACACGCGAGTGGTTCAATGGCGCGTTTCCCGCGCCGACGGACGCGCAACTGGGCGCGTGGGAATCTATCGCCAGCGGAAGCCACACTCTCGTCGTCGCACCCACCGGTTCGGGGAAGACCCTGTCCGCGTTCCTGTGGTCCCTCGACCAGCTCACCGCCACCGAGGAGAAGGACCGCAAGACCAAGGTTCTCTACGTCTCGCCATTGAAGGCCCTCGGTGTGGATGTCGAGCGCAACCTGCGGGCACCGCTCGTCGGCATCACCCAGACCGCGAAGCGCCTCGGACTCACACCTCCGGAAATCTCGGTGGGCGTGCGGTCCGGTGACACACCACCCGGCGGCCGACGCGCGCTGATCAAGAATCCGCCCGACATTCTCATCACCACGCCCGAATCACTCTTTCTCATGCTCACTTCCGCAGCACGCGAGACGCTGGCTCGGGTGGACACCGTCATCGTCGACGAGGTGCATGCCGTGGCGGGCACCAAGCGCGGTGCACATCTGGCTCTGTCGCTCGAGCGTCTCGATCGGCTTGTCGACACCCCCGCGCAGCGCATCGGGCTGTCCGCGACGGTGAGGCCCCACGACGAGGTGGCCCGGTTCCTGTCCGGATCGGCGCCCGTCCGCATCGTGGCACCGCCATCACCGAAAACGTTCGACCTCACGGTCCGGGTACCGGTCGAGGACATGACCGAGCTCGGCCTCGCCGAGCCCGCCGAGGGTTCGGCTTCGGCTACTCCGCAAGCGGGTTCGATCTGGCCGCATGTCGAAGAACAGATCGTCGACCTCGTCACCGCCCACCGTTCATCTATTGTCTTCGCCAATTCACGGCGCCTCGCCGAGCGGTTGACCGCTCGCCTCAACGAGATCTACGCCGAACGCGGCGGGAACGCCGTCGACAGGCACCCGAAGCCGGCCTCGCAGATCGGGATACCGTCGGACGTCAGTTTCGGCGCCGATCCCCTGTTGGCACGTGCCCACCACGGCTCGGTCAGCAAGGACCAACGGGCGTTGATCGAGGACGACCTCAAATCGGGCCGACTGCGCTGCGTGGTCGCGACAAGCAGTCTCGAACTCGGAATCGATATGGGTGCAGTCGATCTCGTGGTCCAAGTGGAGGCTCCGCCATCTGTGGCCAACGGCCTTCAGCGAGTCGGTCGCGCCGGACACCAGGTCGGCGAGATATCTCGCGGCGTCATATTCCCCAAACACCGCACCGATCTGGTGCACTGCGCGGTCACCGTCGAACGCATGGTGACGGGCAAGATCGAGGCACTCGCCGTCCCTGCCAATCCGCTGGATATCCTGGCGCAGCACACCGTGGCAGCTACCGCCCTCGAACCCCTTGATGTCGACGACTGGTTCGAGACGGTAAGGCGCAGCGGTTCGTTCGCGACCCTGCCACGGTCCGCCTTCGAGGCAACCCTCGATTTACTTGCCGGCCGGTACCCTTCCGACGAGTTCGCGGAACTCCGCCCCCGTCTCGTGTGGGACCGAGAGGCGAACACGCTCACCGGGCGTCCCGGTGCGCAGCGGCTTGCGGTGACGTCGGGTGGCGCAATCCCCGATCGGGGATTGTTCGCGGTGTACATGGTCGGCGAAAATACTTCTCGCGTGGGCGAACTGGACGAAGAGATGGTGTATGAGTCGCGTGTGGGCGACGTGTTCGCGCTCGGCGCCACCAGTTGGCGCATCGAGGAGATCACCTTCGACCGTGTGCTGGTCAGCCCCGCCTACGGACTGCCTGGACGGCTGCCGTTCTGGCACGGAGACACCCTCGGCAGACCGGCGGAACTCGGCGAGGCGCTGGGGCAGTTCCTGCGGGAGGTTTCGCTCGGGCACGAGACGGAGGTCCACGAGCGCTGCGGTACCGGGGGGCTCGACGAATATGCCACCAGCAACCTCGTTCAACTCGTTGCCGAACAGAAGACCGCGACGGGCCAGGTACCCACCGATCGCACGATGGTGGTAGAACGCTTCCGCGACGAGCTCGGCGACTGGCGGCTGATCCTGCACTCTCCGTACGGGCAACGAGTACATGCGCCTTGGGCTCTCGCAGTGAGCGCCCGGCTCGCCGAGCGGCACGGACTCGACGCCAACGCCAGCGCGTCTGACGACGGCATCATCGTACGACTTCCCGATACCGAGGACGCCCCTCCCGGTGCCGACCTGTTCGCCTTCGATCAAGAGGAGATCGAAGATGTCGTCAGCGAGCAGGTCGGCGGATCGGCCCTGTTCGCATCGCGGTTCCGGGAATGCGCAGCGCGCGCGCTGCTCCTGCCCCGCAGAACTCCCGGAAAGCGCGCGCCGTTATGGCAGCAGCGGCAGCGCTCGGCTCAACTCCTCGACGTGGCGCGGAAGTATCCGACCTTCCCGATCCTGCTCGAGACGGTCCGCGAGTGCCTCCAAGATGTGTACGACCTCCCGGCGCTGAAGGACCTGTTCGGCCGCCTACAGCGGCGCCAGATCCGCATCATCGAGGTGGAAACGCAGTCACCGTCCCCGTTCGCCGGCGCTCTGCTGTTCAACTACGTCGGCGAGTTCATGTATGAGGGCGACAGTCCCCTCGCCGAACGGCGTGCGGCGGCGCTGTCCCTCGATTCGACGCTCCTCGCCGAACTCCTCGGGCGGGTCGAACTGCGGGAGTTGCTCGACGCCGATGTCATCACCCAGACCGAGAAGGAACTGCAGCGACTCCTCCCCGAACGTAAGGCCCGCGACATCGAGGGGGTCGCAGATCTCCTCCGGATGCTCGGCCCACTCACAACGGCGGAGGTCGCCGAGCGCACCGGCGCAGATCCAGTCGCGTGGCTCGAGGAACTGGTCAGCGCCAAGCGAGCGCTGTCGGTGTCCTTCGCCGGAATCGACTGGTGGACAGCGATCGAGGACGCGCCGCGCCTGCGGGACGGCCTGGGTGTACCCGTGCCGATCGGCACCCCGGCGGCGTTCATCGAACCAGTCGACGATCCCCTCGGCGACCTGATCAGCCGCTACGCCCGCACCCACGGACCGTTCACTCTCGCTGATGCCGCCGCTCGGTTCGGCCTCGGTGCCGCGGTCGTCCGTGACGTCCTCCAGCGCTTCGCCCTCGACAAACGTGTGGTGGAAGGCGAATTCCGGCCCGCGGCAACAGGGAGCGAATGGTGCGACACTGAGGTCTTACGCCGCCTCCGTAGGCGTTCGCTCGCCGCGGCCAGGCAAGAAATCGAGCCCGTCAGCACCGCGGCCTTCGGCCGTTTCCTTCCGAGCTGGCAGCACGTGGGCGGCACGCTCCGAGGAATCGACGGGGTCGCCGCGGTCGTCGACCAGCTCGCCGGATTCCCGGTGCCGGCGTCCGCGCTCGAATCACTGGTCCTGCCGTCACGCGTGGCCGACTACTCCCCCGCCATGCTGGACGAGCTCACATCCACCGGTGAGGTGCTGTGGTCCGGCGCGGGCAACATCTCCCGCAAGGACGGATGGGTGTGCCTGCATCCCGCCGACTCGGCACCGCGTACTCTCGCGGCACCCGCGGAGATGGAGCTCTCGGATGTCCAGCAACGCATTCTCGAGACCCTGGCCGGCGGCGGGGCCTATTTCTTCCGGCAGCTGTCCGACACGCTCGACGGTATCGATGACAGCGCACTGGTGGCGGCGCTGTGGGAACTGGTGTGGCTCGGGCGAATAGGGAACGACACCCTTGCTCCACTGCGCGCCCTCCTCTCCGACACCTCCCGCACCACCACCAGCCATCGTTCGCCACGACGACCTCCCCGCGCCCGGGTGTACCGGAGCCTTGCGGTTCCGGTGAGAACTGCGCCGCCGACGGTCGGCGGTCGGTGGTCGATTCTGCCCGAGTCCGAACAGGATCCAACTCTGCATGCGAGCGCCACCGCCGAACTGCTGCTCGAACGGTACGGGGTGGTTACACGAGGATCGGTGATGTCGGAGAACGTGCGGGGCGGATTCGCGCTGATGTACAAGGTGCTCGGCACCTTCGAGGACAACGGACGTGCCCGCCGCGGGCACTTCGTCGACACCCTCGGTGGCGCACAGTTCTCGACCCCGCCAGTGGTTGACCGTCTGCGCAGCTACGCCGATTCCCTCGAAGCCAGGTACACCAGTCTTCCCGCCGTCACGCTGGCCGCGAGCGATCCCGCCAACCCCTACGGTGCGGCTTTGCCCTGGCCCAAGCGGGGCGACGATTCGGCCGGACACCGCCCAGGCCGCAAGGCGGGCGGACTAGTGGTTCTCCTGGAGGGCGAGCTAGTCCTGTTCGTGGAGCGAGGCGGGCGGACGGTGCTGACGTTCAGCGACAACCCAGGTGTGTTACGAACGGCGGCAACGGCTCTCGCTGGCATCGTCAAGCGAGGCGGGATCGACAAGATCGTCGTCGAGAAGGTCGACGGCCACACCATTCACGGTAGCGACTTCGCACCCGTACTCACCGAGGCCGGCTTCTCCCCCACCCCGCGCGGATTCCGGCTACGAGCCTGACATGCCCGAGGGTGACACCGTCTGGCGCACCGCCAACGCACTGCACAAAGCCCTTGCCGGGCACGTTCTCACCCGGTGCGACATCCGGGTCCCGCGGTACGCCGTGATCGATCTGTCCGGGCAGGAGATCGACGAGGTGGTCAGCCGGGGTAAACATCTGCTGATCCGTGTGGGCGACCACTCCATACACACCCACCTGAAGATGGAGGGCGCATGGCACATCTATGCGCCCGGCTCCCCCTGGCGGAGGCCCGGGCATCAGGCGCGGATCGTCCTCGCTACCGAACATCGAGTGGCCGTGGGATTCTCACTCGGCATCGCTGAAGTGCTCAACCGCGCCGGCGAGGACTCGGCAGTCGGGCACCTCGGCCCCGATCTCCTCGGTCCCGACTGGGATGCCGACACCGCGGTCGACAATCTACGCAAGGCCGACGAACAACCGATCGGCCTCGCCTTGGTCGACCAACGCAACCTCGCGGGCCTCGGCAACTTCTACCGCACCGAAGTGTGCTTTCTGCGCGGCGTCCATCCGTTCACTCCCGCGAGCGCGGTGGCCGACCTACCCGCGATGGTTCACCTCGCCCATCGGATGATCAACGCTGATAAGAACAGTCCCCACAGGCGACGTCCGTGGGTTTACGGGCGAGCTCGAAGGCCCTGCCGCCGATGCGGGACAGTGATCGAAGAGCACCACCTCGGCCTACAGCGCATCTGTTTCTGCACTTACTGCCAACGCAGTCCTGCCCGCACTTCTTGACCCCCTCACCGGCCAGTCTCCGAGCCTGCTCGGCCCGCGACCTCGCAACAGAGCCTGGACGGCGTCAAGGCCCGAAACGGTCCTGAGTTGCGGTCGAAGGCAAGGGCATGCAGCAAGCGCTGTCTGCGTTGGAGACAGGGCGGATCAACGTGGCGGCGCGGGCCATCGCCGAATTCCAGGCCATCCAACTGCAATTGGTGGAGATGGCAACCCGCGTGCAGAGTGCTCGGCTGTTGACCTTTTGGGCAGCGTCACGCCTGGACGCCGGAGATCGGGCCGACGGCGAAACCGGCATGGCCAAAGTAATGGCCTCCGAGACGGCGCTGTACTGCTCTCTGGAAGCGATGCGGATACACGGAGAACCACAATCGGCTAGCGGCTGATTTCCTCCCCCTGCAGTCACCGGTCCCACACGGACCGGGGTCGTGGTGAGCAACTCTTTGGCGAACTCGTCTCCGACACCCCTCGGCAGGTTCCCGAACGCTCCCACGCAGGTCTTTGATGCTATGTGCCCGGGCAAGAGAGCGCCTATCTCGGCCCTGTAGAGCCAGGCTCGGTCAATTCCCAGGAAACTCACAGAAACCCCCAACGATATTCACGGGTTGCACGTGAATACTCGATCACATGGAAGTCATCGCTGTTTCAACCCTCATCGTCATGGCGATCTCGAAGGTCGTCGCCGCCCACGCCCCGAAATCGCTGGTCCGCACCCACTGACGCACCGCCTGTGTAATGCTCTTCAGACATGGCGTGGGATCCTCCGAGTCTCTTCAACCGTCCAGCTGTCGGTGGCAAGGAATCACTTACTCCAGAGCATGCGGCAAGCCGCATCAGCGCCTACATCTACGGCAATATTCTGGTGCTGGCGGCCCTCATTCCCGTGACTCAATCACAGGAAACACTGGGTATCGCCATCGTGGTCGGCACAGCCCTGTCGACCTATCTCGCCCACACGTTCGCCGAGTCCGTCGGGCAGACACTCCGTCTGAACAGATCCCTGACGAGTACCGAACGTAGAAAAGAACTCCGCGACGGGCTACCGATCCTGACGTCCGCAGCCGTGCCGTGTGCAATCCTCGCGACCGCGTTCCTGGGTTGGCTCCAACCCACCACCGCACAGCTGATCGCCGAGATCGTGATAATCGTCCGTATCAGCTCGACCAGCTACGTCATCAGCCGACTACGCCGAGAGAAAGTGACTCTAGGTACCCATTGGGCAGCCATCACACTTGCGGTCATCGCAGCCGCCATCGTGGTGTTCAAGGTATTTCTGACACACTGACCGGCGGCTCGAGCAGTTCCACCCGCGACTCGGGGGCTGCGGCACGCAGCGCATCGGCGGACAGGTCATCAGGCTGGGTCTGCGACTTCACCTCCGCCTCTACGCGCGCCCGGTAGGTCCTCACCTCGCGGTCAACCGCGTCGCTGTCCCAGCCCAGGATCGGGGCCACCAGTTGCGCCACCTGCTCGGCGCAGTTCACACCTCGATGCGGGTACTCGATCGAGATCCTCGTCCGCCTGGCCAGAATGTCGTCGAGGTGCAGGGCTCCTTCTGCGACCGCCGCGTACACTGCCTCGACCTGCAGATAGGCCGGTGCATCGGTCAGCGGCTGCAGAAGTTCGGGTCTGCCGGCAGCCTGCTCGAGGACCTGGCTGATCAGCGAGCCGTAGCGGTTGAGCAGATGTTTGACTCGGTAGGGATGCAGACCGTAGGTGTCGCCGAGATGGACGGTCTGGTTCATCAGAGCGAAGTAGCCGTCCGCACCCACCAATCGCACCTTCTGCGTGATGGACGGCGCCACTCTGGCCGGGATGTCGTCCGCTGCGATGTCTACCGCATCCTTCGCCATGACGCGATAGGTGGTGTATTTTCCGCCTGCGATGGCGACCAAGCCTGGAGCGACGCGCGCGACGGCGTGTTCGCGTGAGAGCTTCGATGTCTCATCGCTCTCCCCCTCGAGCAACGGGCGAAGGCCCGCATAGACCCCGTCGATGTCCGCGTGGGTCAGCGAGGTGACCAGCACCTCGTTCACGCGACCGAGTATGTAGTCGATGTCAGCCTTGGTCGCAGCCGGATGTCCGAGATCGAGATTCCACTCCGTGTCGGTGGTCCCGATGATCCAATGAGTACCCCACGGAATCACGAACAGCACCGATTTCTCGGTGCGGAGGATGATCGCGGCGTCGCTGACGATTCGATCCCTCGGGACCACGATGTGCACACCCTTGGACGCGCGCACCCGGAATCTGCCACGCTGACGGGACAGCGACTGGATCTCGTCCGTCCATACCCCGGTCGCATTGATGACAACGTGGGCCTTGACCTCTGCGGTGCGCCCGTCCTCGGAGTCTCGCACTCGCACACCCGATACCCGATCCGACTCCCGCAGGAATCCGACTACCTGCGACGATGTCCGCACCACCGCCCCGAAATGTGCGGCCGTGCGGGCAACCGTCATGGTGTGCCGGGCGTCATCGACTACCGTGTCGAAGTACTCGATGCCACCGACCAGCGAATTGCGCTTGAGCCCAGGGGCCATGCGCAGCGCACCCGCTCGGGTCAGGTGTTTCTGCGCTGGAACCGATTTGGCCCCGCCCATCCGGTCGTAGAGGAAGATCCCCGCAGCCAGATAGGGCCGCTCCCAGATCCGGTGGGTAATCGGGAACAGGAACTTCAACGGCTTCACCAGGTGTGGCGCGAGGGTGGTCAGCGACAGTTCACGCTCTCGCAGTGCTTCACGCACCAACCCGAACTCGAGTTGCTCGAGGTAGCGCAGGCCGCCGTGGAACATCTTCGACGAGCGACTCGACGTTCCAGAGGCATAGTCTCGTGCCTCCACCAGTGCCACCTTGAGCCCGCGGGTGGCCGCATCGAGCGCCGCACCGGCACCGACCACGCCGCCCCCGATCACGACGACATCGAATTGCTCGATCTGCAACTGGTCCCACGCGGCATCGCGCTGCTCGGGACCGAGGAATTGCACACCTGGCTGATTGCTCAACGCGGACTCCTGTGAGATCGCAACGGGTTAACTTCAGGCTAGTAGCTTCCTGCGTGTGATTCAGTACATCGCATTATTGAATACTCCGCAGTAATCGCCGTTGAGTACTTCCGAGTAACGCGGTCAGCCGTGAGCATCGACGTTCACGCCGACGACTCTTCGGGCCCTTCATCGCCAACTTTGCCGTCGGCGCGGTGCCAGCGGACGGTTCACACCTACCGAATGGTACGAATCCGGCAAGGAATCGTCACCTCGATATCCCACGTGAGCCCGGACAAGTTCCTGCTACTTCCACTGCCCGAATGCTCGACACCGAACCCGTTGACAGCGTAGGCATCACGGCTACTCTCGAGGCCATGCGTATTCTCAACCCCGTAGTCATCGCTGCCGCAACGATCGCTGCAACGGCGATGCTCGCCCCCGCTGCCTTTGCCGCCTCCCCAATGGGATCCCTTGGTGGCGAGGCGATCCCATCTAATGCAGACGAGACCCTGGCGGTAGGTAGTGGAATAAGGCCCGGCACCTACACCACGACCGGCCTAGCGGAAGAAGCAGACCCAGGAACGTTCTGCCGCTGGCGAGTCATCGACGCCAACAACGCTATTCGAGATCAAGGCCAGACCGACTCGGAGCAAGACCAGCAGACTGTGACGATCAGGCCAACCGACACCTTCTTCGAGACCTTCCGCTGCGCGGCCTGGACGAGCCCCGGACTCTTCGGCTCACTCGGCGGCGGCATGAACTGATCGCTTCCATCGGTGCACTGAGTTCGGCGGCGTCTGTGTCGCCGACTTCAGTGCACCGAATGTCCGGATTTCTCTTCCACGCAGGGGTTCTGGAGCCATTCGTCCACGAGTAGGCTGACCCGCATCACCGACTCGAGCACTGAAGCGGCATCCCGGCACCAGTCGAGCACACCGGTACCAGTCGAGCATGCATGGAGATGTAAGCAATGGCTGCAGTAGCTGTCGAACTCAACGAAGAGCATCTGAACTTGGTAGACGGCCAATGGGTCTCTGCACGAAGTGAGGAATGGATCCCCGTCGAGAGCCCGCGGGATCGTCGGACGATCGCTCGCGTGCCTCGCGGCGGCGAGAAGGACATTTCGGATGCGGTCGATGCCGCCCGACGAGCGTTTCCCGACTGGCGGGACACCGCCCCTCGCGCACGCGGACGTCAGCTTCAGCAGATCGCCGACGCCCTCGAATCCTAGGTCGAGCGCATCGCCCGAATCATCTCATTGGAGAACGGAAACGCGCTGCGAACGCAGTCACGGGGCGAAGTGAGCTTCGCAATCGACGTGTTCCGGTACTTCGGATCGGTGGCCGGGGAGATCAAGGGCGAGACCATCCCGCTCGATGCCCGGGTGCTCGACTATTCGCGCCGAGAACCACGCGGAGTCGTCGGTGCAATCATTCCCTGGAACGCCCCGGTACAGCTTGCGTCCATGAAGATCGCCTCCGCGCTCGCTGCCGGAAACACGTTGGTACTCAATGCCGCCGAGGACGCGCGTCTCGCCGTTCTCGAGATGGCCGAGATCGCCGACAGGTTCCTCCCCCACGGCGTCCTGAACGTGATCGTCGGGTACGGCACCGAAGCCGGTGAAGCCCTGATCACGCATCCACACATAAGCAAGTTGTCGTTCACCGGGAGCACGGCAGTCGGTTCGCGGGTGATGTCCGCGGCATCCGAACGGATAGTGCCGGTTTCGCTCGAACTCGGCGGCAAGAACCCACAGATCGTCTACCCGGACGCCAACGAGGACTGGGTGACTCAGGGCACCATCACCGGCATGCGATTCGTCCGCCAGGGACAGTCCTGCACGGCTGGATCGAGGCTGTTCGTGCACGAGACCATTCTCGAGTCCTTCGTCGACAAGGTCGCCGCCCAGCTGGCCAAGCTGACGGTCGGCGACCCACTCGACGAAGAATCGGACATCGGCGCAATCGTCAGCAAGAAACAGTTCGACCGCGTCTGCGGCTATATCGACGATGGTCTTGCGCGCAGCGACACCACTGCCGTCACCGGCGGCATGCCGCCTACCCGCGGACCCCTGTCTCAGGGGTACTACGTCGAGCCCACCGTCATCGTCGGTGTGGAGAACGAGTGGCGCATCGCGCAGGAAGAGGTCTTCGGCCCGGTGATGTGCGTGATTCCGTGGCAGGACGAGGACGACGTCATCGGGATGGCGAACAGAGCTTCACCCAACGCAAGCACGTCTCGATCGACACCACCCGCTGAGGTCCATCAGCCCAGATCGTCGTGCCGCATCAGCTGACGGGCGGCCTCGGTGATCGATCCCGTCAGCGACGGGTACACCGAGAACGTCGCGGCCAGGTCGTTCACGGTGAGGTTGTTCTGCACCGCGATCGCAATCGGGAGGATCAACTCCGACCCGTTGGGGGCCACTACCACCCCGCCGATCACCACACCGGTAGCGGGACGGCAGAAGATCTTGACGAAGCCCCGGCGCAGCCCGGACATTTTCGCGCGCGGGTTGGTGTTGAGCGGGAGCATGACGGTCCGGGCCAGCACCTCGCCCTCGTCGATCGACGCCTGGCTGACGCCCACCGTGGCGATCTCGGGCCTGGTGAATACCGCCGACGCCACCGTCTTCAGCTTGATCGGGCTGACGCCTTCACCGAGGGCGTGGTACATGGCGATCCTGCCCTGCATCGCGGCGACGGAGGCCAGCGGAAGCAGGCCGGTGCAGTCTCCTGCGGCGTAAATCCCGGACACCGTCGTCCGCGACACGCGGTCGACGCGCAGATACCCGCCCTTGTCCAGTTCGAGTCCCACCTTCTCGAGCCCGAGGCCCCGCGTGTTCGGAACAGAACCGACCGTCATGAGGGCGTGGCTGCCCTCGACGGTCCTACCGTCCGCGAGGATGACGTTGATGCCGTCGTCGGTGCGCTTGACGAATTCGGCCCTGGCGTGTTTGACGAGGGTCACGCCCCGTTCGGCGAGGACGTCCTCGAGCACGAGGGCGGCGTCCGCATCCTCGTGGGGCAGGACGCGGTCGCGGCTGGATACGAGGGTTACCTTGACGCCCATCTCGGTGTAGGCGGACACGAACTCGGCGCCGGTCACCCCGGACCCGATGACGACGAGATGTGAGGGCAATTCCTCGAGATCATAAAGGTCACGCCAGGTGAGGATGCGCTCACCGTCCGGCTCCGCGCCCGGGATGATGCGTGGGCTGGCACCGGTCGCGACGAGCACGACATCCGCGTCGAGTGTCTTCTTCTCGCCGGTCGAGAGGGTGGCACACACCTGATGGGAAGCCATGCCGGGCCGCGGGTCGGTGATCTCGGCGGTGCCCGAGAGCAACTCGACGCCGACCGTCTGCAGGCGCGTACGGATATCGGAGGACTGCGCCTGTGCGAGGCTCTTCACACGTGCGTTGATCTTGGGCAAGGCAACCGTGGCCTGTGTCGGATCGAGAGCGATACCCAGGTCGGTCGCGCGGCGCATGTCGGTGCGGACACCAGTGGAAGCGATGAACGTCTTGGACGGCACGCAATCGAACAAGACGCAGGCGCCACCGACCCCGTCCGAATCGATCAGAGAGACGGAGGCGCCGTACTGCGCGGCCACCAGCGCTGCCTCGTATCCGGCAGGTCCGCCGCCAATGATCACGATTCGGGTCATCTGTCCTCCAATTCGACGCTCGACCGGGGTCTCCGGCGGGCTATTCGTGCAGATGCAGCACTTTTGTAACGCACCGCATGCAACAGATTACTAGTCAACGTTTAGGCTTGTCGTCGTGCCAATTTATGCCGCCTACGGGTCGAACATGGATCCGGAGCAGATGTTGCAACGCTGTCCGCACTCGCCGATGGCAGGAACGGGTTGGTTACACGGCTGGCGCCTGACCTTCAGCGGTGAGGACTTCGGCTGGGAGGGCGCCCTCGCCACCGTGGTCGAGGACCCCGATTCCAAGGTGTTCGTCGTCCTGTACGACGTGCCCGAGGAAGACGAGACGAGGCTCGACCGATGGGAGGGCTCCGAACTCGGCCTGCACCGCAAGATCCGTGTACGCGTGGATGTCGACGGCAGCTCCGAACTCGCCTGGCTGTACGTTCTCGACGCCTACGAGGGTGGCCTGCCGTCCGCGCGCTATCTCGGGGTGATGGCGGACGCCGCGGAGATCGCCGGCGCACCTGCCGACTACGTGCATGACCTGCGCACCCGCAACAGCCGTAACGTCGGACCCGGAAAGGACTAGGCCGGAGCGCTGGCGAGCACCAGGTTCGACAGCACCCGTACACCGACGCCGAGCGCCCGCTCGTCCAGGTCGAACGTGGGCTGGTGAATGTCGAACTGCTCGCCGTCCCCTGACCAGACACCTAGCCGGGCCATGGCTCCGGGAACCTTTTCGAGATACCAGGAGAAGTCCTCACCTCCGCCGGACTGCGGAGTGTCGGCTAGTGCGTCGGGGCCCACGGCGCGAATCGCGTCCTCGAACATGCGGGTCGACACCTCGTCGTTGACGACGGGAGGGACACCGCGACTGTAATTGAGCTGATAACTCACTCCGGTGGGCGCCAACAATCCGTGGACGATCTCGCGGACCAGTGGCTCGAGCATCTGCCACGTCTCGTGGTCGCCCGTTCGCACGGTGCCTGCCATCATGCCGGTCTGCGGGATGGCGTTGGGGGCCCGCCCGGCGCTGACGGCACCCCACACCATGACGGTGCCGGTGCGCGGGTCGATCCGTCGACTGAGCATTCCGGGCAATCCCGTGACGACGGTTCCGAGCGCGAACACCAGATCGGTGGTCAGGTGCGGACGCGATGTGTGTCCGCCCGGTGAGTCCAGAACCACCTCGATCGTGTCCGCCGCAGATGTGATCGCGCCGAGTCGGACCCCGACCCGTCCCACCTGAAGCCGCGGATCGCAGTGGAGAGCGAAGATCCGCGACACGCCCTCGAGCCACCCGGCCGCGACGACGTCGAGCGCGCCGCCGGGCATGACCTCCTCGGCGGGTTGGAATATGAGCCGAACACCCACCGGAAGGTCGGGAATCTCGCTCAGTGCCAGGCCGGTGCCGAGCAGGATGGCGGTGTGCGCATCGTGACCGCATGCGTGGGACACACCGGGCACCGTCGACGAGTATGTGGCACCGGTGAGTTCCTGGAGTGGAAGCGCATCCATATCGGCGCGCAACGCGATGCGTGGACCGCTCGATGGTCCGAGGTCACATGTAAGTCCTGTGCCACCGGGAAGCAGTTCGGGAGACAGACCGGCCGCAGCAAGTCGGGTCGCCACGAACTCCGTGGTCGCGTATTCATAGCGCGCCAATTCGGGGTTGGAGTGGATGTGCCGACGCCACTCCGACAGGTCGTCGGCGTGGGCGAGAATCCACTTGTCGACAGCCGCGTTCACCGGCGACCAACTCCTTCCAACAGCCGCTCCCTCTCCGTACCGTCCGTTGCCGCCCGTACCGCCGTGCGAGCCAGCGCGATCGCACCGTCGATTACGGCGCGATCAGCGGATTCCGTGATGCATGCCGCCGCAAACTCGGGTTGATGCGGCACCGCGCCCCCCGTCTCGATTCCGATGACCGGATGAATTCCGGGCAGAACGTTGGTGATGTTGCCCATGTCGGTGCTGCCCAGTGGGCGAGCACCCTCCTCTTCGCGCGGAATTGGTGCCCGTCCCATGTCGACGATCTGCTCTCGATAGGCGGCCACCAGCCACGGATCCGGAGTCAGTTCCGTATAGGTCGGCGATACCGTGCGGATCTCGTGCGTGCAGCCGGTGCCGAGCGCCCCCGCCGCGAAGCACGCCTGAGCTCGCTCGGTCAGTTCCGACAGCGCGGCCGTCGTCTCGGCACGCAGGTAGTAGTGCATCTCGGTGCGCGCGGGAACGATGTTGGGCGCGGTACCGCCGTCCGAGACGATCCCGTGCACCTGCTGCCCCGGCGACAGGTGCTGACGGAGAAGGCCGATGCCGACCTGGGTCAGCGTCGCCGCGTCCGCGGCGTTGCGCCCCAACTCCGGAAAGGCCGAGGCATGCGCTTCTCGGCCGGTGAACGTGACCGTGAAGTCGGCCAGAGCGAGCGATGTGGCCCCGGTGATGTCGTCCGGACCGGGATGCACCATCAGGGCCGCCGCGACGCCGTCGAAGACGCCCCGCTCGAGCATGGCGATCTTGCCGCCACCGCTCTCCTCTGCGGGAGTCCCGATCACCCGCACGGTGATCCCGAGCCGGTCTGCCACCGCGGCAAGCGCGACTCCCGCACCGACCGCGGACGCCGCGATGATGTTGTGCCCGCATGCGTGACCGATCTCCGGCAGTGCGTCGTACTCGGCACAGATGCCGATGACGAGATCGCCGCTGCCGAATTTCGCGTCGAACGCTGTCGGCAGCTCGGCCACCCCAGATACCACGTCGAACCCGTTGGTTTTCAGCAGCTCGGCGACCTTCGCGGCGCTCCGGAACTCCTCGAACGCGAGCTCCGGTTCGCTGTGGATCGAATGCGAAAGCGCGGTCAAGTCCGTTTCGATGGACCTGACCGCTGCCTCTATGTCCGCATTCACTTGCTCATTCTCTCACCCGAAACTGAAGTTGCTCTTGTCTGTCACCGTGGCGAGAGCCGCAAGGGCTTCGTGGTGGATGCCGCGCTTGATGCCCGCGAGGTTGTTGCCGCGGGTCGCCGTGAGTGCGGACGCCCTCGCCACGGCAGCCTCGAGAACACCTTCACCGTCCGCAATCTCGTCGACGATCCCGGCGGCGAGCGCGTCGGAGCCGCCATACCTGCGCCCGGTCGTCATCGCTTCCACCGCGGTCTGCTTGGGCATCCTGCCGTTCACGAGTGCCGACATCCCGATCGTGAACGGCATGTTCAGCGTCACCTCGGGCAGGCAGTAGAACCCGCGGTCTGCCCGCATCACCCGAAAGTCATGGGCCGTCGCCAACATGGCACCCGCACCGAAGCTGTGGCCCTGCACTGCCGCCACCGTGGCCATCGGAAAGGTCAGGAGCCGTCCGTAGATCGCGTTCACCCGGTCGAGGAATCCCGGCAGCGCGTCCGCATTGGAGAAGATCCAATTGGTGTCCAGGCCGTTGGTGTAGAACTTGCCGGTAGCGGTTGTGACCAGCGCGGCGGGTCCCTCATGCGCTTCGACTTCGTCCAACGCGGCATTGGTGGCGTCGATCCAGTCCGGATTGAAGCGGTTCTCGTTGTCCGTTTCGCCCTCGTTGCCGAGGTAGAGGATGAATACGTCGCCTTTGCGATCGAGATATGGCATGAGTGGAAGACTATCGCCTCATGGGAACGTCAGACGCCGCGGCCGCCGCGCTCGCCGCGCACACGAACTGCTCGGAACATCCGATCGCCGTCGTCCTCGGATCGGGATGGAACGCCGCCGCGGACCGGTTCGGGGAACCACTCGCCACGGTGTCGATGGATGATCTACCGGGATTCGCCCCGCCGTCCGCCGTCGGCCACGCCGGGACGATCCGTTCGGTGGACGTGGGTGGGCGGCGGGTCCTCGTCCTGCTCGGCCGGACCCATGCCTACGAGGGCCATCCGCTGTCGTCCGTCGTTCACCCGGTTCGCACTGCGATCGCAGCAGGCGCACACACCGTCATCCTGACCAACGCGGCGGGGGGCATCCGCGAGGGCTACGCCGTCGGCCAACCGGTCCTCATCAGTGATCACCTCAACCTCACGTCCCGGTCCCCGCTGGTCGGAGCTGAGTTCGTCGATCTCGTCGGAGCGTACGACCCCGAGCTGAGGGCCATCGCCCGCGAAATCGACGGCTCGCTCAGCGAAGGCGTCTACGCGGGACTGCCGGGCCCGCACTACGAGACCCCTGCCGAGATCCGCATGCTGCGCACGCTGGGCGCGGACCTGGTCGGCATGTCCACCGTCCACGAGACGATTGCCGCCCGCGCACTCGGTGCTCGTGTCTTGGGGATCTCGTTGGTCACCAACCTTGCCGCCGGCGTCACAGGCCAGCACCTGGACCACCAAGAGGTACTGGCTGCGGGCAAAGCCTCTGCAGACCGCATGGGCAGACTCCTGCGAGAACTCGTGGAGCGACTGTGAGCGATCCGATCGCGGACTGGATCGCCGCCGACCCCGACCCGGCTTCGAGAGCGGAACTCGCGACCCTGACCCCCGACGAACTCGCCGACCGTTTCACCGCACCACTGAGTTTCGGCACTGCAGGCCTGCGCGGCCCGGTGCGTGCTGGACCGAACGGCATGAACGTTGCCGTGGTGATCCGGACGACGGCCGGGCTGAGCACCTGGCTGAAGGGCCGCCATCCGGAAGGATCGACTGTGGTGGTCGGCCGCGACGCCCGGCACGGCTCGGAGAAGTTCGCGAGCGCTGCGGCAGAAGTCCTCGCCGCCGCCGGGTTCTCCGTGATCCTCCTCCCCCGCCCGCTCCCCACCCCGATCATCGCGTTCGCGGTGCGTAGGCTCGGAGCCGTCGCGGGCGTCCAGATCACCGCCTCACACAACCCCGCCGCCGACAACGGATACAAGGTCTACCTGGACGACGGCGCCCAGCTGGTCTCGCCGTGCGACCGGGAGATCGAGGCATCCATCGCGCGAGTCGGACCGGCCAATCTGGTACCCCGCGCGTCGGTCACACCGACCTCGGACGAACTCGTCGACCGCTATGTCGAACGTGTCGCGTCCCTTCCCAGAGGGAACTCCCGGACGCTGCGGATCGCGCTCACACCGCTGCACGGTGTCGGCGGCGACACCGCCGTGGCCGCGCTGAGGGCGGCCGGATTCACCGACATCCACACCGTGCAATCACAATTCCCACCGGACCCCGACTTTCCGACAGTCGAGTTCCCGAACCCCGAGGAGCCGGGGGCGTGCGACGCACTGCTTTCGCTCGCGGAAGAGATCGAGGCAGACCTCGCGCTGGCTCTCGATCCCGACGCCGACCGGTGCGCGGTCGGCGTCCGAGGCCCGGACGGCTGGCGAATGCTCCGCGGTGACGAGACCGGAGTACTGCTCGGCGAGCACGTCCTGGAGTCGGCACCACCAGACTCTCTGGTCGCGACGACGATCGTCTCGTCGGCACTGCTTGGAAAACTAGCGGCCGCTCGCGGTGCACGCTTCGCCCGAACGCTCACCGGATTCAAGTGGCTCGTCCGCGCGGGGGAAGGACTGGTATACGCCTACGAAGAGGCGATCGGATACTGCGCCGACCCGGAATCGGTGCGCGACAAGGACGGTATCTCCGCCGCCGTGCTGGTCGCCGACCTCGCCGCGACCAGGAAAGCCCAGGGGTCCACGCTGCTCGACAAGCTCGATGACTACGCGCTCGAGTTCGGGCTACATACCGGCGATCAGGTATCGCGGCGCGTCACCGACATCGCGGACATCGCCTCGATCATGGATCGCCTGCGGTCGAACTTGCCGACGGTGTTGGCCGAAGAACCCGTGGTGGCAACTGATCTGGTAAACGCGCATGTCCAGTCCCGGACCGATGCCGTCGTCCTCTCCGGCAACTCCGTCCGAATGGTCGTGCGTCCCTCTGGAACGGAGCCGAAGCTCAAGTGCTATCTCGAGGTCGTAGTCCCGGTTGCGGACCGATCGGCATTGCCCGCCGCACGCGAGATAGCTTCGAATCGACTGAACCTGTTGCGCGAGTTCGCCGAAGCGCTGTGACCGAAAGCCCTCAACGCGAACAGGACTGACTGTTCCGGCACCGATGAGGCCGCGACGATCGAAGCGCCCCGGTCAAGTCACTCGTCGATCATAATTGTGACGAGCCTCACAGCGATTGTCGTTATGCGAGCGCAATCGCATTTTCCGGTGCCGGCACACGTCGGCCACGGCCGGAAGTTGTCGTGTCGTTCTCCCACTCGAACGTAAGAACCGTGTTAACTTTCTTCTGGCACAACAGGAGCCAGTAATGCCTGTCGGGGGGATTCGATCACGCAATACGACCGGTACCGCCAGGTGTTGTCATGCCCGCACGCGTTCGTGTGCGGTGAGTCGAATGAAAGAGGATCGATGAAGAAGTCAGTTCGCACCACAGCTACAGCACTGCTCGCCGCACCTCTCGCCGCCGCCATGTTCGCGGCGCCCGCCAACGCAACCGGAAGTAGCTCGTCGGACCTGTTGGGCTCGTCGGGCGGAGACGAACTCGTCACGCTCAAGGCTGATGTTGATGGCAACGATGTCACTGTGAGCATCGTCAACGGATACGACCACAGGGTCAAGTGCAGCATGACCGCGACGAACGGCACCGAGGAAGAAGACTTCGGTGGCGAAGCCCCGGCCCCCAGGCTGGCCACCACGCCTTACACGTTCGAAGGCGTAGCCGACGGCGTCTACACCGCGCCCTGGACCTGCGAGGCATCTGGCGGCGAAGGCGGGCCGTGGGCTGGCGAGCTCACCATCACCGTAGGAGACGCTGACACGGGCAGCCTGGGCAGCGCGGATATTCTGGGCAGCGTGAAGGAGGCGTTCGGAAACCTGTTCGACAGCCTGGGTAGCACCGGCGACGACACCGGCGACGGCGACGCCGACAACGAAGGCGGTTCGCTGGAATCGATCTTCGGCAGCCTGGGAAGCACCGGCGACGACACCGGCGACGGCGACGCCGACAACGAAGGCGGTTCGCTGGAATCGATCTTCGGCAGCCTGGGTAGCACCGGCGACGACACCGGCGACGGCGGCGATAGCTGATCCAATACCGCGAAGGCCCCGCCGATTGGCGGGGCCTTCGTCGTATTGGGGAGTTCCGCGCGGAGCGGGCAACAGTCTGGTGGTCCATCCCAGAGTTGCCGGCGAAACGTGACCGGTTCTCGCGCAACGGCCTTCGGCCCATACCGTTTGCTAGACAACAAGCCCATCACGAACTCCGTCTGGACGTCACCGTCCCGATTCGGGTTCGCTCGGCAAGCCCAGCGCCAATGAGATAGGTGCTGAATCAGCTGAGCCTGTTACGCGGAATACCCTGCCAACCTCGCCCATCGCAAGGTCAGGGGCGTCATCGTCTTCCGTCCTGCACACACTGCGCACCTTCCAAAGCCAACGCGCATCGACTAACGATGTATCGCTACGTGAACGGATTTCTGTTTTCGCCCTACGAACGCGAATCCATGTTAATTTTTCTCCGGCACAACAGGAGCCAGAGATACCTGCCGGAGGGATTCGATCACGTAATACGCCCAATACCGCCAGGTGTTGTGATACCCGCACGCGTTCGTGTGCGGAGAGTCGAGTGAAAGAGGACCGATGAAGAAGTCAGTTCGCACTACTGCAACAGCACTACTCGCCGCACCTCTCATTGCCGTCGCGTTCGTGGCGCCGGCCAACGCCGAAGACGGCGGCGACACCGCAGGTTCGGTGGATACAATCCTCGGCAGCCTGGGTGGAGAAGCCGGTGACGGCGGTGACGGCGGCGACGGCGGAGCCGATGAGCCGGGCGCAGGCAGCCTGGAGGACATTCTCGGTGAACTGCTCGAGAACCTCGACCTCGGCAGCGGTGACGGCGGTGACGACGGTGACGGCGGCGACGGCGGAGCTGGCGGTGATGGCGGCGACGGCGGAGCCGATGAGCCGGGCGCAGGCAGCCTGGAGGACATTCTCGGTGAACTGCTCGAGAACCTCGACCTCGGCAGCGGTGACGGCGGTGACGGCGGCGATGGCGGCGACGGCGGAGCCGATGAGCCGGGCGCAGGCAGCCTGGAGGACATTCTCGGTGAACTGCTCGAGAACCTCGACCTCGGCAGCGGTGACGGCGGCGACGATGATGGCGGCGACGACTGAGAGAACTGAAACACGGCCAGTTGTAGTTCGCTAACTGAGCCCTGAACAACGAGGGCCCCGCCAGTCCGGCGGGGCCCTCGCCTCATTCAGAGCAACTTCTACTCGTACCGAATTCGGTCGAACCGACTGCGGGAGTTCACCATCCACGCTGTGATGAGTCCCACAGAAGGGTCCCTTTCTTCCGTGCAGCAGCACCTTCGGGTACCGCGGTAGCGGACTCCTTGTTCACATCCTTTTCGTCGGCTTTGTTCGCCCGGCGAGGCTCCACACTTCGGTGTTAGGTTCTCCCGGCACGCAAGACCAGCCGTATCCGCTGGGGTATCCAACCGGACTCTACGAGCGGGTAATCGCTTGGCGCTCTTGCGGTATCCGCACGCATCTGCATGCGGCCAGTTGAACGAAAGAGGATCAATGAAGAAGTCTGTTCGCGCCGCAGCAACGGCCATACTCGCCGCTCCCCTCATTGCCGCCGTGTTCGCAGCTCCGGCAAGCGCAGAGGAGCACGACCTGGTCACGCTCACGGCTGATCACGACGGTACGACCGTTACCGTCAACATCGTCAACGACCACAACAAGGATGTGACGTGCAGCTGGAACGCGGAGCACGAGTCAGCACCCGAGAACTCGTTCGGAATTGCCGACGAAAAGGTTAAGAAGAACAAGACTGAGACGTTCACCGAAGAGAACGTCGCCGAAGGTAGCTACACCCTCACCTGGAACTGCTCCCAGCGTGACAACAGTTGGGGAACAGGCGATGACGGCACGGCCGCGCCAACTGAGTTCACCATCGGCGACGACAATGATGGTGGGGGCACAGGCAGCTGGGGCTCCCTCAGTGACTTCGACTTCGGCAATCTGATCGGCAACCTTGATTTCCTCGGAAGCCTGGGCTCCGATAACCAGGACGACGGCTCCGCCGGACAAGAGTAGACAGCGGACAGCTCGGATTCCGGTAGCTGATCCAAGACGAGGAAGGCGCCGCCCATTGGCGGGGCCTTTCCTTGTTGGGGCAACTTCCGGTCGTGCCACCTCAGTAGTGGCCGATGACAAGACAGCGCCGATCAGATCGAAGACGCAATGCGCCGTCGGTGTTCGGATATGCGCAATCGTAGTTGTGACGAGGCTCACACTGATACCTATCCTGAGACGGCAGCACCACTTTCGGGCGCCGACGACGAATGCGTCGTTCACATCCCCGGCATCGCACCCTCTAGATAAGCGCGGTGTTGTCAACTACTGCTAAATTTGGCCTCGCACAACAGGCGTCGGCAACATCCGGCCGGGAATCCCACATGGACCCCTGGTTGATCGTGGCCACCCTGGCTGCACTACCGCCCACACGCAGAGACCTGCGGCCACTTGAACGAAAGAGGATCCATGAAGAAGTCTGTTCGCACCGGTCTGACGGCAGCGCTCGCCGCCCCTCTCGTTGCGGCAGTGTTTGCCGCACCAGCGAGTGCGGCACCCAATGACGTCAGGCTCTCTACTGTCCTCAACGACAACGACTTCTCCATCACTTTCGTCAACGACAGCCAGAGCCGGGTGGAGTGTGATTGGCTGGCAAGAAGCGCCACGTCTCGGTACCACAATGAGCACGTGATCGTCGAGGCCGGCAGTCAGTCCCCTATCTCGGTGTCAGGCGTCGCCGACGGCGACTACCGCGTCACCTGGCTTTGCACGGACAACGGTGGCAACCAGTGGGGAACGGAGGCCAATCCTCCGACAGACTCGCCGGAAGACTTCACTGTCGGGTCGGGCAACCCCGGCAACCCCGGCAACCCGGGTAACCCAGGCGGCATGGGTAGCTTGGGTTTCGGTCGCTAATCTTCCGGGCGCCATCAGCGCGGCGCCGAACTGGCCCCGCGCTGCCTGAACCCAGGAACGAGAAAATCACCCCGCGTCTGCCAGAGCTTTGACGAGCTGCTTCGCCGGGGCTGTTCCGCACGCGCAAAGGCGTTCTCGGACGCCGCGACGACGAACAGCCCGGTTGCGTCGGCGGCATCGAATCCGCCACGACGAACCCACACCATCGATGCCGGATTCACGGCGGCGACAGACGCCCGCAGGGTTCTGACCAGTTATTTCGGACGGACTCACGGCCCGTGCCACCCCTTTCTCCATAGCCCTGCCCGCACGCTGCCGCGTGCGTTCACACGAACCGAAAGGAAGATCTATGAAGAACTTTGCTCGCACCGGTGCAACCGCGGTACTTACTGCCCCCCTCCTCGCTGCCGTGTTCGCGGCGCCGGCCAGCGCAGACCCCAGCGACGTCACACTCTCGACTTCGGTCGACGGCAACGATGTCACCGTCAGTATCGTCAACAACACCCAATTCCAGTTGACGTGCAACTGGACCGCGGCGAGTGAGACGTCACCCCAGAACCAGTACACAGACGGCGGACTCGTCGGGGAGAACGGCAAGGTCTTCGACGCGCAGACCGTCGCAGATGGCAGCTACCTGGTCAACTGGGTGTGCGACAAGATGTTTGCCCCCGAGGAGCAGTGGGGTACCCCCGATTTCGCTGACTCTCCGACAACTGAGCCGGAAGAGTTCACTGTCGGGCAGCAACACGGCGGCTCAGGCAGTTTGGCCGACCTGTTGAAGCGCTTGTTCAGTTGATCCAGAGGCAACGAAGGCCCCGCCGGTCGGCGGGGCCTTCCCTCGTTGGCACAATGTTGTCAACTAGTGACAGGCCAGTCCCCGACCGGATCCCCTCAGCGTGGACCGAACTGACGATCTCCCGCGTCGCCGAGACCGGGCACGATGAAGGCGTCCTCGTCGAGTCGCTCGTCGACCGCAGCCGTGACAAACCGCACGGGAAGTCCCGATTCCGAAAGTGCAGCAACACCTTCGGGCGCAGCGACGACGCACACGGCAGTAACGTCCGTGGCACCTCGGGCGACGAGTAGCTCGATCGTGTGAATCATCGAACCGCCGGTCGCCAGCATCGGGTCCAGGACGTAGACCGGGATGTCCGAAAGGTCTTCAGGAAGCGACTCCATGTATGGCTTCGGAAGATAAGTCTGCTCGTCCCGGGCCATACCCACGAAACCGACGCGCGCGTTCGGTATCAGCATGCTTGCCGGCTCCACCATGCCAAGCCCCGCGCGCAGGACCGGGACGAGCAGGGGCGGATGGGCAAGCCGGACACCTTTAGTGGTGGTAATCGGTGTGACCACGTCGAATGTCTCGACCGGTGCTTCGCGCGTCGCCTCGTACACCAACATGTATGTCAGCCTTCGCAACGCCGCGCGAAACGTGGCATTGTCGCTGCGCTCATCGCGCATGGTGGTCAGGAGGGCCGCTGCGAGCGGGTGGTCGACGACGAGGGTATTCATGGGCGAAAGAATAGGGGCACGTTAGCGAAGACTCATAGGAGAGTGACGTTCTGTAAGACGTGGGTGGAACCGATTGGGGCTCGGCGACGTCCAATTAGGATGATGCGGGGATCAAATCCGACTGGGGGGATGACGATGCAGGACTTGACAGCGGACACCATGAGCATCAGCGATTTTTCCGCAACCACCGCTGTGATGTCGGCGCAGATGCAAGCGGCGGGGATCGGTATCGCGGCTACGGGGCCGTCGCTGCTCGGGCCGGTCTTCGGAGTGATCGGCGGCGAGTTTGTCGCAGCGTTCTCCGCCGCGCATGCCGCGCATCTGGCTTCGATCGAGAAGCTGTCCGGCGTGCTCGACGCGATCAGTGCCGTGGCCCTGGCGAACTGCGCCGACTACCAACGCGCCGACACCGCCACCGCGGCCGCACTCGCAGCGAACGCCGCCGGACTGGACGTCTGGTCGTGATTCCCCTTGATCAGCTCACCCGCCCGATAATCGACCTGCTCGGGGCATTAGGCACGGACATTCCCGCAACCGGTGGGCCTGCCGATACTCTGCGCGCGTCATCAGAAGTCATCGACGCCGTCCATGACACCGGACGGACCGCTATCAGCTCGATCCATGGCGCCTGGCAAGGCAGCGTCGGCACCGCCGCGATCACGAAGACCGAGGAGGCTCAGCGGTCCCTGATCGCGGTCTCCGACCGCGGCAACGAGTTGGCTGCCGTTGTGACCGAGGCCTCCGAGCTCGTGCGGACAGGCAGGCTGCGGCTCAGGGAGATTCTGCAGTCGTTCATGTCCCTTGCAGTCTCGGCAGGCCCGACCGTGGTCACCCCTTCCGGCCAAGCAATGATCATCGCGGCCGCTCTCGATCACCTCGAGCGAGCCGCCGCAGTCGTCGAGTCGGTGCGGGCCGAACTCCGCGAGCAGACCGGCGCGCTGATTGCCCTGGCGTCTGCGGAAGATGTTCCAAACGCACCGTCCGCGACCATGCCCGCTTGCACCGGGGCCGCGTCGGCCACAGCCGTTTCACCCGCAAGTTCCGGTGGGGCGAGCCGCGTAGCGGCGGGTATGACTCCTCCACAGGCCATGTCGCCGATGCTCGGCCTGATGAGGCCGGTGTCGAGCGTCCTGTCTCCGAGCGGGGGCGGGAGGTGGACGCACGCCGTCCACGGCACGTCCTGGGGTACCGCTCGCGGACCATCCTCGCCGGATTCCTCGTACAGCGGTGACGGCGTCGAAGTGACGTTGCCTGACGGCAGCACCGCGCTCGCCCCGACCAGGGAGGCAGCCGAAGCTGTCCGTAACGCGCTGTCGCAACAGGGCGTCCCCTACGTCTGGGGTGGAACGTCACCCGGCGTAGGACTCGATTGCAGCGGACTGACACAATGGGCGTACGGCGAAGCGGGCGTGAGCATTCCGCGCTTGGCGCAGGAGCAGAACGTCGGTATGGCTGTGAATCCGGGCGACCTCATGCCCGGTGACCTCGCCGTCTGGGACGGCCACGTGGCGATGGTGATCGGCAACGGCCTACTCGTGGAGGCCGGAGATCCCGTGCAGGTCGGCCCGATTCGTACCAGTACCACCGGAATGGCCTTCTACGGGTTCTATCGGCCGACCTGACGTTGCAAGCTACACGGAAGCGCCGTGGTTCTGGACCCTCTAGTGGTTCTGGCAGCCTCCAAGCTGGGCCGCCAGAACACCGCAGACATCGACCGGGTGGAACCGCACCCATTCCGTACCAGCGCTACGCGAGTGTGAAGTCAACTAACACTTGTCACGGCGCACCCCGACCGTAGGTGTACTCCCCGGTGTTCCAGTTCATGGTGGCGTGGTAGTTGAATCCGCTCATCGAGCCATCGCCGTTGTCCTTGGTCGCGGCAAAACACTGGAAGACCGTAGTCACCTCTGTGAGGTCGTCAGTAGAGCCTCCACCAACCGGTGAGCAGGATACGTCGAGCACCGGGCCGGTCATGAAGCCCTTCTCCACGTGCTCCTCTGCCATCTCCTGGACGCTGGACTCGATACCGGTCACCGCTCGCGCGCGCAATGCGCGTTCGTTCTCATCCTCAGCTTCCTGCGCGGCCCGCTCATTGGCAAGGCGCGCGGCCTCCTCATCCGCGGCAATCTGCGCTGCGAGGGCTACCGCCTCCTGCTCTGCTCGCACGCTCGCGTCGTGCGAAACCTTCCAGATCGTTCCACCACCCACGGCGACAAGACCCACTACTGCGATCGCGATGAGCACTTTCTTGGACGGCCTTTTGCGTGACACACTCGACGACTTCGTCTCGGGTTCCGGAATGTCCAGCCACTTGGTTCCGTCCCAGTAGCGTTGCCCGCCATCCGGCGCTGGGTACCACCCCGCGGGTACGGTATCGGGTTGTTCAGACAATGTTGAGCCTCTTTCTATCAGGCTGATAACTGCAGAACCATTCGACATGCGTCGAGGCTCTTATCCTTGATGAATCGAACCGATGACAAATCGGGTGAAGACACGAAATGCCCTGTCGTAGTGAAAGAATAGGATTCCATAGGATCGCATTCCTTCACAACGAAGGGGCATCTCGCAGATGCGAGTCTCTCATACCCACCGGATATCGCGTCGCAGTTCGAATATCCGAAATCTGTTGTCACTCGTACAGTACAAGTTGGTGAGGTGCTGCCCGGATCGACATCGCGCCGATCGCGAACCACCAAGCAGCGGCAAGCTGTGTTCCCAAAGTTGAGTCCTGCATCCAGCGAGAAGGAGCACGAGAGGAGGGAAAAGCGAGCATGGTCCGTTTCATGCGGCGCATACGACCATCCACCCCATCGGACCACAAGCTCAGCACCCGCCGACACGTCGAATATCACATCGAACACTATTCGGTTCTCAGGCTTCAGCGCTCTTCTCCCTCGGTGTTGCAAGCCCCCCGTAGCGGAGCTGTCCATCGAAGATCCAACGTGAACTTGGGTGGGGCGTCCGGGTAACCGTGCATGTCTTGACTCGATCCGTCCAACAGCACGGGAACCGATAACCAACAGCGCGCGTCCAACCACATATGGCCATCGATCCGAAATGCCCGCACCTCGAGGACGCCATCCGCTTGGAGCTGCAGTGTCACCGGGACTGGAAACCTCGACGGTCCGGGCCGGTCCGAGGCCTCAGCAGCCGTCCCTCCGAGTGCGGCGAGGAATTCGAGGAGAACGGCACACCTCGACTTTCGGCGCGAGCAATCCGGAGCCGGATCCAGTGGGTACAGTCCCCAGAAATCCAGCGATCCTTAAAGTGTCGTGACTCGTGTCTCTACGGCTTCTACCGACCAACCCCGTGAGACCAACCCAACGAGAGGAATCATGTTTCCGCCCACCCCGCCCTCGGCCGGAACGACGGCCGCAGTGACCAACCGCTCCGGCACGATCTCGGTCAAGACCACCGAGTACGGCCTTCCGGTCGAACTCCGCATCGATCCGCGCGAACTCCGCTACGGGGGGCAGCGCCTCGCCGACGAGATCCTGACGCTGTGCCGTCGGTCGGCAGCCGAGGCCGGGGCACGGCGCCGCGACGAACTCGCCTACGACGGCATGCCCGCCCAGCTGCTTGACAAACTCGGCCTTCCTACGCGGGCCGACGTAGCCGCGGCGCAGGTGATCGAAGACGTGGAAGAACCCACCCCGACCAGTTGGATGAGGCAAGTGTGAGCGAGCATGACATGGATGCGGTTGTCGGTCGAGCAACCGAAAAGGTGAACCTATTAGAAGAAGCCCTTTCCGGTCTCCAGTCGATCAAGGCGCGTGCGTCGAGTGAGTCCGACCAGGTCACCGCAGAGGTGGACGGGAACGGCAATCTGACGGGACTCTGGATGGACGATTCCATCTCCACCCTCGACGCCCGCACACTCGCGGCACTGATCACGAGCACGACTCACGAGGCCGCCCGCCTCGCCACCGAACAACGTGCGCAAGTCATGCGGGCACTTCAGGACGCCTTCAGCAAGGTGTAAGCCTGCCCTGGCTACTAGTTTCTGCGCCGTGTCGATAGGCTCGCGCCATGGCTGGAGACATCGTCCCTATCGAGCTCGGTCTCACCGACGGCGACCTCGTGACACTGTGGGCACCACTGTGGCGTGAAGGCGACGACGAGTGGGAAGCATTCCTAGGCCACGAAGACGACCTTTACGGGTTCGAATCAGTGGCGGAGTTAGCTGCCTTCATCCGCACGAACACCGACAACGATTTGGCCGAGCACCCCGCATGGAGCGTCGTGTCGGGGCTGTCCGCCGCCGAGCTCGAACCCGAGGAGAGCTTCTCCTTCGACCTGATCGGCGTTCCCGAGCTTGCCGCGAGCGACCCCGAGGACCTGATCGTCAGCAAACTCGAAGACACGCTCAACATGGTGCGCAACATCGGCGAGGTCTGCGACCTGGACCCGGTTACCAAGTTCTTCAACGCGAACCCCATTCTCGGCGCGCTCGCCGCAGGCGTCAGCGTGTTCGAGGGGCGCGAGGGCGAGGAGCGGTGGGGCCAGATCGGCACCGCCATCGCCAAGAGCTGGGACGAGGTGCTCGACGCCGTCGATGCCGTCGTGGCGACCCCCGAGGTGGACGCCGAGGCGGTAGCCGTAGCCGAGGCTGAATTGGTGGCAGCCGACGAGAACACCGTCGATGTGGACGACGTCGTCGAGGAAGCCGAAGACGACGCGGAATTCGTCTCCCTCGATGCCGACGAGGAAGAGGACGAGAGCGACGAGGAAGAGGATTCGTTCTGGAGCGAGGTGGGTGTCGACCCCATCAAGATCATCACCTCAGGAGAAACGTACTTCACCCTCCGCTGCTATCTGGGCGACGATCCGATCTTCCTCGGTCGTGAGGGGACGATATTCGTGTTCACCTCCGAGCGTGCGCTCGCCCGATTCCTGGCCGACAACCATGAGCACGCGCTCGCCAAGGTCAGCACGTACGAACAGATTCAGGTGGCGGCGGTCGACGGGTCACTCGAGGTCGAGGTCACCGACGGCAATGTCTACGTCCTGCCGGGCCTCGCCGACGACTTGGCCGCCGGGCCCAAATCGGTCGACCCCGACCAGCTCGATCTCGCCGTCGAGTTGTTCACCGATGCAGCCGGGTTCGCCGGCGACGAATCGGTGGAAGCCGCACTCGCCGTCTCCAATCCGCTCGGCTGGTACGTGTCGTTCGTCCTGGACCAGGACCCGACGCGGTTGGCGCCGAGCGCACCTTACGACACCGAAGCCGAGGCGTGGCGAGCACTCGAACGCGAGTTCGAGGCCCGCCTGCGGGAGGAATGAGCAGGCCCGCCTGCGGGAGGAATGAGCAGGCCCGCCTGCGGGAGGAATGAGCAGGCCCGCCTGCGTGGAACGAGAATCAGCCCACGAGGACGGCGAACCCCGGCTTGATGACCTCATCGATCAACTGAAGTCGCTGGTCGAAGGGGATGAACGCCGACTTCATGGCGTTGATGGTGAAGCGCTCGAGATCCGTCCAGCCGTATCCGAACGTGTCGACCAGTCGCAGCATCTCGCGGCTCATGCTGGTATCGCTCATCAGGCGGTTGTCGGTGTTCACGGTGACCCGGAAGCGCAGCCGGGCCAGCAGGTCGAACGGATGGTTCTCGAGCGCGTCGACCGCACCGGTCTGGACGTTGGAGCTCGGACACAGCTCCAAGGGAATCCTCTTGTCCCGCAGATAGTTCGCCAGCCTGCCCAGCACGGGGATGCCGTCTTCGCCGATATGAATGTCATCGGCGATGCGGACCCCGTGGCCGAGTCGATCCGTCCCACAGAATGCGATGGCCTCGTGGATGGAGGGCAGACCGAATGCCTCCCCCGCGTGGATGGTGAAGTGCGCGTTGCTTCCCCGCATGTACTCGAAGGCATCGAGATGGCGGCTGGGCGGATTTCCGGCTTCGGCCCCGGCGATGTCGAAACCGACGACGCCGCGGTCGCGGAACCGAACCGCCAGTTCCGCGATCTCCCGGGAGCGTGCCGCGTGCCTCATCGCGGTGAGGAGCACCCCGATCCGAATCCGCCGGCCATCGGATTCGGCCGCGGACTCACCCGCTCGAAAGCCGAGCAGGACCTGCTCGACGACCTCGTCCAGGGTGAGGCCCTCCTCGAGATGCAGCTCGGGCGCGAAGCGGATCTCTGCATAGATGACGCCGTCCTCGGCGAGATCCTCGGCGCACTCACGGGCTACCCGTTCGAGCCCGGCGGGTGTCTGCATGACGGCGACAGTGTGTACGAACGTCTCGAGATATCGCTCGAGCGAGCCACTGCCTGCGGCTTCCCGAAACCACTCCGCAAGTGCCGGCGCAGTTGTTGCGGGCAGCGCATCGTAGCCGGTGTCACGGGCGAGCTCGAGAACCGTCGCAGGCCTCAGACCCCCGTCGAGATGGTCGTGCAGCAACACCTTCGGCGCTCGGCGCAGGGCCGACAGATCCAGTGCGGTCATGCGTCGACGTTATCCCGACGGAATGTCGATCCGCTCGATGACGAGTGATTGATTTGCCGACGCCGCGCCCTCGGAAATGGTCCATGCGTCGGTAAGCGCGGCTTTCGCCGCCGCGAACTGTTCGGGTGTGTCGGTGTGGAGTGTGGCGAGGGGGGTTCCCGCGGATACCTCCTGCCCTGGCTTGGCGTGCCACTCCACACCTGCCCCAGCCTGCACTGAATCACCCTGACGGGTGCGTCCGGCGCCGAGGCGCCACGCGGCCACCCCCACCGCCATGGCGTCGAGCCCACACACCACACCGTCCGATTCGGACACCAGCACTTCGGTGTGCCGGGCCTGCGGCAACGGGGCCTCGGGGTCGCCGCCCTGGGCACCGATCATCTTCCGCCAGTGGTCCATGGCAGACCCATCCCTGAGCTTGTCGGCAGGGTCGATTCCGTCGATTCCGGCTGCATTCAACATTTCTCGTGCCAGCACGAGGGTGAGTTCCACAACATCGGACGGACCGCCTCCGGCGAGCACGTCGAGCGATTCCCGAACCTCGAGGGCGTTGCCCGCGGTGCGACCGAGAGGTGCGTCCATCGCGGTCAGCAGCGCCGTCGTCGCCACGCCGGCGTCGTTTCCGAGATCGACCATCGTCTGGGCGAGTTCCCGCGCGTCGTCGAACTTCTTCATGAACGCGCCCGATCCAACCTTGACGTCCAGCACGAGCGCACCGGTGCCCTCGGCGATCTTCTTGCTCATGATCGAGCTGGCTATCAACGGGATCGATTCGACCGTCCCGGTTACGTCGCGGAGCGCATACAACCGCCGATCAGCCGGCGCGAGGTCTGCTCCCGCCGCGCAGACCACGGCACCGACAGCGCGGTCGGACAGGATCTCGACCATCTCTGTGGTGTCGAGGTCGGCGCGCCAACCGGGGATCGACTCGAGTTTGTCGAGGGTCCCGCCGGTATGCCCGAGCCCCCGTCCCGACAGCTGAGGTACGGCCGCACCGCACGCGGCGACGAGCGGCGCGAGCGGGAGCGTGATCTTGTCGCCCACACCGCCCGTCGAGTGTTTGTCCACGGTGGGACGGCCGAGGTGGGTGAAATCCATGCGCCGGCCGGAGGAAATCATCGCGGTGGTCCAACAGCTCACCTCGGCGCGCGTCATCCCGCGGAAGTAGATCGCCATGGCCAGTGCCGACATCTGTTCGTCGGCCACGACCCCGCGGGTGAATGACTCGACGACCCAGTCGATCTCTGCGCCGGACAGTTCTCTGCCGTCCCGCTTGGCGGCGATGATCGACGCGGCATCATGCATGGCGGAGCCTTTCCTCCTCCTCCGGACCGAACGCATCCGGCAGCAGTTGCTCCATTCGACGCGGGCCCGCCTTGTGGTCGACGAGCAATCCGGGGCCGCCGTGCTCGAAGAGGATCTGGCGGCAGCGGCCACACGGTACGAGGATCTCGCCACCCTCACCACAGCAGGTGATTGCGACCAACCTTCCTCCGCCACCCGCCATGAAGTTACCGACAAGTACACACTCCGAGCACAGGCCCAGGCCGTGTGAGACATTTTCCACATTGCATCCGACGACGATTCGCCCATCGTCCACCAACGCCGCCGACCCCACCACAAATCCCGAGTACGGAGCGTAGGCCCGGCTCACCGCCCCACGCGCGTTGTCGCGCAACAATTTCCAATCGATCTCGACCATAGTTCTCCATCCAATCACGCGCACTGAATGGATGCAGAGATTCACTCTGGATCGCCGAGCCTGCAATGGACAGGCAAACCTAACTTTCTTCGCACCGGGCGGTACGAACTCGGAGGTGAATTAGTTCCCCCCTTTTGGTTGGGTTTAGAGTCACAGAAGTCGGTTCAGGATCACGTCGAGTCCCACGTTGAACGCAGAAGCTGCGCAGACTCGGCCCCGTCCACCAATGACCTTGGAGGCACAGCACTCGATGAGTACTACGACTGAAGCCGCTCCGGCCAAGGAGCGCACGCGGTCGCTTTACCGGGGCGACCCCGGAATGTGGTCCTGGGTACTACACCGGATCACGGGCGTATTGACGTTCTTCTTCCTTTTTGTGCACGTGCTCGATACCGCACTGGTGCGCGTGAACCCCGATACGTACGACAGCGTCATCGAGACCTATAAGAACCCGATCGTCGGCCTCATGGAAATCGCGCTCGTCGCCGCAGTGCTGTATCACGCACTGAACGGCGTGCGGGTGATGCTGGTGGATTTCTGGTCCAAGGGACCGCAGTACCAGCGCCTGATGCTCTGGGTAATCCTCGCGATCTGGTTCCTGGTGATGATTCCGGGGGCAGGCCGCATCTTCTACAACATGTTTGCGGGGCACTGACCATGACTGCATCTACCCACGGCCCCGAAGCCAAGACGCTGGGCAAGACCTACGACCGGCCCGCCAGCCTGGACAACCCGCGCTCCCCGCGCCGAGCCTCGAAAAACAACTTCGAGCTCTATGCCTGGCTGTTCATGCGATTCTCCGGGCTCGCGCTGATCTTCTTGGTGCTCGGCCACCTTTTCATCATGCTGATGCTCGACGACGGAGTGCAGCGCATCAACTTCGCATTCGTCGCCGGCCGCTGGTCCAGCCCGTTCTGGCAGGTCTGGGATCTGACAATGCTCTGGCTCGCCCAGTTGCACGGCGGAAACGGGCTCCGCACAGTCATCGCGGACTATGCCCGCAAGGACTCCACACGCTTCTGGCTCAACACGATCCTCGCTTTGTCGATGATCCTGATCATGGGCCTCGGCACGTACGTCATCTTCACATTCGACCCCAATATCTCGGCGAGCTAGGGGAGCACAGTTTTCATGCAGGAACACCGTTATGACGTGGTCATCGTCGGTGCCGGCGGTGCCGGTATGCGCGCAGCGATCGAAGCCGGTCCCCGCGCGCGCACCGCGGTACTGACCAAGCTCTACCCCACCCGCAGCCACACCGGCGCGGCTCAGGGCGGTATGTGCGCCGCGCTGGCGAACGTGGAGGAAGACAACTGGGAGTGGCACACCTTCGACACGGTCAAGGGCGGCGACTACCTCGCCGACCAGGACGCGGTCGAGATCATGGCCAAGGAAGCCATCGACGCCGTACTCGACCTCGAGAAGATGGGCCTGCCGTTCAACCGCACGCCCGAGGGAAAGATCGACCAGCGTCGTTTCGGTGGTCACACCCGCGATCACGGTAAGGCGCCGGTGCGCCGCGCATGCTACGCGGCGGACCGTACCGGCCACATGATCCTGCAGACCCTGTACCAGAACTGCGTAAAGCACGACGTCGAGTTCTTCAACGAGTTCTACGCTCTCGACATCGCGATCACCGAAACGGAGAACGGCCCCGTCGCGACGGGTGTCATCGCGTACGAGCTGGCGACCGGCGAGATTCACGTCTTCCACGCGAAGTCAATCGTGTTCGCCACGGGCGGCTCGGGCCGGATGTACAAGACGACGTCCAACGCCCACACCCTCACCGGCGACGGCATGGGCATCATTTTCCGCAAGGGTCTTCCGCTCGAGGACATGGAGTTCCACCAGTTCCACCCGACAGGGCTGGCAGGGCTCGGCATCCTCATCTCCGAGGCCGTTCGTGGTGAGGGCGGCATCCTCCGCAATGCCGACGGCGAGCGGTTCATGGAGCGTTATGCCCCGACCATCAAGGATCTCGCGCCCCGCGACATCGTCGCCCGGTCGATGGTGCTCGAGGTTCTCGAGGGGCGCGGAGCCGGCCCGAACAAGGACTACGTCTACATCGACGTCACCCACATCTCCGAAGAAGTCCTCGACGAGAAGCTCCCCGACATCATGGAGTTCTCCCGCACCTACCTCGGTGTGGACCCGGTCACCGAACCCGTTCCGGTGTACCCAACCTGCCACTATGTCATGGGCGGTATCCCGACCCGGATCAACGGCGAGGTCTTGCGCAACAACGACGAGATCGTGCAGGGGCTCTACGCCGCCGGTGAGTGCGCCTGCGTCTCGGTACACGGCGCGAACCGTCTCGGCACCAACTCGCTGCTCGACATCAACGTCTTCGGCCGTCGTGCCGGCATCGCCGCGGCCGAGCACGCGAACAGCACCGAGTTCGTGGACCTGCCGGAATCGCCCGCGACGATGGTCGAGGAGTGGATGGCCACGATCTTGTCGGAGCACGGCCACGAGCGCGTCGCGGACATCCGCACCGAGCTGCAACAGTCCATGGACAACAACGCCTCCGTGTTCCGCACCGAGGAGCGTCTGACCCAGGCACTGAAGGACGTTCGCGCGCTCAAGGAGCGCTACAACCACATCACGGTGCAAGACAAGGGCAAGCGCTACAACAGCGACCTTCTCGAGGCCGTCGAACTCGGATTCCTTCTCGAGATGGCGGAGGTGACCGTAGTCGGCGCGCTCAACCGCAAGGAATCGCGCGGCGGCCACGCACGCGAGGACTACCCGGACCGCAACGATGCCGAATACATGAAGCACACGATGGCCTACAAGGAGGGCGACGGCCTGCTCTCCGACATCCGTCTCGACTACAAGCCGGTGGTCCAGACCCGCTACGAGCCGATGGAGCGTAAGTACTGATGAGCGCACCTGTAGTCGACAAGAGCGAGAACACGGCGAGCCTTCCCCCGGTCCCCGAGGGCGCCGTCATGGTCACCCTCAAGATCGCACGGATGAATCCGGAGTCCGGCCAGGGTCAGTACTGGGACAGCTTCCAGGTTCCGGCCCTGCCGACCGACCGCATGCTGAACCTGCTCCTGTATGTGAAGGGCTACCTCGACGGCACCCTCACGTTCCGGCGTAGCTGCGCCCACGGAGTGTGCGGTTCGGACGCCATGCGGATCAACGGCGTGAACCGCCTGGCCTGCAAGATCCTCATGAAGGACATGCTGCCCAAGGACGGCAAGCCGGTCACGATCACCGTCGAGCCGATCAAGGGCCTGCCGGTGGAGAAGGACCTCGTCGTCGACATGGAACCGTTCTTCGACGCGTTCCGTGCCGTGAAGCCGTTCCTCATCACCAGTGGCAACGAGCCCACCCGCGAGCGCATCCAGAGCCAGCAAGACCGGGCACGTTTCGACGACACCACCAAGTGCATCCTGTGTGCGTGCTGCACGACGTCGTGCCCCGTGTACTGGAGCGACGGTAGCTACTTCGGTCCGGCAGCGATCGTGAACGCTCACCGGTTCATTTTCGACAGCCGCGACGAGGGGGCTTCCGAGCGCCTCGACATCCTCAACGACAAGGAGGGTGTGTGGCGCTGCCGCACCACGTTCAACTGCACCGACGCATGCCCCCGCGGCATCCAGGTGACCAAGGCAATCCAAGAGGTCAAGCGCGCACTGCTGTTCGCGCGGTAGACGTTTGTTGACAAGCAAGTGGCCCTCCCGTTCACGGGAGGGCCACTTGTTTGTCAGATGGGCGGCATGTTGAGCGGCGTCACGACCTGAACCGGCGACGGCGTGGAGGCGAAACGTGCACCCATGGCCCCGTGCTCGTTCATGACAACCTGGCACGCCTGACGAAGATCGGCCCGAAGATCATGGTAGAGAACCGCTGAGATCTTCCTTTCCCCCAGCAGTTTCCGATTGTCCTCGTCCAGATCATGCGCGATGAACACTGCGCACTCGCGGCCCACCGAATCGAACGCGTCCACCGTCGCCAGATTTCCGCCACCAATCGAGTACACGGCGCATATGTCCGGATCGGACTCGAGAGCGAGTCGAACCAATTGCCCGCTGGTCTCGTCCAGACCGTCACTGTTCGGGATGTCGATCAGGCGCCTGGGCGCGGCGCACATGCGGATGGCGGAGCGAAACCCCATCTCGCGCTCCTCCTCGTTGCGGAAGAACCCACTACTCATGCTGACCAGTACGGTGCCGCGACGATCGCCGAGCCATTGATCGATCAGATACGCCGCGGTGGCTCCGGCTGCACGATTGTCGATACCGATGTACGAGGCGCGGCGACTGCCAGGAACATCGGTTGCCAACGTGACCACTGGAATCTTGGCGCCGACCAATCTGTCGATCGCCGCTGACACCTCGGGGGTGTCGGGAGCCTTCATGATTACGCCGTGCGAACCCCGGCTACGGATCTTCTCGAGTGTCGACGTCATCGCATCCACCGACCCGGTTTCGCGGAAATGAAACCTCGATCGCACCACCGCTGGGGCAAGTGTGGGTAGTTCCCTCTCGAGCGCATCCCTGACTGCATCGGTGAACCTGACCGGCGCCTGCAGTACGACGTCGACGATGAACTTGCGCCCGACCAATTTGAGCTGCGTGCGTTGACGCTCGAGATCGGTGATCGCCTGCGCGACCTCGGCCCTGGTCCCCTCCCGCACCCCGGGTCGGTCGTTGAGCACCCGATCCACAGTGGCTTCGCTGAGGCCCGACTGCTGCGCAATCTCTCGTACCTTGAACCGGCGCGACACAAGTACCTCGCAATGATGGATATTTGATGGGTTTCAACTGTTGCTCGAGGTGTTCGTGAGAGCCAGACTAAACCCATGGATTCCCTAGGGACCAAAACATGATCGACGGTTTGCGCTGATGGGCGCTCGCATGGGAGTGATCGGCCTCGGCCGTATCGGGAGCTACCACGCCCGAAACCTGATCGGCATGGACGGAGTCGATGCGCTCGTCGTCACCGACGCCGACGCGAACCGAATCGGTGACGTGACAACCGAACTCGCCGTCGCAGCCGCCCCTGACCAGGACGCACTGTTCGAGTCGGGTGTGGACGCGGTACTCATCGCGGCGTCCTCCGGTTCGCATGCCGAGCTGATCGAGGCCGCGGTAAAGCGCGGTATCCCCACGTTCTGCGAGAAGCCGGTCGCCGAGTCCATCGAATCGTCGCTGCGAGTTCTGCGGGCGGTCGAGCAGACGACGGTACCCGTCCAGATCGGATTCCAACGACGCTTCGATCCGGCGTTCGTCGCCGCATACGATGCGGTTCGTGCCGGCGACGTGGGGTGGCTGCACACGCTGCGATCGACCACGCTCGATCCTGCTCCCCCGCCCGTGTCGTATATCGCCCAATCCGGCGGCATCTTCCGCGACTGCGCTATACACGACTTCGACATCGTCCGCTGGGTCAGTGGCCGTGAAGTGGTTTCAGTCTTCGCCACCGGCACCAACCAGGGCGATCCGGCGATCGCGGAAGCCGGCGACGTCGATACTGCCGCTGCGGTATTGACCCTCGACAGCGGCGCCCTCGCAGTTGTTTCGAACACCCGCTACAACGCGCGTGGCTACGACAGCAGACTCGAAGTCCTCGGGTCGATCGATTCCGTAGTTGCCGGGCTCGACGAGCGACTACCACTGCGCTCGGTCGATCCCGATGCACAGTTTCCGAGCGGTGTTCCGCACTCGTTCTTCATGGACCGTTTCGCCGACGCGTATCGCGTCGAACTCGAAACCTTCATCGAGGTAGCAGCCGGACGGCAGCCGTCCCCGTGTACCCTTGCCGACGCCGTCGAGTCCGCCTGGGTCGCCGAGGCGGCCGCGCTGTCCCTCGAGGAGGGGCGCCCGGTCACCATCTCCGAAGTCAAGGAACTGTTCGTTCAGACCGGAAATGAGGCTCGACCATGACTAGTCCCCGTATCGCCGGCGCACCCATCTCCTGGGGTGTCTGTGAGGTTCCAGGATGGGGATATCAACTTGACCCGTCGCAGGTGTTACGTGAGATGCGCGACGTCGGACTTACCGCCACCGAGATCGGCCCAGAGGGCTTCCTACCTACCGCCCCCACCGAGCTGGCCAAGGTCCTCGCCGGCCACCACCTGCGCGCCGTGGGCGGTTTCGCCCCCGTCCTGCTGCACGACAACGACCACGATCCGGTGCCCGACGTTTCGCCCGTCCTCGACGGCTTCGTCGCCGCGGGCGCCGAGGTGCTCGTACTCGCCGCCGCTACCGGTTCGGCAGGTTACGACTCCCGCCCGGAGATCGGCGAGCAGGAATGGAAAACGTTGCTGCACAATCTTGATCGGCTGGCCGACACTGCTGCGGAGCGCGGAATCAGGGCTGTGATCCACCCACACGTCGGCACCATGATCGAAGAGCGCGACGAAATTCTCCGAGTCCTCGACGGCTCGAGCATCCCGCTGTGCCTCGACACCGGCCACCTGCTGATCGGCGGCACCGACCCGGTTGAGCTGACACGACAGGCGCCCGACCGGATCGCACACGTACACCTCAAGGATGTCGACGAGGCCTTGGCCGCCCGGGTCCGCGCGGGCGAGATCACGTACACCGACGCCGTCAAGTCGGGCATCTTCCAGCCGCTCGGCAAGGGTGACATCGACATCCCGACGGTCACCCAAATCCTGCAAACGCAGGGATTCGACGGTTGGTACGTGCTCGAGCAAGACACCATTCTCACCGAAGCACCGTCGGACGAAGGACCGCTGAGCGACGTGCGCACGAGTGTCGCCTACTTGCGATGGGTGCTGTGATGGGCACCGAACTGCGGATCGGAATCCTGGGGGCGTCCAGCATCGGTGGAGACGCGATAGTCGAGCCCGCGAAGGCCACCGGACATCGACTGGTCGCAGTCGCCGCACGCGACCGCGAAAGGGCGCAAGTTTACGCGGAACGACACGGAATCGAGCGGACGGCCTCCACGTACGCGGATCTGGTTTCAGATCCGGAGATCGACGTCGTGTACAACGCGCTCCCCAACGGACTGCACGGACCTTGGAACATCGAGGCCGTGCGAGCCGGAAAGAACGTTCTCACGGAGAAGCCGTTCTCGAGCAACGCCGACGAAGCAGAGAAGGTCGTGGCAGAGGCGGCTGCCGCTGGTGTCACGGTGCTCGAGGGTATCCACTACATATTCCACCCGGTCAACCATCGTCTCTTCGGATTGGTTCGCAGCGGCGAAATCGGAGCCGTGACCGCGATCGAGACCGAGTTCCGCACCCCTGTGCCCCCACCGGGCGATCCCCGGTGGGAGTTGGCATTGGCAGGCGGATCGATGATGGACCTGGGCTGCTACGGCATCCACGCCGCGCGAATGCTCGCCGATGTGTACAGCGGCGCACCCCGCGTGGTGGGGACGCGAGTCGAGGAATACGCGCCGGGTGTCGATTCACGATTCGACGCGGACCTGGAGTACCCCTCCGGCGTTCGGGCAACTGTTGCCTCAACCATGCTCGCCGACCACCTCCATTTCACGTTCCGAGTGATCGGTACCGAAGGCGAAGTGCTGGTTCACAACTTTCTCCGCCCCCACGACGACGATCGAGTTTCCGTCAAAATCGGTGGCACCACGACGGTCGAACACCTGGGGACCAAGTCGTCCTACACCTTCCAGTTGGAAGCCCTGGCCGACCACCTAGCTGGTGTCGCGACACTCCCGATCGGTCCGGCGGACGCCGTCGCGAACATGAGGATGATCGACGAGGCCTACACCCACGCGGGTCTCGGCATTCGCCCAACCAGTTTTCTCTGACCGGTTCGTCCGGTCAGCGCCGAAGCTCGTGACTGAGAGTCTCGAGCTCGTCGCCACCGGCCATCTCCTTGGTCAGTTGTTCGAGGGAAATGTCCTCGTACTTGGCATCGAGCCTCTGGCGACCCCGATTGAGAAGCACGAAGTGATCCCCGACCATGTACGCGTGGTGCGGATTGTGCGTAATGAAGATGACTCCGAACCCCTGCTTCTTGGCGGCGGTGATGTAGCGCAACACCATTCCGGACTGCTTGACCCCCAACGCGGCGGTCGGCTCGTCGAGAATGAGGACACGGGCACCGAAGAAAATGGCACGAGCGATCGCGACGCACTGACGTTGTCCCCCAGAGAGGCTGCCGATCGGCGCATTGACATCCGGCAGGTCGATGCCCATCTTCGACAGTTCGGAGAGCGTGGTTGCTCGCATCGCATTGGCATCGAGCGATTTGATGATGCCGCCCTTGACCAACTCCTGCCCGAGGAAGAAGTTGCGCCACACCGGCATCAACGGCACCACAGCAAGATCCTGATACACCGTGGCGATGCCCTTGCCCAGGGCCTCCTTCGGCGACTTGAACGTCGTGGGTTCGCCGGCGATGAGTAGCTGGCCCTTGCTCTGCTGATGAAGGCCGGCAATGATCTTGATGAGTGTCGACTTGCCCGCGCCGTTGTCACCGAGCACGCCGGTGACCTCCCCCTCGCCAACCCTGAGGTTGATGCCCTCGAGCGCGATGATGTTCCCGTAGTGCTTGCCGACGTCCACGAGTTCGACCAGCGGCTCCTTGCCACCCGAGATGGAGTGAGCAGGAACTTCAACTCTGGTACTCATGCGTCACCTTTTCGCAGCGTAGTTGCGGAATGCGCTGTTGGCGATGACCGCAATCAGCAGCATGGCTCCGAGGAAGAACTTGAACCAGTCGGGATTCCAGCCCGCGTAGACGATGCCCTGATTGGTCATGCCGAAGATGAAGGCGCCGATGGCCGCGCCCACCGCGGTTCCATACCCACCGGTGAGCAAACAACCGCCGATGACCACCGCGATGATGTAGAGGAACTCGTTGCCCACACCCTGACCGGACTGCACGGTGTTGAAGGAGAACAGCAGGTGCATGCCGACGAACCAGGCGGCGAACCCCACCGTCATGAACAGCCCGATCTTGACTGCCTTCACCGGTACGCCAACTGCCCGGGCGCTGTCCTGGTTGCCACCGACGGCAAAGATCCAGTTTCCGATCTTGGTCTTGAACAAGACATATGAGGCGACAGCGGTGAACAGCAGCCACCATACGATCGTGATCTTGATGGAGACGTCGCCGATCGTGATGGTCGAGGCGAACACCTTCTGCGCGGAGTCGAATCCTTCCATGTCGGAGACGCTGGGCGTAGCCACATGCCCGCTGACGAGTCTGGTCACGGCGAGGTTGATTCCGGTCAGCATCAGGAACGAACCGAGGGTGATCAGAAAGCTGGGAATCTTCGTTCTCATGACGAGGTAGCCGTTGAAGAACCCGACGCCGAGAGAAATCACCAACGCGAATAGAACGCCGACCCACAGGTTGAGGTGGAGGTTGTAGGCGATCATGGAAGCGGCCAGCGACGACGTGGTGACGGCAACACCGGCCGAGAGGTCGAACTCTCCGCCGATCATCAGCAGCGCAACGCCGCACGCCATGATTCCGATCGTCGAGCTCGCATACAGCACCGTCGCGAACGAGTCCAGACTGCGGAACGGATCGGCGACGATGAGGAAGAACACGAAGATCGCGATCGCCCCGGCCACCGAACCCATCTCGGGGCGGATCAGCAGGCGCTGGAAGCGCTTCTGCTCCTTCACCCGTTCATCGGTGCCGACCTCGTGCGCCGATAGGTCGAGATCTTCCTGCGTGGACATGTCTTCCCTTCCGTGCTGGACGGGGATGGCGCGGGCTACCGAGGGCGCCGTCCGCGCACCCGAATCAGCGAGTTCCGTTCCTGGCGTACTCGGCGACCGAGTCGATATTCGTGCTGTCGATGAAGGCGGGGCCGGTTAGTGTCGGCATGCCACCACCGATGACATTGCCGTTGTTCAGGTACAGCCACAGTGAATCGACCGCAAGATAGCCTTGGAGAAATGGCTGCTGGTCGACAGCCCATTCGACTTCACCGGATCCAATCGCGTCGACGAGTTCCGCATTGGTGTCGAACGTGGCCACTCTTGCGTTGCTCCCTGCGTTGGCGACCGAGGTCACCGCAGTCAGCGCATACGGGGCGCCCATTGTGAGCACGTAGTCGATGCTCGGATCCTGCTGAAGCTTCGCAGTGATCGTCGATTCGACGGAGGGCATGTCCTCGCCGTTGACGTACAGAATCTTGGTATCTCCGTCGAACCCGTCGACCACCCCGGCGCATCGCGCTTCGTGTCCGACATTGCCCTGCTCGTGAATGACACACAGCGAATTCGTCGCGCCGTCCGCATTCAGACGTTGGCCCGCCGCCTCGCCGGAAATTTCCTCGTCTTGACCGAAGAACGCGGTGACGCCCATCTTCTTCCATTCATCCATGCCCGCATTCAAGGCCGTCACGGGGATGCCGTCGGCGACGGCATCCCTCACGGAGGGCGCCAGCGCTTCCGGTTTTGCCAGCGTGACCGCGATACCGTCGACCTCACTGTCGATCGCATTCTGGACCAGGCTGGCTTGATTGGGCGCCTCCGGGTCCGAGGAGTAGCGCAGCTCGATGTTGTCCTTCGCGGCCGCGGCCTCGGCGCCCTTACGGACCAGGTCCCAGAATGAGTCGCCGGCAACCTCGTGCGTAATCATCGCGACGGTGGCCCTGGGTGTGTCGGCGGTGCCCGTCTCCGTCTCCGCCTCGGAGGAGTTCGGTCGTCCCCCGGTGCTGGAACAGGCTGCCAGGCCCAGGACCACCACGGTGGAGCCGGCCAGTACGGTGAGACGCCTGCGGCCCGCGACAAACGACATGAACTACTTCCTCTCGGCAATGACCATTGACCAGCAGAATCAGTCGGTCATCGGTGACATGGAGAAGATGTAATACCCGCCACAGACGAATGTCAATAGTTTGTTCTGACATATGGATTCGATATCGGGACCGGGCGACTCGACTGTCACCGAACGAGCGTCGTAGAGCGTTGCCCTGGGGAGGCTTTGATGGCTTCCGGGGAAGTTTCGAGCACTGGCCGTTGGCAAGCTGTGGCGTACACCACACCACAGCATTCGGCACCGCAATGGTCGACCGCTAGCGGTCGACCACGGTGGTTTCGAAAAAGTAGCGTGAGGCGCGGTAGCAGTGTGTGCCGAACTCGACCGAGCTCCCCGAATCATCGAACGCGGTACGGCTCATCGTCAAAAGGGCTGCCCCCGGCTTCTCTTCGAGTAGCCCGGCCTCCTCGCGCGTTGCGCCGCGAGCGCCGATCCTCTGCCTCGCGACTCGGATGTGGATGCCGCGGGCTCGCAGAATCTGGTAGAGACCCTGAGTCTCGAGATCTGCCGGATCGGGCGCGATGTGCGCCGGAACGTGGTTGGTCATAACCGCCAGTGGCTCACCGTTGGTGCAGCGCAGGCGCCTGATGGTTGCTACTTCCGCGTCACCCTCGAGATTGAGTTCCGACGCGATCTGCGCATCGGGAACGCTCACCGTGTACTCGAGCAGTTTGGTGGTCGGCACCTGGCCGGCGCGAGCGAGATCGTCGAACAGGCTCGTGAGGTCTACCGGACGTTGAACCGGACTCTGAACGACCTGTGTCCCCACACCACGCTTGCGGACGAGCAGTCCCTTGTCGACCAGTTCCTGAATGGCGCGTCGTGTGGTCGGGCGCGAGAGGTTGACGCGTTTGGCCAGGGCGAGCTCGTTCTCGAATCGGTCACCGGGAGCGAGTTGACCGTCGAGAATCGCTTTCTCGATCGCTTGTGCCAACTGGAAATACAGCGGCACCGGGCTCGACCTATCCAACTCGACGGCGAGTGCTGATACCACAGTCAGCTCCGATCTTCGACCTAGCAAGCGAGGCCACTGGCGGTGCTAGTTCCAGTAGCGAATCCGAACACTAGCATTCACAGCACGCAGGTCATAATGTCAGGACAATTTATTGACATTCTCTGCGTTTTTGAGCACAGTTTCTTTGGCACGTCAGTTCCTGCGCAGTCCTCCTAGGTCCCGCGCATGCCCCGGGGCGGCGCAGGCCACCTACCATGACCTCTCTCGGGAGCCCGATTTGACAAGCACCAACGCCCACCAGCGCGGGCAGGGACTCGACGTGCTCGCGATCGGCCGGTGCGGAGTGGATCTATACCCACTTCAGACCGGCGTCGGACTCGCGGACGTCGAAACGTTCGGCAAATTCCTCGGCGGCAGCGCCGCCAACGTCGCCGTGGCCGCGGCACGCCTCGGACTGTCGAGTGCTCTGATCTCGGGTGTCGGTAACGACCCTTTCGGACAGTTCGTCAAGCGCGCACTGACCGACCTGGGAGTCGACGACCGATTCATCGTCACCGATTCCGCGTACCCGACACCGGTGACGTTCTGCGAGATCTTCCCCCCGGATAGCTTCCCGCTGTACTTCTACCGCAAACCTCACGCTCCTGACATGCAGATCACTGCTCAAAGCATCGACCTCGACGCTGTGCGCAACGCATCCCTGTATTGGTCGACAATGACCGGTCTGTCCGAAGAACCCAGCCGCAGCGCACACTTCGCTGCGTGGGAGGCTCGGGAACGCCGCTCACTGACTGTGCTCGATCTGGACTACCGGCCGATGTTCTGGTCTACACCGCAGGACGCGACCAAGCAGGTCCGGCGCGCCCTCGAACACGTGACGGTGGCTGTGGGCAACCGCGAGGAGTGCGAGATCGCGGTCGGTGAGACCAATCCGCACAAGGCGGCCGACGCCCTCTTGGACCTCGGTATCGAACTCGCCATCGTCAAGCAGGGCCCCCGAGGGGTGCTCGGTCGGACCCGGACGCAATCGATCACCGTTCTTCCCAATAGCGTCGACGTAGTCAACGGCCTGGGCGCAGGCGACAGCTTCGGCGGATCACTGTGTCACGGACTGCTGGCCGGTTGGCCACTCGAGAAGGTGTTGCGATACGCCAACGCCGCCGGCGCGATCGTCGCCTCGCGCCTCGAGTGCTCCACTGCGATGCCGACAGCCGAAGAAGTGCACGACTTGGCCGAGTCCACCGCAACGGAGGACGCGAATGTCTGACAGGCTCCGTACCCGGCCCCACGCCACCACATACGCCGAGCTGACGGAGATCCGCACAAACAACCCTCAGGTCATCGAACAGGCCTGGGCGTCGAGGATCCCTCGTGCCACCATTCGGGGGAACGGTCGCCTGATGATCGTCGCGGCCGACCACGCTGCGCGGGGAGCGCTGTCCGTCGGCGGCAACCCCACGGCCATGAACAGTCGCACCGATCTACTCGACCGCCTGCGGACAGCCCTCGCCAACCCCGGCGTCGACGGCGTCCTCGGCACCGCAGATGTTCTCGACGACCTACTGCTCCTCGGCGCGCTCGATGACAAGGTGGTCATCTCGTCGATGAACCGCGGCGGATTGGCCGGCGCCAGTTTTGAATTCGACGACGCGATGACCGGCTACGCAGCCGAGGGGATCTGCAGGTTCGGCATGAACGGCGGCAAGATGCTGCTACGCATCGCGCTCGGCGATCCCGGAACCTTGCCCACCCTGACCGCATGCGCCAGGGCGGTGGACGAACTGGCAGCAGCCGGGCGGATCGCGATGCTCGAGCCGTTCCTCTCGAGCCACGTCAAGGGCAAAGTAGTCAACGACCTCAGCCCTGATGCGGTCATCAAATCGGTTCATATCGCACAGGGCCTCGGCTCGACGTCCGCCTACACGTGGATGAAGCTTCCCGTAGTCGACGAGATGGAACGTGTCATGGACGCCACCACCCTGCCCACCCTCCTTCTCGGTGGCGACCCGCAGACAGTGCCCGACGAGACGTACACCAGGTGGGATCACGCCCTTCGATTGCCCTCGGTGCGAGGCTTGATCATCGGGCGCGCCCTCTTGTACCCGCCGAACGACGACGTGGCTACGGCGGTCGATACTGCAGTCAAGCTCGTACACTAGACGCCAGTGAGGAGCGAGATGTTCAGCAAGTACTACGTCCCCGCCGGATCGTCTGCAGACGGACGATTCACGACCGTTGTGACGCCGGAATCGGCGGGCTGGAGCGAGTCGAGCCTGTGGACTCTCGAACTCTCCCCGGGCGCGATGGTGGAGTTGGACTCGGGTGAGAACGAGATCATCGTGCTACCGCTGTCCGGCTCGGCCCTCGTCTCTTCGGACGGCACCGAGTTTCCCTTGAAGGGGCGGATCTCCGTATTCGACGGACCGAGCGACTTCGTATACATAGGACGCGATTCCCACTACTCGGTCACCAGCATCGGCGGTGGCAGGTTCGCTCTCTGCGGAGCCCGCGCAGGCGCAAAGCTCCCCAACAGGTACGGGCCGGCAGCTGACGTTCCGATCGAGCTTCGCGGCGCCGGCAATTGCAGCCGACAGGTCCACAACTTCGCCACCGCCGATACCTTCGCTGCCGACTCCATCATTGCGTGCGAGGTCATCACTCCTAGCGGGAACTGGTCGTCCTACCCGAGCCACAAACACGACGAGAACACCGAGGTCGAATCAGCACTCGAGGAGATCTACTATTTCGAGATCGACCGAAGCCCCACCCTGACCGAAGGATTCGGATACCACCGGGTGTACGGAACTCCCGAACGCCCCATCGAAGTGCTCGAGGAGGTCCGGTCCGGCGACGTCGTCCTGGTTCCGCACGGCTACCACGGCCCATCCATCGCGGCCCCCGGTCACCACATGTATTACCTGAACGTCATGGCCGGTCCCGGTGAAGCCAGGGCATGGAATATCTGCGACGATCCGGCACACACCTGGCTCCGCGGTAGCTGGGATCACCAGGACATCGACTCCCGACTGCCGCTGCGGTCCCACAACTGACTGCGGTCCCACAAACACACGGAGGTAGGCATGGCCCCCACCGACGCGACCGGCAATCGCACCGCCCGTGACGAACCGACCTTACGCCTCACCGTGTCTCAGGCGGTTGTCCGATTCCTTGCGAATCAATACACCGAACGAGACGGCCGGCGAACCCGACTGTTCGCCGGCTGTTTCGGAATATTCGGCCATGGCAACGTCGCCGGTTTGGGGCAAGCCCTGCTGCAGTCGGAGATCGAGGATCAGGGCGCCGGTCGCGAACCGACGCTCCCCTACGTGCTCGGTCGCAACGAACAGGCCATGGTTCATTCGGCCGTCGCGTACGCACGCATGAAGGACCGCCTGCAGACATGGGCCGTAACCTCGAGCGTCGGCCCCGGCGCGACCAACATGATCACGGGTGCGGCACTCGCCACCGTCAACCGCCTACCCGTACTCCTGCTTCCCGCGGACACGTTTGCCACTCGCGTCAGCACTCCGGTGCTCCAGGAGCTGGAGTTGCCGACGAGCGGCGACGTTACCGTCAACGATGCGTTCAAGCCTGTGTCACGGTACTTCGACCGAGTTTGGCGACCGGAGCAACTGCCCGGCGCTCTCCTTTCCGGCATGCGTGTGCTCACCGATCCCGTCGAGACCGGTGCTGTCACCATCGCCATTCCGCAGGACGTGCAGGCTGAGGCATTCGACTGGCCGCAGTCCTTCTTCGCGGAACGTGTCTGGCATGTCGCACGCCCGCTTCCCGAGCGATCGGCCATCGAGCGTGCAGCCGCGATTATTCGCTCCGCACGCAAACCCCTGATCGTCGCCGGTGGCGGCGTCATCTACAGCCATGCCACCGCGTCCCTTGCGACATTCTGCGCACAGACCGGCATCCCCGCCTCCCAGAGTCAGGCCGGCAAGGGCTCTCTCGTTCATGATCACCCGCAGTGCGTGGGCGCTATCGGATCCACCGGGACCACGGCCGCCAATGCACTCGCCACCGATGCCGACGTTGTGATCGGAATCGGCACTAGGTACAGCGATTTCACCACTGCATCTCGCACGGCGTTCACCAATCCCGATGTCCGCTTCGTCAACATCAACATCGCGTCATTCGACTCGGTGAAGCAGAGCGGCATGAGCGTGGTCGCCGATGCGCGCGAGGCTCTCGATGCCTTAACGCTTGCCCTACAGGACTACAAGGTCGACGAGTCTTACGCAGCCAGGATCGGCGAACTCGTGCAGCGTTGGAATTCGACCGTCGAATCCGTCTACAGGTCAGCCGATTCCGAGACCGGCGAGGCGCTCGATCAGAGTCGGATGATCGGCCTGGTGAACACGCTCTCAGATCCTCGCGATGTCGTGGTGTGCGCCGCCGGTTCTATGCCCGGTGACCTTCACAAGCTCTGGCGTGCGCGCGACTGGAAGGGCTACCACGTCGAATACGGATACTCCTGCATGGGATACGAAGTCGCCGGCGGGCTCGGTGTCGCGATGGCGTGCCCCGACAGAGACGTGTTCGTCATGGTCGGCGACGGGTCGTATCTGATGATGGCCGGCGAACTTGCGACCGCCGTGCAGGAACGCCTCAAGATCATCGTGATCCTGGTTCAGAACCACGGGTTCGCCTCGATCGGTTCGCTGTCCGAGTCGGTCGGTTCCCAGCGCTTCGGCACCCGGTACCGATACCGTTCGGACGACGGCCGCCTCGACGGCGACATTCTTCCCGTCGACCTGGCAGCCAATGCCGCCAGCCTCGGCGCCACCGTCGTTCGGGCGAATACCGCATCGGAGTTCGCGGACGCCGTCAAGGCAGCCAAGGCCAGCGAGACCACCACCGTCATCCACGTCGAGACTGATCCGTTGATCGGTGGCCCCGATAGCGAATCGTGGTGGGATGTACCAGTATCGGCCACCTCGGAACTCGAGTCGACCAAGAGCGCACGGGCGGTCTACGAATCCTGGAAGAGGATTCAGCGTTCCTACCTTCGACCCGCCGAGTAGCAGCTTCGGCGAGAAGGCGGATAGACGCTATGAAGAAGCAGCGACTTGCGTTGTTGGCGGTCTGTCTCGGCTTCTTCGTGATCTTGCTGGACTCGACGATCGTTGCGGTGGCCAACCCCGCGATCATGGCGAGCTTCGACACCGACGTCGGAAGCGTGGTGTGGGTGACCAGCGCCTATATGTTGGCGTTCGCGGTGCCGTTGCTCATCACGGGACGTCTGGGCGACCGATTCGGGCCGAAGAACATCTACCTTGTCGGTCTCGTGGTCTTCACCCTCTCATCGCTCTGGGCAGGACTGTCTGGCAGCATCGAAGTGCTGATCCTGGCACGAGTGTTTCAGGGTTTGGGTGCCGCGATGATGGCTCCACAAACCATGGCCGTCATCACCCGCATTTTTCCGCCGGACAAGCGGGGTAGTGCGATGGGATGGTGGGGTGCGGTCGCGGGCGTCGCGATGGCTATCGGTCCGGTTGCCGGCGGTGTACTCGAAGACAGCTTCGGATGGCAGTGGATCTTCTTCGTCAACGTCCCCATCGGTATCGCCACCATCGTTCTCTCGATCTCGTTCATCCCTGCATTCGAGACGCGCCTGCGCCGGTTCGACCTCTTTGGGGTGGTGCTCAGTGCCGTAGGCATGTTCCTCTTGATCTTCGGCCTGCAGGAAGGTCACACCTACGACTGGTCGGCCGCAGTGTGGCTGACGATCATCGCGGGCCTTGTCACGATGGGCTTCTTCTTCCGATACCAGGCCTCGACCAGCAACGATCCTCTGGTGCCGCTCGGCCTGTTCCGGGACAGGTACTTCACCGTATCCAACATCGGCATCGCAGCGTTGGGATGGACGATCACCTCGATGATGGTGCCGTTGATGTTCTACGCTCAGCTCGTCGGAGGGCTGTCACCTACGAGATCCGCTTTGCCGCTGCTGCCACTAGGGGTTCTGACAGCAGTTCTCGCACTGATCGTTGGTCGGTATCTCGACCGTCTGCAACCGCGCACACTTGCCGGACCTGGTTTGTTGTTGGTGGCGCTCGGGTTGGGTTGGCTCGCCCTGGTCATGAAGCCGGACTCGTCCGTTTGGGCGCTGACCATGCCGATGCTTGTGGTGGGGGTAGGCAACGGCCTCGCCTGGCCGGCAGTTGCAGGCAGCGCGACCAGGAACTTGCCGCCTCACCTCGCGGGCGCCGGGTCGGGGGTATTCAACACCACTCGCCAGGTTGCCGGCGTCATGGGTGTCGCGAGTATCGGCGCTTTGATGACGATGCGGCTGACGGCGAACGGTGTCCCAGAACGTACCGTTGCACTACCGCCAGATCTCAGGGACGGATTCGCTGCGGGGATGGCACAAAGCATGCTGCTGCCCGCAGCGGTCGCTCTGGCTGGGTTCCTCGCCGTGATGCGCCTGAGTTCATCCGCCGCTGGCGACACAAAGCTGGCAACCGCGGTGTCGAAGGAGGTCAAACCATGATGATCAGCGACAAGACTCCCGATCTGGGACGACTCGGCGCGTTCGAGCTCGACCATGCCTTCTCACCGGACATGGCCCGCGAATGCGAACAACTCGGCTATGGCACGCTCTGGCTCAGCGGCTCGCCGCCTGCGGACTTGAAGTCCTCCGAAGCCGTCCTCGAAGCCACCGAACGAGTAACGGTAGCAACCGGGATAACCAACATCTGCAACGCGCCGGCTGCTGAAGTCGCCAAGTCGTTTCACCGACTCGAAGCCCGGTTTCCGGGGAGGTTTCTGCTCGGACTCGGGGTCGGGCATCCGGAAGACTTCGGTCAGAAATACTCGGGGCCGTTCGAATCAATGACCCGGTATCTCGACGAACTCGATACGGCCGGTGTGCCCGTGTCACGGCGCATGCTGGCCGCATTGGGACCTCGGATGCTCAGGCTCTCCGCGGAAAGATCCTGTGGTGCACACCCGGCATTCGTCACCGCCCGGCACACCAGAGAAGCCCGCAAGATCATCGGCCCGGATTCGATCTTGGCGCCCGAACACAAAGTGCTGCTTGACACCGACCTCGAGACAGCCCGACAACTCGGACGTCAGGCATGCAAGATGTATCTGCATCTTCAGAACTACCGAACGAATCTGATGCGCCTCGGCTTTTCCCCGGAGGAACTCGACCACGGCGGCAGTGACCGCTTGATCGACGCCCTCGTCGTCTACGGCTCCACCGACTCCATCATCGCGCGCCTCGAAGAACACTTCACAGCGGGAGCGGATCACCTCACGATTCAACCGGTTTCAGCAGACCGAAACCCTATGCCGACATTCCGACTGGTCGCAGGCGCCTTCGGGGTCAACAAGAAGTCGTAGCCGCTACGCACTCGCCTGGGTTCACGCGGGTATTCATAAATTCTGTGTAACTGCAGCGCGCCGGTTCGGACCCTCGACGACGGTCCCCTAACGTCCTATCCATGATGTGGCGTCGAAAATCTGCAGTAGCCGTTACGGGAGTAGCTCTCTCCGCTGTCGCAGCGATGGGCGGAGTCTCGAGTGCCCAGCCGGCACCGCCACCGCCACCGGCACCCCTCGCCACGCCGAATACCGACAGCTGCCCGTTCGCCGTTGCGCCCGCACCCGCAATCGACCTGTCCGAGGTCCCCGCACCGGGCGACACCGTCCCCCCTCCCGTTCCGGTCCCCGCGAACCCAGTGGGCGGAGACAAGCTCGGCGGATGCGGCATCATCCTTCCGGAAGCCGCGCCGCCCCTGCCCGCGGACATCGTCGCCTCTGGTTGGGTGCTTGCCGACGCCGAGTCGGGCGACGTACTCGCGGCGAAGGATCCACACGGTCGCTATCGCCCCGCCAGCACCATCAAGCTTCTCCTGGCTCTTGTCGTTCTCGACGAACTCGATCTCGACACCGTCGTCACCGCCACCGCAGAAGACGCCAACATCGAGGGCAGCGCGGCCGGAATCGGCAAGGGCGGCATCTACACCAATCATCAGCTGATGCAAGGTCTGATCATGGCCTCGGGCAACGATGCGGCGCATGCCTTGGCACGCCAATTAGGTGGTGACGCAGCTGCCGTGTCGAAAATGAACGAACTCGCCGCGGATCTCGGGGCACTCGACACGCGCGCCGCCACACCCTCCGGCCTGGACGGGCCTGGCATGAGCAGTTCGCCCTACGATCAAGCCGTGATTTTCCAGGCAGCACTGCAGGATTCGACGTTGGCGAACCTGATCCGTACGGAATCCGCTGAGTTTCCAGGCTTCCCGAAGGATCCGACAATTCCTGGCGACGAGGATCGCCCAGGATTCATGTTGGCCAACGACAATCGGTTGCTCTACAACTACGATGGCGCTCTCGGCGGCAAGACCGGCTTCACCGATGACGCGCGCCACACATACGTCGGTGCCGCCGAGCGCGGCGGGCGGACCTTGCTGGTCACGCTGATGGGTGGGGAAGCGACGCCTATTCGCCCATGGGAACAGGCGGCTCGACTCCTCGACTACGGCTTCGCCCTGCCCGCATCGACATCGATCGGATCGTTGGACCAGGACGCGACGGATTACGCGGCACCCAGCCTGGCGCGCACTCCCTCACCGGCGGCGCCGGGATCTGTGTCAGCGGTCGGGCCGAACCCCGACAACGATTCCACCGCCATGAAGCGCATCGCGTTGGGGACGGTGGGCGGCGTGGTAGTAGTCGGACTCGTGCTCGGTGCGATCACACTGAATCGGCGTCGGCGCCAGCGCGTCCTCTTTCGGCGCCAGCGCTTCCCCTTCCGCCGCTAGCGCGAACGGTTTAGGCGCTAGTGCGAACTGTTTCAACGCTAGCGCGAACTGTATCAACGCTAGCGCGAACGTCGGCGCAACAGCCCCGAGAACCCCAGACCCGCGAGCGCGCCAGTCACGATCAGCGCCACCGCGCGGGAGGGTGACCGGTCGTCGACTACAACCCTCGGCGAAATAATCGCGGGATCAGGTGGCGGAACATGTGCCAGTTCGAGGCTCCCCTTGGACGTAGCGGCCCAGGCCGTGCAGAACAACAGCATGCGTGAGGTGGTGAACACGAACACCAGCAAACCGATGATGGGGCCGAAGGCCACACCAGCGGGACCGCCACTGACTATCGAAAGATACGCCGCGCCAACTTGTTTGAATATCTCGAACAAGATCGCAGCCATCGCGGCAGCCTTGGCGGCGCTGCGCAGCGTGACCGGCTCGCGCGGCAAACGGGCGATGACCCACAGGAACACCGCCCAGGTCAACACCAACGACAGGAGGGTGGACACTACCCGCAGCACGACTGCGGTCATTGCGCCGTCCTCTATGCCGAGCCACGTGACGACCCGAGGGGTAATCGATCCACTGCTGACCGCAGACATACCGAGCGACACGGTCAGTGCCAGACCCAGGCCCAGTAGCGCCCGAATGTCACCGAGCTTGGTCCGAACGAATCCCTTGGACTCTCGCTGGCTCTCCCACATCGCCGTGAGCCCGTCGCGGACCTTCGAGATCCACCGAAGTCCGGCGTACGAAGCAATGAGCAAACCGATTATTCCGACGCTTGCGCGCGAGTCGATGGCCGATGCGATCAGATCGTTGATCGTGTCGCCCAAGGTGCCGGGAATGCTCTCGGTGATCTGCCTCTGGATCGAGTCGAGGTACTCGGGATGCCCCGCCAAGACGAAACCGGCGACCGCGAAAGCGACCATGAGGATGGGAATCAACGACAAGATGCTGAAATACGTGATCCCACCCGCATGGGAGTCGCCCTGCTGCGACTGAAATCGTTCACCCGCGCGTACCAGATGGTCGAACCAGGGACGCGCGGCGCGCTGCTTCTCGAGAAGGCTCGGCTCGTCTGAAACCTCTGTTCTCGCCGCCTCGGTGTCGGCCACTGACGTCCCCTCTTGGTAGAAGCTCGTACGTCCTCTTGACGGCCCGAACCCCGGGAAGCGTCGACCCGGGGTTCACCCTTTCGGGGTCAAGAATCCGACCTTCTCATACACGGTGGCGAGAGTGCGGGAAGCGACTTCACGAGCACGGTGCGCGCCCGCAGCGATGATGCGGTCCAATTCCGCCTCATCAGCGAGGTAACCGTCGACTTCAGCCTTGAACGGGGTGACGAACTCCGTCAAGATTTCGGCGGTATCGGACTTGAGATCTCCGTATCCCTTGCCCTCGTATCCCGCGACCAAGGTGTCGATCGGAACACCCGAGAGTGCGGATTGGATGGTGAGCAGGTTACTGACCCCCGGCTTGGCCTGCGGGTCGTAGCGGATCTCCCGCTCGTTGTCGGTGACGGCAGACTTGATCTTCTTCGCCGACACCTTCGGGTCGTCGAGCAGATTGATCAACCCGGCCTGACTGGCTGCTGACTTGCTCATCTTCGACGTGGGATCTTGCAGGTCATAAATCTTGGACGTTCCCATGATGATGTGTGCCTCGGGAACCACGAACGTCTTGCCGAAGCGGGAGTTGAATCGGGTAGCGAGATCTCGCGCAAGCTCGACGTGCTGGCGCTGGTCCTCGCCCACCGGCACTCGCTGCGGTCGGTAGAGAAGGATGTCGGCAGCCTGGAGCACCGGGTAGGTGAACAGCCCCACGCTGGCATGCTCGCTACCTTGCCGCGTCGCCTTGTCCTTGAACTGTGTCATGCGGCCGGCCTCACCGAACCCGGTGATGCAGTTCAGCACCCACGCCAACTGCGCATGTTCGGGAACCTGACTCTGCACGAACAGGGTGGCGCGGTCAGGGTCGACACCAACCGCCAGCAACTGCGCCACCGCTGTCTTGGTGTACCGACGAAGCTTCTTCGGATCCTGCGCCACCGTGATGGCGTGCAGATCCGGAATGAAGTAGAAGGCGTCGAAGTCGTCCTGCAGCGAAACCCACTGCACTAGTGCGCCCAGGTAGTTTCCGAGGTGGAAGGATTCTGACGTCGGCTGGATGCCGGAGAGCACGCGAGGCTTTGTCGCGGGCTTCTGTTCTGCTGGGGTCGACATGGTTCCGATTTTGTCACGAGTGGAATTTGGGCGGATTGCGGCGGTGTCGTGGTCGGACCGCTACCGGTACGAGACGGTGACGGGCGCATGATCGGACCACCGCGCGTCGTAGGTCTCGGCGCGCTCGACGACGGCTGTGTCAGCACGCTCGGCGAACTCACGGGTCGCTACCTGGTAGTCGATGCGCCAGCCGGAATCGTTGTCGAACGCCTTACCCCTGTAAGACCACCACGAGTACGGGCCCGCGACGTGGGGATGCTGCGCCCGAACCACGTCGACCCATCCCGAACCGTCGGCGAACAAGACGTCCATCCATTCGCGCTCGTTCGGCAGAAATCCCGAAGACTTCTTGTTGGCCTTCCAGTTCTTCAGGTCCAGTTCGGTATGCGCGATGTTCCAGTCGCCGCAGACCACCACGTGCCTCTTCGCAGTCTCGGCCGCGGCCGCGATGGCAGCCAGGTGAGTGGCGAACGATTTCATGAACCGTTCCTTCTCCTCCTGCTTCGGCGTCAACGCCTCACCCGAAGGCAAGTACAAGCTGGCGACGGTCAGGTCGCCGAAGTCGGCCTCGATGTAGCGGCCCGCGTCCAGAAACTCCTCGTCGCCGTGACCTAGCCGCACGGCGTCGGCTGGTGTGCGGGACAAGACCGCGACCCCATTGCGTCCTTTCGCGGCAGGCTCTGCTGACACCAGGTGCCATCCGCCCGCCAGAGCAGGTGCGAGCGTCTCGGCCAACTGCTTGTCGGAGGCCCTCGTCTCCTGCAGACAGACGACGTCCGCGTCGGTCTGTTCGATCCACTCGGTCAGCCCCTTGCGGGCAGCTGCGCGGACGCCGTTGACATTGACGGTGGTGATGATGCGGGGCACGGCAAGCACGGTAGCGGTGGGTGTGGCCGCACGTCTACCGAGCCGCACCGACGCCGCGTCGTCGTTCCATCACGACCGCAGCAGCGAGGACGGTGAGCCCGCCCACGGCGAGCAACGCCCCCACGGCCGCGGGGGCCGTGTAGCCGTAACCGGCGGCGATCACCACACCGCCGATCCAGGCACCGAACGCGTTCGCGATGTTGAGCGCGGCGTGATTGAGGGACGCCGCGAGGGTCTGGGCGTCGGCCGCGACGTCCATCAGCCGCGTCTGCAGGCCAGGGACCATCGACATTCCCGCCGCGCCCACGCAGAAGACGAGCACGAGTGCGGTGTAGGGATTGTGGGAAGCTATCGCGAAAGCCCCGAGCGTCACCCCGAGCGCCGTCATCGAGACGAACAAACCGGGAATCAGTGCCCTGTCGGCGAGCAGGCCGCCGATCAGGTTGCCTGCAATCATTCCGACCCCGAAGATCATCAGCGCCAGCGGCACGAATGAGAGCGGCAGTCCGGAGACACCGGTGAGAGTGGTCGAGATGTACGTATAGACGGCGAACATGCCGCCGAAACCGATCATGCCGGTGATCAGCGTCATCCATACCTGTGTCCGGCGCAGCGCTCCGAGTTCCGTCAGCGGATTCGTCACATGCATGCCGCCAAGTGCCGGCACCCAGCGCCAGATTGCACCGATCGTAACCAGACCGATCGACGCAGCGAGAGCAAAGGCGCTGCGCCAGCCCAAGTTCTGCCCCAGCCAGGAAGCCAGCGGCACGCCGGCGACGTTGGCCACCGCAAGGCCCATCATGACGAGCCCCACCGCTCTGGCCCGCTGACCTCGTTCGGCCAAGTGCGCGGCCACGAGCGCAGCGACACCGAAGTAGGCACCGTGCGGAAGACCCGCAACGAACCGTGAGACCACCATCAACCCATAGTTCGGTGCCAGGACGGTGGCTGCGTTGCCGACTGTAAAGGCCGCCATCAGCGCGATGAGCAGCGACTTGCGCGGCACGCGCGCGGCCAAGGCCGCAATGAGCGGCGCACCTACCACCACACCGAGCGCATACGCCGAGATGACATGCCCCGCGGTCGGCTCGGTGATGCCAAGGCCCGACGCCATCTCGGGCAACAATCCCATCGCTACGAACTCGGTGGTGCCGATTCCGAAACCACCGAGCGCGAGGGCGAACATCGCGAGCGAACGTGTGGGCGGGCGGCGCGCGACAACGGTGCGCCCGGGATGGACGGGGGCGGAAGTGCTCATAGAAGAACTTTCAACTGGAAGCGAATTTCTCAAGAGGCCGTGGGGCGCGCCTCGCCGTGCAACACCCCCGAACCGAATTCTCTTCCCCGCCCCAACCGGCGCCGACATACGAAACGGGACGTTCGACTAGGTGGAACGTCCCGTTCGTGTCGCTACCGCTTGCAGTGCTATGCGACCTACTGCTCAGCGATGGCCTTCTGCAGGTTGATGTCCAGTGCGGCCAGGAACTCCTCGGTGGTCAGGTAGCCCTGGTCACCCCCGACCAGCATTGCGAGGTCCTTCGTCATCTGGCCGCCCTCGACGGTCTTGATGACCACGTCTTCGAGTTTCTGAGCGAAGCCGATGACCTCGGGTGTGTTGTCCAGCTTGCCGCGGTGCTCGAGGCCCCGCGTCCACGCGAAGATCGATGCGATGGGGTTCGTGGACGTCGGCTTGCCCTGCTGGTGCTGACGGTAGTGGCGGGTCACGGTCCCGTGAGCAGCCTCGGCCTCACAGGTCTTTCCGTCCGGGGTCAGCAGTACGGAGGTCATCAAACCGAGCGAGCCGAAGCCCTGTGCCACGGTGTCGGACTGCACGTCGCCGTCGTAGTTCTTGCAGGCCCAGACGTAGCCGCCCTCCCACTTGAGCGCCGCCGCAACCATGTCATCGATGAGGCGGTGCTCGTAGGTGAGGCCGGCCGCATCGAACTCCGGTTTGAACTCGGTCTCGTAGATCCGCTGGAAGATGTCCTTGAAGGCACCGTCATACGCCTTGAGGATGGTGTTCTTCGTCGACAGGTAGACCGGGTAGTTCTGCTGCAAGCCGTAGTTGAGAGACGCACGGGCGAAGTCCTCGATGGACTTCGTGAAGTTGTACATGCCCTGAACGACTCCACCCTTCTCGGGGAAGTTCACCAGTTCGTGCTCGATCGGCTCGCTGCCGTCCTCGGGTGTGTAGGTGATCATCACCTTGCCGGGGCCGGGAACCTTGAAGTCGGTGGCGCGGTACTGGTCACCGAAGGCATGGCGGCCGATGATGATCGGCTTGGTCCACCCCGGAACCAGTCGCGGAACGTTGGAGATGATGATCGGTGCACGGAAGATCGTGCCACCGAGAATGTTACGGATGGTGCCGTTGGGAGACCGCCACATCTTCTTGAGGCCGAATTCCTCGACGCGTGCCTCGTCCGGAGTGATGGTCGCGCACTTCACACCGACGCCGTGCTTCTTGATGGCATTGGCGGCATCGACGGTCACCTGGTCGTCGGTCTGGTCCCGGTACTCGACCCCGAGGTCGTAGTACTCGAGATTTACGTCCAAGTACGGGTGAATCAATTTGTCCTTGATGAACTGCCAGATGATGCGCGTCATCTCGTCGCCGTCGAGTTCGACGACGGTACCCTCAACCTTGATTTTGGACATGGGTGCTTCGCGTCCTCCTAGGAAGTTTTCCTGGTTACACGGTTGCGGGCACACTTCGTGAGTGAGTCCGCGAACGGTTCGCTTATCAAACGTAGACGGTTGGTGCGATCTCGGGGAGACCACACCCAAACAAGACAAGCGTACTGCTTTGCGTGAAGGTCACGACAAGCGCCCGTGGTCCACACCGGTTCGCCCGTGATGCGTTCAGGAACCTGGGCTCGAACCTGGGCCGCCACACCCCCGCGGAGAACGAGGCTGCGGAGAACGAGACGAATTGCACAATTTCAGGATCAGCGAGAGCCCTTCCTGATCAGCCGCCCTCTTTCTGCGCTGAACTCCTCGCGAGATCCCTGTTTCCCCGTGAGATGCCGGTGCCGTTTCGTATCATCCCGCCGTAGCAGGCTAAGATGGCCGCAAGGTCATGAGTACCAGCGCAAAGCCCCGGCTAGCTGGTCGGCAACCCTCCACCGCGGTGGGGTGCCCCGGGTGATGACCGGGTTTCCTGATCCATATAGACATTCGGGTAACAAGCGCAGGTCCGACATCGGGGGTTCATGATGTGTTGTTGTCGTTGATGAATCAGCCACGCCCTGTGCGCAAAGGAATTCAGCCCTTCATCGCGCCTCGTCGAAACACTGGAGTGAACATCACATGACAGAGAACTGGTCGTTCGAGACCAAGCAGATCCACGCCGGGCAGACGTCCGACGCCACCACCAAGGCGCGGGCACTACCGATCTACCAGACCACCGCGTACACCTTCGACAGCACCGACCACGCCGCGGCGCTGTTCGGGCTGGCCGAGCCTGGCAACATCTACACCCGCATCATGAACCCCACCCAAGACGCCGTCGAGCAACGCATCGCCGCCCTCGAAGGTGGCGTCGCCGCGCTGCTACTCGCATCGGGGCAGGCCGCGGAAACTCTCGCGATCCTCAATCTCACCGAAGCCGGCGACCACATCGTGTCCAGCCCCCGGCTGTACGGCGGGACGTACAACCTCTTCCATTACACGCTGCCGAAACTGGGCATCGAGGTCTCGTTCGTCGAGGACCCCGACGACCTCGAACAGTGGCGCGAGGCCATCCGTCCGAACACCAAGGCGTTTTACGGTGAGACCATCTCCAACCCCCGCAACGACGTCCTCGACATTTCCGGTATCTCTGAGGTCGGCCATGACAACGGGATCCCGCTGATCGTCGACAACACGGTAGCCACCCCCTATCTGATCCGCCCCCTCGAGCACGGTGCGGACATCGTGGTCCACTCGGCCACCAAATACCTCGGCGGCCACGGCACCGCCATCGCGGGCGTGATCGTCGATGGCGGCACCTTCGACTGGACCCAGGGCCGCCACACCGGCTTCACCACCCCCGACCCGAGCTACCACGGCGTCGTCTTCGCCGAACTCGGTGCACCGGCCTACGCACTCAAGGCCCGGGTCCAGTTGCTCCGCGATCTCGGCTCCGCGATCTCCCCGTTCAACGCCTTCCTCATCGCGCAGGGCATCGAGACACTGAGCCTGCGGATGGAGCGGCATGTCGCGAACGCGACCGCGGTCGCCGAGTTCCTCGAAGCCCGCCCCGAAGTGGTGTCCGTCGGGTATGCGGGGCTGCCGTCGTCGCCGTGGTACGAGCGCGCGAAGAAGCTCGCCCCGCACGGCGCCGGGGCAGTCGTCACCTTCGAACTCGCCGGCGGTGTCGAAGCGGGCAAGCAATTCGTCAACGCACTCACCCTGCACAGTCACGTCGCGAATATCGGCGACGTGCGCTCACTGGTGATCCACCCCGCATCAACCACTCACGCGCAGCTCACCCCGGAGGAGCAGCTGGCCAGCGGCGTGACTCCCGGCCTCGTGCGCCTCGCGGTCGGCATCGAGGGAATCGATGACATCCTCGCCGACCTCGAGACAGGACTGAAGGCGGTGACATCTTGACAGTTGGTGAATTGCAGATCCTGCCAGCCGTGGAAGGCCGTCTCGGCTATGTCGACATCGGCTCCCTAGAACTGGAGAGCGGTGCGGTCATCCCGTCCGTCACCCTCGCGGTGCAGCGGTGGGGCGTGTTGTCGCCGAACCGGGACAACCTAGTACTGGTCGAGCATGCCCTTACCGGCGATTCCCACGTGACCGGACCTGCCAACGAAGACCACCCTTCACCCGGATGGTGGAACGGCATGGTGGGCCCGGGAGCACCGATCGACACGAACGAATGGTGTGTAGTCGCCACCAACGTTCTCGGAGGTTGCCGCGGCTCCACCGGGCCAGGCTCGCTCGCCGAGGACGGCCAGCCATGGGGCGGACGTTTCCCGGAGATCTCCATACGGGATCAGGTCGCCGCGGAGAAGAAGCTCACCGATCTTCTCGGTATCGAGAAGTTGGCGTCGGTCATGGGTGGCTCGATGGGCGGCATGCGCGCCCTCGAGTGGGCGGTCAGCTATCCCGACCAGGTCGCCTCTGCTCTCGTCCTTGCAGTCGGCGCACGCTCGACCGCCGATCAGATCGGGACACAGTCCACCCAGATCGAGGCCATCATCAGCGACCCCGACTGGCAGGGCGGAAACTACTACGGCACCGGCAGAATCCCCCGGACCGGGTTGGGGATCGCCCGCCGTATCGCGCATCTCACCTACCGCACCGAAGGCGAACTCGATTCCCGATTCGCCAATTCGGCCCAGGACGGTGAGGATCCGCGACTCGGCGGACGGTACGCCGTTGAGAGCTACCTCCAGCATCAGGCCGACAAGCTCGTAGGCAGGTTCGACCCGGCCACGTACGTGCTTCTCACCGAAGCGATGAACCGGCACGACGTGGGCCGTGGGCGCGGTGGAGTAGCGGCGGCACTCGCCACGGTGACCGCGCCGGTGGTCGTGGGAGGCATCGACTCGGACCGCCTGTACCCGATTCGCTCGTTGGAGGCTTTGGCGAACGACCTCCCGACCTGTGATGGGCTGCGGGTGCTCGAGTCCAAGGACGGCCACGACGGATTCCTCACCGAAGCCGAAGCAGTGGCGAAACTGCTCGTCGAGACGATGGATCTCGCCCGGTCGGGGCGCTGAGGGCAGAGGGGTCGTGCGACCCGCTCGGACCCCTATCCGGTTCCGAGCGGGTCGATCGAGACCGCTAGCCAGACGATTGCGCCGCCGACCGCGGTGAGCGCACCGACGTCGAAGGGCTTGCTGCGCACCGCCAGCAGTCCGACACGTTCGGACGGCATCATCAAGCGGAAGACTGCCGCCAGCAGCGTGGCGGCGCCGAACACGAACGCTCCCCTGCGCCACCGGTCAGCCAGTACGAACACCACGGCCACGACGATCACGGCGAGGACCGCCAGCATCGGAAGGTTCCTCTTCAAGAACCCTCCCCAGCCTGTCATCTCAGCCGAGAGACGCTGCGACACGCTCGGCTCTCTCCACGATGTTGGTGAGCAGGAAGGCACGGGTGAGCGGGCCGACACCGCCGGGGTTCGGCGACAGGAAGCCCGCAACCTCGGCGACATCCGCCGCGATGTCTCCGCGCAGCCCCTCCTCGGTGCGGCTCACACCGACATCGAGCACCGCCGCACCAGGCTTGATCATGTCAGCAGTCACCAGGCCGGGGACCCCGGCGGCCGCGATCACGATGTCCGCACGCCGAACCTCTGCGGCGAGATCCCGAGTTCCGGTGTGGCACAGCGTAACCGTGGCGTTCTCACTACGCCGCGTGAACAGCAGGCCGATTGGTCGGCCAACAGTGACACCACGACCGATGACGACCACGTGGGCCCCCGCGATCGGCACCTCGTAGCGGCGGAGCAAGTGCAGGATTCCGCGGGGAGTGCACGGCAGCGGAGCCTGCTTGCCGAGCACGAGCCTGCCTAGGTTGACCGGGTGCAGACCATCCGCGTCCTTGCCGGGGTCGATGCGCTCGAGGGCCGCATTCTCGTCGAGTTGTTTCGGCAGGGGCAACTGCACGATGTAGCCGGTGCATTCAGGGTTCGCATTGAGTTCGTCGATGGTGGCATCGAGTTTCTCCTGCGTGATGTCGCCAGGCAGATCGCGGCGGATCGAGGTGATCCCGACCTTGGTGCAGTCGTTGTGCTTGCCGCGCACGTAGGCGGAAGACCCTGGGTCATCGCCCACCAGAACGGTACCGAGCCCGGGCGTGATGCCCTTGGCCTTCAGCGCAGACACCCGTACCGACAGGTCTTCGAATATCTCGTCGCGGGTCGCCTTGCCATCGAGGATCGTTGCAGTCACGTGCCCCATTCTCTCAGGTTCGCCGGACATGCGTCAGGTCGGTTCCACCACGAGTCCATGGGCCGCCGCATACGCGATGGCCTGGGTCAATTCGATCCGGGCCTTGTTCAGCGACGCAACCGTCCAGAGGTTGGCATCGACGTGGGCTCCACGCAGATCCGCCCCGTCGAGATTGGCGCCACCGGTGCGGGCGCCGAACAGATCCACCGAGCGCAGCACCGCCCCACTCAAATCCGCGCGTACGAGGTTGACCTCGCGGAACCGGCAGTCGGTGAAGTCGAGTCCGCGCAGGTCCGACCCGCCGAGCGACGCGAGCGCGAAATCGCACTCATCGAAGGTAGCTGGCCGCATCCGGCAGTCGTCGAATTCCGAGCCGAGAAAGCTGCAGCGCCGGAACACACTGTGCCACAGCGATGCTCGGGCGAAACTACACGATCGAAACGCAGTTCCCGCGTGATGTGACCCGCTGAGGTCGGCGCCGGTGAAGTCACACTCCGCGAAGACCACCGACTCGGTGCGGAGTTCGCTCAGATCGGCATCGCGGAAGTTGCACTTCATGTAACGCCGCCGCTGCCAGACCTGCGAAGGGAGGCATGCGTCGGCGTAGTCCTCACCCACGACATCTTCCACCGGGTTCATATGCCCATTATCCGCCTCGAAAGGTGCACGCCAAGAGATCACCGACCCAGCATCGTCGACCATTGTGTGCCTCGAGATTTTGCGGCCGCTTGCGTCGAGGAGCACAGGCGAATTAAAGGAAAATTAAAGGCAGATTCAACGCGGAGCATGGCGTGAGAGAAATGTGACCCGTCCACCACAACCGACAGTAATTGTCTTCCCCTAACGTTATTGTTTTGTTATCATTTTCTGCCATCCGCTCCTTTGGGCTGAACAACACCTGGTCGCCAGCTCGTGCGACCAACTCGAAACGAAAGAAAGCCATGAAGAAGTCCGTTCGCACCGCAGCAATTGCATTAGCCGTCTCTCCACTCATCGGGCTGGCCCTCGCGGCGCCGGCTAGTGCAGAAACCACATACGACTCGGGCGAGCCCGTCCCGATCGCGGATCTAGTCACGGGCAGCTTGGAACTCGGTAACCTCATGGTTGGCGTCGGGAATGCCGGCGTGGACTTCGGCAGCCTGGGCACCGGCTCCACCAAAGAGTCCACCGGCTCCGTCGGCTCCCTCGGGTCCACCGATGAGGGCTCAGGCTCCGGCTCGAGCACGGGCAGCCTCGGTTCCAGCGAGTGAACTTTGGGCAGCTGACCCGATGCCGGCCCCGCTAACGGCGGGGCCTTCGCTCGTTCAATCAGAAATCCATCCTCAGAGTATTGCCAACAGTTCGGCTCCGGATTGTCGCTAGCCGGTTCCGAGCGGGTCGATCGACACCGCTAGCCACGTTCGGACTGCATCATCAAGCGGAAGACTGCCGCCAGCAGCGTTGCGGCGCCGAATACGAACGCTCCCCTACGCCACCATGTCGGCGGTCACCAGCCCCGGGACTCCAGCGGCCGCGATCACGATGTCTGCACGCCGAAACTCCGCGGCGAGATCCCGAGTTCCGTTGTGACACAACGTAACCGTCGCGTTCTCACTACGCCGCGTGAAAAGCAGGCCGATTGGCCGGCCAACCGTGACACCACGACCGATGACGACCACGTGGGCCCCCGCGATCGGCACCTCGTTCGCATTGAGTTCGTCGATGGTGGCATCGAACTTCTCCCGCGTGATGTCGCCCGGCAGATCGCGGCGGATCGAGTCCATGGGCCGCCGCGTACGCACCCAACGACGCCGGCGAAGGCCGTTGGGCGCCGTCGGCAATCATCGAATTCCCAGCCGAGGAAGCTGCAGTGCCCGAACACACTGTGCCACAGCGATGCTCTGGTGAAGATGCACCTTCCGTTGGGTGCGTACACCCATGATCCGCCTCGAAAGATGGAGCCGAGAGATCGCGGACCCGTCCGGCAATATCGTCGATTATCGCGGATAATCGCGCGCCTCTGCATCTTGCGCCGCCTCCGTCGAGCCCTGTCGAGGGATCACATTTCCGAACCGACACACGGCATGCCGCAAGTGAAGTGCGACACGGGCCGACAGTAATTGAATCGTAATCACCTTCCCTGGTGTTAGTGTTCTCTGTCACTCGCACTCTTGGGCTGCAAATGCCTGTTCGCCATTTCGTGCGATCAACTCGAGACGAAAGAGGGCCATGAAGAAGTCAGTTCGCACCGCCGCAATCGCATTCGCCGTCTCCCCGCTCCTCGGGCTGGCCGTCGCGGCGCCGGCCAGCGCAGAACCCACGGCCAATCCCGTCCCCGTCGAGGATCTGATCGCGGGCAGCATGGAATTCGGTGAGCTGGTCGCTGACGTCATGAACGGCGGCGTCGACTTCGGCAGCCTGGGCACCGGCTCCACAGAAGACTCCACCGGGTCCGTCGGCTCCATCGGCGACTCCCTCGGCTCCACCGATGACGGCACCGGTGATGCCGATGACGACTCCGATGACGGCTCAGCGTCCGACTCCAGCGGCTCCGCTGATGACTCCGGCTCGAGCACGGGCACGGGCAGCCTGAGCTCCGAGAACTGAATCTTCGGCAACTGATCCGACGAAGGCCTCGCCAATTGGTGGGGCCTTCGTCATGCAATCCCGAACTCTCGGCCTCTCTAAGACTCAAGCGTTCTCAGGGAAGTGGAGCCGACTCCGCAGCGTACTGTCCCGCCGGTGTTCCGAGTGATGTTCCACGAGTCGGACAGCAGCCTCCACAAAACCTGAACAGCCCCCGGCGGTGGTACGAACACCGTCCGAAAGCCTGGGCTCACAACGGAGAGAACCCGTCATGCACCGTTCACACAGCATAGCCACGCCCACAAACGGATTCACCATCAGCTGTGAACAGAAAGCGCGTACCCCGAGCGGGTCGAACTTGGGGCCACTTCAGGTCCCGTCAAGTTCATCCGGGAGCTTATCGACGGCGTAGCCCGGGTCTCGGGCGATCCCTTCGCCGAAGTCTCGACCGCCGAGGGCGGGGCTACCGCCGCCCGTTCGAACCCGACACCCACGACATTTACCGCTCAGATCCCTCGGAGGCGCGGTTCGGGCTGCTGAATGTCGGCATCTTGTTCTATCGTGCGATCATGTCGAGCCAGCCTGGAGTACGGACGTATACGACGGAGGATTACATCGCACAGGCGAACGAGCTGACCGACTTGATGGGCGCCGACTGGCTGGCCGCGCACTCAGCCCGTCCTCATAGGGATACGCACGCTATCGCCTTGTGGCTAGAACAGTACAGGAACACCCCGCCTGAAGGGCTATCCCGTTCGCAGCAGCTGTTGCAGATCGGCGAACTAATGTTCAATATCCAGGCTCTTCGAGATGCGGGCACGCAAAACCTGGAGACTCGTATTGACGATCTGCGGCTGGACGATCCAGATCGAGTCTCGAGCGCCATACACGAGATTCGCGTGGCTGCCGAGTATGTGCAATCAGGGCGGCGAGTACTTTTCATCCCAGAGGCCAGTGTTCAGACGCCAGATCTACTGATAGATGATTGCTTGGAAGTTGAATGCAAACACAAAAGTAGGGCTAGCCAGCAAGACAAGAATCGATTCGAGTTGTATCGAATTCTCAGTCGGAAGCTACGCGCTGCATTTCCCGAACGCGTAACCCATTCAGCTCTACTTCTCGACGCAATATTTCACATTGAGCCACGCCGCGAATTCATCGACCGTATCGTGGCGACTGCCCGGGAAGGCTTGGGCCGACCTCAACCGTCCCAGTTCAGCGAAACTTCCGATAGCCTGTTCACGGCCAATTTTAGGATCCTTCCTGCGGGCAGCGGACCTACGGCACTCGCACTCCCTAGAGGTGATACCGAGTTTGATCTTAGGTCTACGGAAGCTATCGCTGTCGATCAGAATGGAACCCTTGGTCGATTCATCAACCTCAACGTGGGGTGCGAGGTACGTCAGGACCGTGTCAAAAGCATAATTCGATCTATAAAGTCAGCTGCTTCCCAATTTTCCGGGCGCTATCCGGCGATTGTTTCCGTCGACATCTCGGCTATTACCGCTAGCGGCAGGGGTGAATCGCTGGCTTACCTCCACGAGGGCATACTCGCTGCACTGAATAGCCGCACAACGATATCCAGGGTTGAATTGTCGACCACCCACTTCATTGAAGAAGGCGAAGGTCAGGCTTATTGCACGTCAATCGAGGTGATTGACAACCCCAAAGCGCGCTTACCCATCGGCGGGAGCTGAGATTCCTAGCCTGCTGTCAGATATTGGACATCCGTTTCATGAATGTCGTGCACAACATGTCGCGTGTTCCGCGATTTCTGCCAAGTAGGGAACGACGCTTGGAGCCGCCTCCGCGACTCCCACCCACATGTCGGGTGTCATTCAATCGGCCATCGCCTCCTCCCACCAAGCCTTCCTGCCCATCACGGGGGATGCAAGGCTCTCATGAGCCTTTGGATCTGTCCCCGGCGTTTCGAGCCGTGGTTACGCCAGCCAAGGGCAAGGCCGTTCTCCAGCAGTGCTGCCATGCCGGGCTTGTTAGAGTTCGTTGTGTTCAAGGTGATGTTCCACGAGCCCCGAATCCCACCCAACACCGGCAATGCCATCCGCTTGGTTGCAGGCTCCGGTTGCGAACTGCATCTGGTGGGCCCACTCGGCTTCGACCTGTCCGAGCCGAAACTCAGGCGTGCCGGGCTGGACTACCACGATCTGGCGTCGGTAACGGTGCACGACAACCTCGAGGCGGCGTGGGCGGCACTCGAACCGGCCCGGGTATTCGCGTTCACGGCGCACGCCACCGTGTCATACGCCGACATCGCCTACGAATCCGGTGACGTACTGCTCTTCGGGCCCGAACCCACGGGTTTGTCCGAGGAGGTGCTGGCCGATCCCCACGTGACCGAGCGACTACGCATCCCGATGCTGCCGGGTCGCCGCTCGCTGAACCTGTCCAACGCCGCGGCACTGGTGACCTACGAGGCGTGGCGTCAACACGGATTCCCCGGAGCCGAGGGGTAGTAAGCTCAGCTGGGAACCGCCGCCGATGATTTTTGCGACGCGGCACCGAGCGCGATGTCGAGGAAGTCACGCGCCGCGCCGCGCACCCCGCGCACCGGATCCCACACAGCCAACAGGCGACGGGGAAGCGTCAGTCCCTCCACCTCGACCGAGGCGAGCCGGCCGTCCGTCAGATCGGCGGACACCGCCAGCGACGACAGCACCGCGGGGGCATTGCCCGCCACCACCGCAGCCTTCACCGCCGTACAGGACGTCAACTCCAGCAATGGTGGGACGCAGTGCGGCACCGCATTCTCGAGCGTGGTGCGTGTCCCGGAACCGGACTCCCGCTGGATCATCGGCGTCGCGGCGAGTTCTGACAGGGGAATCGGCGACCGGCGAGCCCATTCATGCCCCGGCGGGACCACCACGACCAGGTGATCGCGGCCGATTTCGCGCGACTGTAGCCCCGTCGGAATGTCTGGGCCCTCGACGAAACCGAGATCCGAATCACCGGACAACACACGGCTGATCACCTCGGACGAATTGAGCAGACGCACATTCGTCACTACGTTCGGGTACTTGCGCCGCATGGCGACGGTCCAACTAGGGACGAGGTACTCAGCGATCGTCATGCTGGCCGCCACGGTCAGCCCGGCCTGCCGCTCACCGCGCAAGGCTGCGACTCCCGATGCCAACTCCTCCGCGGTCGCGAGGACGTGGCTCGCCCACTCGAGGATGAGTGCGCCCTCCGACGTGGGCCGCACCCCACCGGTTCCCCTGTTGAACACCTTGATGCCGAACTGACGCTCGGCCGAGCGCACGCGCGCGCTCACCGCCTGCTGACTGAGACCGTGTTCGCGCCCGGCCGCACCCATGCTTCCCAGTCGTTCGACGGAGAGCAGGACGTCCAGGGCGCTGAGTTCGGGGACTCGGGGAGAGAGCGGCACACCGCAAGGCTAGTCCCACAACCGCAATATGTGGGCACCCAACCACAAGACTTCTACCGGGGGCAACGATCCCCCGGAAGTCTCGTGCGCATGACTCCTAATTGGTTCGCAACAGTGATGGGAACGGGCATCATCGCGGTCGTCGCAGCAGCGTTGCCCGCCGAGATCTTCATGGCCCGGATCGCGTCGGAGCTCTTCTGGCTGATCGCGGTCGCATTGCTTATCGGGCTGACGGCCGCGCTGGCACGCCACTGGGCCCGCCGCCGCGAAGACGCGCTCGGAGATGTGCGCAGCCACGCGATGTTTCCGTTCTACGGTGCGGTGTCGATGGCCGTGCTCACGGTCGGCGCCGGCGCGGGCTCGGCGGGGCGTGCACTTCTCGGAAGTGCCGCCGTCGGCACCTCGGCCGTCTTGTGGACCATCGGCACGGTCATCGGACTGGCTACCTATTTCGTCATGGTGCGGCGGCTGACACGCCCGCATCAGGTGGCTCCGACTCCGTCCTGGCTCCTGCCTGTCGTACCGCCCATGGTTTCCGCCGCCGGCGGCGCCGCACTCGTTCGGCAGCTTCCTCAAGGCGCGCCCAAGGTTGCGATGCTTGTGATCTGCTACGCACTGTTCGCGCTCGCCCTGATCGCAGCCCTGAGCGTCGCCGTCGTCGTCGGCGGGCATCTTCTGAGCAACGGGCTTCCAGCTACCCCACTCATCCCCACCGTGTGGATCCCGCTCGGGGTGATCGGACAGTCCGTGGCGGCGACCAACCTGCTCGGTGCGGCCTCCGGGCTGGATTGGCTTCACACGTTCGGAGCGGTCTACGGGATCGCGATCGGAGCATTCGGCGTGATCGCTCTGATGACCGTCGTCGCGGTGACCGCCCGAGCATTCTTGCGGGGATTGAGTTTCACCCCCACCTGGTGGAGCTTCACTTTTCCCGTCGGCACATGCGCGCTGGGGGCGAACTCCCTTGGGGTTGCCCTGGGTTCGGCCATGATCGTCGAGGTGGGGGTGATTCTCTGGTGTGCGCTGCTCCTGATTTGGGGAACGGTGACATTTCACACGCTGCGGCACGGCGCTCGACTGATGGCGGACAGGTTCTCCTGGGAGGTATTCCGGTCCACTCACACAGGACGAATAGCTGACAGTGCGTAAGAGGTCGGCCTTCTCAGCCCCCAGCTTCCCAGACCACAGCTCCTCAGACTCCGGTCTCGACGGGACGTCCGGACTGCGACCACGCGGACGTCCCCCCGGCGACCGACACGGCGTTGATGCCCCGCGCATGCAGGTACCTCGCCACCTGCAGACTCCGACCGCCCACCGCACAGATCACATAGACGGTCTCGGCGTCCGGAATCTCGTCGACCCGCTCGACGAATTCGCTGAGGGGAATCGGGGTGACGCCCGGCACCCTCACCTGTTCGTACTCGTCGGCCTCGCGCACATCGATGACGTGGGCTCCCGAACCCAGCGCCCTCTCGAAGGTAGTCAGGTCGACCTCGATCATTCCTCTTCAGCCTCATCTCGTTCCGGCGCCTGGCCCGCAGCCGGGCTGGGTGCCTTCTTGGACTTCCGGCGGAGACGGTACGCGCCGTAGACCAGTAATACGATGACTATCGCGAAGCCGAGCCAGGGAATCAGCACTCCCACGACGACGATGCCACCCTGTATCGCGGACAGCACGGAGTTCCAGCCCGCAACCACACCCTCCCAGAAGTTGTCGGGACTGGCACCGGGTCGATCGGACTCCTCGGTGGTGACGTCGATCCACAGTGTGGCCAGTGCAACCTGTTCGTCGAGTAGTCGCTGCTGAGCGGTGAGGCTGTCGAGTTCACCCTGACGATCCGACAGCGCATTTTCCGCCTCGATCAAGTCCGCCGTGCTCGTCGCCGACGCAATGAGTTCCTGCAGCCGCGAGACGGATGCGGTGAGCGCGGCGATCCGTGCGTCGAGATCCTGCGACTGCATCGTGACGTCACTCCTGGTAACGCTGATGCTGGTGACCTCGCCCAGTTCCCTCAGATCGTCCAGCGCCCGGTCGAGCGCATCGGCGGGCACCCGGATGGTCAGGGAACTGCTCGCATCCTGATCATCGGAGCCCGGTTGTTCGGTGATCTGATCGACCCGCCCACCGAGCGAGTCGACCTCGTCGACGATCTGACGACCGACGGCCACCGGGTCGCCCGCAGTCATCGAGACCTGGCCCGTGACCGTCTCCCTACGTTCGGTGGGCGCCTGATCTTTCGCGGATGGTTGCTGTGGCACACCGATCCCCACCGAAACCGAACCCTCCGGAGTCGGCACCGGAGCTTCTTCGAGGGAGTCGCTGCCGGAACCGCCGCACCCGGCGAGAAATAGCGAAGCAATCGTGACCACCGACAGGACGTGTCTTTTCATGCCCGAATGTTAGGGCGCGATCTCACCGGAAGTCCCGGGATTTCGCGGACACCCGCAAATCCATCAACTGCAATCGATCCGCCACCACCGTCACAGCACCCTCCGCGTTCTGCACCACGCCGCGAACCAGCAATGCCGGCGCCGTGCCGGCGAGTTTGCGGTACCGGGCCCACAGACCCACCGAGCACACCACGTTGACCATCCCGGTCTCGTCCTCGAGGTTGATGAATGTGACGCCGGCTGCCGTTGCCGGCCGCTGCCGGTGCGTCACCGCTCCACCCACGAGGACCCGGTCTCCGTCGGGCACCTCCAGCAATCCCGCTGCCGGAACCACTCCGAGCGCATCGAGTTGCGGGCGCAGAAATTCAGTTGGATAGGTATCCGGCGAGACTCCTGTGGCCCACACGTCTGCCGCGGCCAGTTCGAGATCACTCATCCCCGGCAGGGTCGGCGCGCGGGTGGATGCGCCGATGCCCGGCAACCGGTCGCGGCGCTCCCCCGCCGCGGCACCCGCTGCCCACAGTGCCTCCCGACGCGAGATCCCGAAACTGTCGAGGGCCCCTGCGGTAGCCAACGATTCCGCTTGTGCCGTAGACAGTTCCACCCTTCCGGTGAGATCGAGGAATGACGTGAACGGCCCCCCTTCGGCACGGGATTCGACGATCCGCTCGGCCAGCGAGGTACCGATGTGCCGCACTTCCCCCAGCCCGAGACGTACCTCCGATCCATCGGCCTCGACGGTGGCATACGGGAGACTGGCGTTGATGTCGGCGCCGTGGACCCGCACTCCGTGCCTGCGGGCGTCGGCCACCAGCGACTGCGGTGAATAGAACCCCATCGGTTGCGCCCGAAGCAGTCCGGCACAGAACGCCGCCGGATGGTGCAGCTTGAACCACGAGGAATAGAACACCAGCGCCGCGAAACTCTGCGAATGACTTTCGGGGAAACCGAAGTTCGCGAAGGCGTACAGCTTCTCGTAGATCCGGTCGGCCACTTCTCCACCGATACCGTGCAGATCGCGCATGCCCTGATAGAGCCGTCCCTTCAACTGTTCCATCTTCTCGGGTGAACGCTTGGAGCCCATGGCGCGGCGGAGTCGGTCGGCCTCGGCGGGGCTGAAACCCGCGACATCGACCGCCATTTGCATCAATTGCTCCTGGAACAGCGGCACACCCAGCGTCCGCTTCAACGCCTTCTCCAGTGACGGATGGTCGTAGGTCACGGGCTCGAGCTTGTTGCGACGGCGGATGTAGGGGTGCACCGAACCACCCTGGATCGGACCGGGCCGGATGAGCGCCACCTCCACCACCAGATCGTAGAAGTTTCGTGGTTTCAACCTCGGTAGAGTGGCCATCTGCGCCCGCGACTCCACCTGAAAAACCCCGACCGAATCCGCCCGCTGCAGCATCTCGTAGACGGCCTCCTCCGACAGGTCCAACTGCGCCAGATCCACCACAATCCCTTTGTGTTCGGCCACCAGGTCGATCATGTAATGCAGGGCCGAGAGCATGCCGAGGCCCAGCATGTCGAACTTCACCAGCCCCACTGCCGCGCAGTCGTCCTTGTCCCACTGCAGCACGCTGCGATTCTCCATGCGCGCCCACTCCACCGGGCACACATCGGAGATGGGCCGGTCGCAGATCACCATGCCCCCGGAATGAATGCCGAGATGCCGCGGATACCCCTCGATCTGGGACGCCAGTTCGAGGACAGCTGGCGGAATATCGGAGTCCGTCGCTGCGCTCGCAGTGTTGACACCCCCCGTCGCTTCGCTCGCAGTGTCGACACCCCCCGTCGCTGCGCTCGCCAGGCTGTTGCCCCAACGGCTGACCTGCTTGCTCCACGCATCCTGCTGGCCCTGGGAAAATCCCAGTGCCCGGGCCATGTCCCGCACCGACGACCTTCCGCGATAGGTGATGACGTTCGCCACCTGGGCCGCATACCGGCGTCCGTACTTGGCGTAGACGTGCTGGATGGCCTCTTCCCGGCGATCCGATTCGATGTCGACATCGATGTCCGGTGGACCGTCACGCTCGGGCGAGAGGAAGCGTTCGAACAGAAGTTTGTTGCGCACGGGATCCACGTTGGTAATGCCGATGGCATAGCAGACGGCAGAATTGGCGGCGGAACCTCTTCCCTGACAAAGGATGTCGTTGTTCTTGCAGAACGACACGATGTCATGGACCACCAGGAAGTAGCCCGGGAAATCGAGCTCGGTGATGATGCTCAGCTCGTGCTCGAGCTGCCGGTAAGCTTCCGGCCGGTCTGCCGGCGCACCGTACCGGTGGCGGGCACCGTCCATCGTGAGCTGACGCAGCCAACTGGCCTCGGTGTGCCCGGCTGGGACGTCGAACGGTGGTAGCTGCGGCGCGATGAGCCGCAGGTCGAACGCACACTCGAGCCCGATCTCCGCCGCACCACGGACGGCTTCCGGGTACGCGGCGAAAAGATGTGCCATCTCCTCACCCGACCTGAGGTGCTCTCCGCCTGCCGGCGGAAGATGACCGGCCGCGTCGTCGAGGCTCTCTCGCGCGCGAACGGCAGCCATCGCCATAGCCAGTCGCCGGCGCGCAGGATCGGAGAAATGCGCCGCAGTGGAAGCTACGGTCCGAAGTCCGTGCCGGTGCGCGAGTTCGGCGAGGAAAGCGTTGCGCTCTGCGTCTTCCGGGATGCCGTGACAGGTCAGTTCGACCGTGACCCGATCGGCCCCGAATCGGTCGATCAACTCACGCAACCGGCCGGCCGCGGCTTCCGGGCCGCCCTCGGCCAGCGCCTGACGTACATGTCCCATCCGGCAGCCGGTCAGGATCTGCCAGTGCCCTCCCGCAGCCTCGGCGAGCTGGTCGACGTCATAGCGAAGCTTGCCCTTCTCCCCACCCGCGAGATGCGCCGCCGCGATCTCCCGGGAAAGCCGTCGATACCCTTCCTGGCCCCGGGCCAACACCAACAGGTGCCCGTCCTCCAAGGTCAGTTCGGAACCGAATACGGTGCGCATGCCCAGTTCCTTCGCCGCTTCCGCGAACCGGACCACACCGTAGAACCCGTCGTGATCGGTGAGCGCAATAGCCTCGAGGCCGAGCCGGACAGCCTCCTCCACCAACTCCTCCGGTGGCGAGGCTCCGTCGAGGAAACTGAACGCCGAATGTGCGTGCAGTTCGGCGTACGGCACCGCGGAACTGCCACGCTCCTGATTGCCTGGCCGATACTCCCCGCGCTTACGTGACCACGCGGGGCTGTCGCTGCCGTCGCCCGGATACAGCGATTCCGGGCTGACACGCCCCGGCCTGCCCGAGAGGACCCTCTCCATCTCGGACCACGTCGGCGGACCATTTCCCCAGCTCATATGACTGCATCCCTTCGTCCCGGGAAAAGACGCAATTGTCGAACGTATGTTCGATATATTTCAGTGTGTCATTCCGCCCAGGGGTCGGTCAATGCCGGTTTCGGGTGCGCACTTCTGCAGCGTCCATTCGGCGCTTCCGCTGCAGGTCTGCGCACTCGGGCAACTACCGCACCGAAGACCGGCGCTACAGTCGGCAGTCGCAATAGCCACCGACGAACCCGATCCGGAGATGCCGCATGACTCGCTGGGCCTCGACCGTTGTCTCGCGCAAGCGTTGGGTCCTGGCCCTCGCCGTGATGATCGTCCTGGTCAGCGGTGCGTGGGGCACGGGCGTCTTTGCGAAGCTCAGCTCGGGCGGTTTCATCGATCCCGGTAGCGAATCTGCCGAGGTGGCCCGAATAGTCGAGGACAATCTGGGCCCGCAGACACCGGACATCATCGTCATCTACTCCGCACCCGCCGGCGAGACCCTCGAAGACATCGGGCCACAGGTCACCGCAAGCCTCGACCAGTTCGCCGCCGACGTCCCGACGTTTTCGATCACGTCCTACTGGACCGCCCCGCCGGCGACGAAACAACTGATGGTGTCGAAGGACGGCACCAAGGCCACTGCTGCCATCACCGTCGATCCCGACGCCGGAATCACCCCGGCCAACTTCAACGATCTGCTGCCCAAACTCGAAATAGACGGTATCGACACGGAATTCGCCGGCAACTCGGTCGTCGGCGTGGCGTTCAACAACCGGTTGCAGCACGATCTCATACTGGCGGAGGCGATCGCGCTACCCATCACTCTCGTACTGCTGATCTTCATCTTCGGCGGGCTGGTCGCGGCGGCCGTTCCGGTGTTCGTCGGGCTGCTCTCGATCTTCAGCGCCCTGGCCACCCTGCGGCTGCTGACCCTGTTCACCGAGGTCAGTTCATTCGCCATCAATGTGGCCTCCCTTCTCGGTCTCGGGCTCGCCATCGACTACGGGCTGTTCATCGTCGGACGCTTCCGCGAAGAACTCGAATCCGGTTCCGATCCCGCCGAGGCGACCCGGCGCACGATCAACACGGCTGGCCGCACCATCCTGTTTTCCGGGCTACTTCTCGTGTGCGCCTTCTCCGGAATGCTCGTGTTCCCGCAGGACGTGATCAAATCCCTTGGTTTCGGCGCTATCGCCGCAGTCGCGAGTGCGGTTCTGCTGTCGCTGTCCGCAGTCCCAGCATTGCTCGCGATTCTCGGCCACCGGATCAATGCGCTGAGCTGGCGAGAGGGGGCGGCATTGCGCGGGGAATTGCGGGCACGCAAGTTCTGGGGATCGGTGGTGACGTCGGTGATGCGACGTCCGGCCGCGATAGCGGTGGGGATAGTTGCGGGGCTGCTGCTTTTTGCCTCCCCCCTGCTCAGCGCCTCGCTCGGCAGCGTCACCTACACGGCGCTACCCGCAAACGATCCAGCCCGCATTGCCACCGACACGTTGGCGACCGAGTTCCCCACCACCGGCAACGGCGCCACGCTCATCGTGCGCGGCATCGACGGTGTTGCACCGACCGCGTCCGACGGGGCGGCCGTCGCGCAGGCCGCCCGACAGGTGAACGGAATCGGTGAAGCCGTCGTCGTGGGGTCGAACAACCAACTGGTCGCGGTGCAGGCGGTCTACTCCGAAGGTGTCACCACGGACGACCAGAGCGCCGCTGTTCGCGACCTCCGCGCCATTCCCGCACCGAGCAGCACCGAGATCCTGGTAGGCGGTGGCCAGGCGACCGTCGACGACGGCAACGCCGCGATCGTCAGATGGCTTCCCGTCATGGTCACGATCATGGTCAGCTCCACCCTGATCCTGCTGTTCCTGGCGTTCGGTTCGGTGGTCTTGCCGATCAAGGCCGTGGCGATGGCGGGTCTGAGCCTCGCCGCGACATTCGGTGTGCTCACCTGGATCTTCGAACTCGGGCACGGCGCAAGTTTGCTGGGCGTCAGCACGGCACCACTCGAAGCGACATTCGTGGTCCTCATCCTCGCCGTCGTCTTCGGGCTGTCGACCGACTACGAGGTGTTTCTCATGTCCCGCATGGTCGAGGCGCACGCTGCGGGTGCAACCACCGAGGAATCGGTGCGCTTCGCCGCCCAGCGCACGGGACGGATCGTGACCGCGGCCGCTCTGCTCCTCGTCGTGGTGACCGGAGCGTTCACGATCTCCGGCCTGTCGATCATGAGGTTCCTGGGTGTAGGCATGATCGTTGCGCTCATCGTCGACGCGACGGTGATCCGCATGCTGCTCGTGCCGTCCCTGGTGAAACTGATGGGCGAGGTCAACTGGTGGGCTCCGACCTGGATGAAGAAGCTTCACGACAAGGTTGGCCTCGGCCATTAGTGAATTATCTTACTTTGGAGTAAAGATTAGAGGATGGCCACATATCTCGTTACCGGCGGAACCGGGTTCCTGGGTCGCCACGTGCTGCCCCGGATCCTCGACCGTGACGCCTCCGCCGAGATCCACGTCCTCGTCCGCCCCGCATCCGCCGCACGACTGCAGACTCTCGTCGACGCCATGCCCGGCGGCGACCGGGTGCACTCCCTGATCGGCGATCTCACCGAACCAGGCCTCGGGATCACGACGGCGCCCGCCGCCGACCACGTGCTGCACCTCGGAGCGATCTACGACCTCACGGTCGGCGACGAGCAGGCTGCCACGAATGTCGAGGGCACCCGTTCGGTGATTGCTCTGGCGCGGCAACTGGACGCCACCTTGCATCACGTCTCATCCATCGCCGTCGCGGGAGACTACGCCGGCCGGTTCACCGAACGAGATCTCGACCTCGGCCAGGGCTTTCCCACTGCGTATCACCGCACCAAGTTCGAAGCGGAGAAGCTGGTGCGCGAGGCAGAAGGACTGCGCTGGCGCATCTACCGCCCCTCCATGGTGGTCGGCAGTTCGGTCACGGGAGAGATGGACAAGATCGACGGACTGTACTTCCTGTTTCCCGCGATCGCGGCACTCGCGAAACTCCCGGAATCGCTGCCGGTGGCCGTCCCCCGGATCGGGTCGGTCAACCTGGTTCCGGTCGACTACGTGGCGGCGGCCATCGTGGAGTTGATGGCGGCGCCGCAGCGGGACGGTCACACCTTCCATCTCGTCAATCCGCGTCCTCAACCGGTCCGGGAGATCTACGGCGCGCTCGCCAAGGCCGCCGGCGCCCCCCACCCCGCGGCCAGCCTGCCCGGAGGACTCGTCCGCCCCTTCCTCACACCGGCAGCGAACTCCGTCCTCGACACCGGCCGGAAGCTGGCACTTCGGGGGCTGAAGATTCCACCGGTTCTCGCCGAGAACTCGAGCATGCCCGCGGTGTTCGCAAGCGACGACACCCAGGACGCATTGCGTGGCACGGGCATCCAGGTTCCAGACTTCGCGTCCTACACCGACAAGCTGTGGACGTACTGGACCGAGCACCTCGATCCGGACCGCGCGCGTCGTCCGCACCCCGACGGCCCTCTCATGCATAGGCACGTCGTCATCACGGGCGCCTCGTCCGGCATCGGGCGGAGCGCCGCGATCGCGACAGCTGGTGAAGGCGCAAGGGTGATCCTCCTCGCCCGGCGCGCTGAGGAACTGCAAGCAGTGGTGGCCGAGATCCGCGAGGAGGGCGGTGAGGCCTTCGGCTATCCCTGCGACATCACCGACGATGCGGCCGTGAAGCGCACCGTCGAGACCATTCTCGCCGAACACGATCACATCGACATGCTGGTCAACAATGCCGGACGATCGATCCGGCGCGGCCTCTACCGCTCGACGGACCGACTCCACGACTTCGAGCGCACGATGGCCGTCAACTACTTCGGCGCGGTGCGACTCGTCCTCGCGTTCCTGCCGCAGATGCGGGAACGGCGATTCGGCCACATAGTCAATGTCAGCAGCGCCGGCGTGCAGTTCGCGTCACCCCGATTCTCGGCCTACATCGCGAGCAAAGCGGCACTCGACGGCTTCACCGACGTTGCCGCCGCCGAAACACTTTCGGATGGAATCACATTCACCACCATCCATATGCCGTTGGTCAAGACACCGATGATCCAGCCGACGAGCCATTACAACGACAGCCCCAGCATGTCACCGGAAAGGGCGGCGGCGATGGTCGTCCGGGCGCTGATCGAACGGCCCAAGCGAATCGATGTTCCGGTCGGCACCCTCGGCGAGTTCGGCCAACTCTTCACCCCCGCCACCAAGGACCGCTTGATGCATCAGGTCTATCGCAGGTTCCCGGATTCGCAGGCGGCGAAGGGTGAAGCCACACCGACTCCGCCACGCTTCGAGGAGCACGCCGACGAGCCGGCAGGCATGCACCACGATGACAAGCCGTCCGTGTTGGGTCGTGCCGCACGCCAGATCGGAAGGCTGGTGCCCGGCGCCCACTGGTGATCACGCCGGTTCAAGGCGCCAGCGCGCGGACACTGGTGGCAACGACCGGACGAACCGGCTTCGGTGCTGCCGCGCAACTCGTCGGCCGAGGCGACAATTCTCGCTCTTCCACATCGACAGCCCAGCGACGCCCGTCCCTGTGGGCGACAACAGAATTCGGCTCGACTGTCAGCGCGTTCGGGGCTGCATCGATCAGCTCCCGGACGGCGAGCTCGGCGACCTGGCCCTTCGTGTCCCATGAGCTACGGCCCCGGAGGCCGGTCCTGGGTACCTCACCCCGAACCGCGGCGCGCACCACGTCGAGGCTCTGCTGCGCAGACAACCGACCGTAGGTGTAGCCGGTCGGCAGAAGAATCATCGAGGGCGCGAAGCGATGCCCTCCCGTGTGCGAGCACTCCCACACCGCGTCGCCGAACTCGGCAGCCAGTTCGGCGGCGACCGGGCGCCCCACCACGGCGCAGCACTGATCCCTTTTCCCATGCGCGCACACCAGGACGATGGGCTCCGCCACCGGGTCGCCGAGACCAGGCGGGGCGCCGGCAACCAGGCTGAAGTCCAGATCGAGGAGGTCGGCCGGAGTACCGATCTCGAGCCGCTCACACCAGGACCGCTCCGGGTGCGACTGCGCCAACAGCACCTGCCGCCGCTGCGGGGCTGCCGTGTTGCGACCCGGTCTGCGAATGAACATGATCCGCACCCCTGCAGCGGTGGCGCGGGCGTCGAGCTCTTGGGCGAGACCGGGCTCGAGTGCAGTGCCGTCGAGCACATCGCGCCCCCACGCGCCCGGAAACTCCAGGCACACCCAACCTCTCACATGCACGGCGGTGCCTGCCAATGGCTCGTCCCGCGCAGACAAGGCGGAGCAGGTGGCGGGGATGGGGTCGGTCATCAGACCATTGTGTCAGCCTCGACGATCTGTCATCCCCGCAGCTTTTTCGCCCAGACCCGCACGAATCCCTGGGAGAGGTAGCCGAGCGCGCCGAGCGCGAGCACCCATTTGGTCACGCTGACCGCCGTGGTGGCGCGCACCGTCGCATCGGTGATGTGATCTCGATGCGAGAGCAGATGCAGACCCACGACGTTCTCCACGTAGTCCCCTGCCGCGGAGATCACCGGCGCCACCGCCAGCACCGTCTGCGTCGTAGGCGACAGCGGGGTCAGTTCGGCCAGGCGCCTCGCGCCCGTACGCAACGCCACGGCGTAGATCGCGGGGTGCACGAAGTCCGGGTAGTAGTGGCTGCGGTAGCGGGCCAACTCGGCGTCGGACATCCCGTCCAGGATCGCCCGGTAGGAGCGGGCCGAGCGGGCGGTCTGGATCTCGCCGACCCGGGGTGCCACCGGACCCAACAACCGGGCGATGTTGACCTGCGAGATCACGAAAGTCGCAGACCAGGCGATGAGCTTTCGATCGAGCGGGGTGAGGGTCATGAGCTGATCCTGCCACTCTCCGGCCTCGATGCCGGGTACTTCTCCTGGACGCATCACCGGTGGGCGACGATGATTTCCTCGAGGCCCAGCAGATTCGAAAGAAGCGGAGAACCGAACCATGCCGAACATTCCCGTCGTCTTCATTCACGGGCTGTGGCTGCACGGCAGCAGCTGGGACCCGTGGGTCGAGCTCTTCCGCGAGAAGGGCTACGAGCCGCACAACCCCGGCTGGCCGGGAGACGGGCCCACCGTCGCCGAAACTCGTGCGAACCCCGGCCCGATCGGTGGCTGCGGGGTCGAGGAGGTTACCGAACATTTTGCGGGAGTGATTGCGGAACTGGGCGCCGTGCCAGTAGTCATCGGCCACTCGTTCGGGGGTCTCGTCGCACAGAAACTGCTGGGGCGCAAGCTCGCTGCTGCCGCGATCGCGATCGATCCTGCGCAGATGAAAGGGGTGCTCCGCCTGCCGCTCCCGCAACTGCTGGGGGTTCTTCCCATTGTGTCGAGAATCTCGAACTACCGTGGCACTCACATTCATACGAAGAACTCGTTCCACAGCATGTTCGGCAACGCCCTTCCTGTGGAGGAATCCGACGAGCTCTACGACCGCTACGTGATCCCGGCGCCCGGCAGGCCGCTCTTCGAAGCCGCCACTGCCAACTTCCTCCCGAACAGCCCCACCGCCGTCGATGTCTCCGCTGATCGCGGCCCCCTGCTCATCGTGGGTGGCGGCGAAGACAGGGCCGTGCCGGAGGCGAGTTCACGCAGCTCGTTCCGCCGATACCGGAAAGCGCCGACGGTCAACGAGTACAAGGTGTTCGACGACCGAGGCCACTCGCTGGTCATCGACCACGGGTGGCGTGAGGTCGCCGACTACATCTTGTCGTGGCTTGCGAAGAAGAACGTGGGCGCCGTCGTGGAGTGAGGCACCCACGAGCCCTTCAGTCCTGTGCCTCGGCCTCACTCGCGGCCACGGCGTCGGACAGCGCTTTGGCATCCTCCTCGCCGAAGCGCTCTTCGAGTGCCTCGGGTGAGTAGTCGAGGTCGATCTCCTGGATCGGACGTCCACGCGCCGACTCGATCGCCGAGAGTCGGCGCTGCGCCCTGTCTGCGGCGTAGTCGAGGAACTCCTGTTCGTCGAGCCCGTACGGCTGAACCTCGAACTGGTTGTTGACCCAGTCGATCATGCCCAACGCGAGCGGCATCAATTCCGCCATCCGCTCCTGGACCACATTCCAGTTGCTGTCGTCGGCCGCCACGTGCCGGCGGCACGTGAAAGTGCCCCAAGCCATGTGACGTCGTTCGTCGTCGCCGATCTTGCGGACGAGTTCCTGCATTCCGGGCATGATTCCCCGCGTCGTGCATACCTTCTGCCATGCGTAATAGCCGGTGAGCGCGAGGCTTCCCTCGATGACGTGGTTGTAGGTCACGCTTGCCCGCACCTGATTGGCCGGGCTGGGATCGGTCTCGAGCACGGCCAGCGATCCCGGCAGCTCCTCGTAGAACAGTTGCCGGTAGTACGGATTGTCGGCGACGAACGGGTGCAGGTCGTCCGTCAGGCCGACCGCATCCATCCACAACCGAAACACCTGGGTGTGCTTGGCTTCCTCGAAGCAGAACTGGGTCAGATACATTTCGTCGCCGAACCGTCCCTCGGCCGCCATGGCCTTCATGAAGGGTTGAATATCCTCCGTGACGGCCTCCTCGCCGGCGATGAACTGCGCGCACAGAAACGTGGAGCTGCGCTGCTGCTCACTGTTGAGCCCCTCCCAGTCCTCCGCTTCCTTGCTGAAATCGAGGTCGGTCGGGTTCCAGAACTTGGCATTGCCCTTCGCGAACAGTCGCAACGGAAAGGCATCCCAGTTGAGCCCGCCAGACCGGAGTGAACTGAACCCCTCCCTACCTGGCGCGTAGGGCCGTCCGGGGATGATTGTCGACATCGTGAGCCTTCTTTCCGACGTGCAGACACTCATCGAACGTCTGCCATTCAGTGCGCTCATGCTGCGGCGGCAACCATGATGTTTCCAGCCCCGCCTTTCCACCTACGCTAGTCCAGTCCGACGAGCCATGGTTTACATTTGCGGACTTTTGTCAGCGTGATTCGGGCGCCATCAGGAACGGAATCGTTACTCCTGCGAAGTCGTCGTAACGGTCGCGGTGAATGCTGTGTCCACCGGGAAATACCACGACACGACACTTGGGTATCGCCGCTACCGCCGACTCGAGCCTGTGGGGATCGACCATTCCGCCAGAACCACCGCGCAAGATCAGCGTCTCGGCCTCAATCTGTGACAACCTGTTCCACCACAACGGATTCGGACGACGGAACTGCTCGAGCGCGGAGGCCGTCATCGAACGATCGAAAGCGAATGCGGCGCGTGGGTGCCGGATCAGACTGGTGGTCGCGTGCCACAGTTCAGTGGGCGACGGAAGCTTGTGCGCGAAAATCTGCACCGGATCCCCGGGGCGCAAAGGAAGCGGGGCCTCCTCGATCGCCATCCGCCGAACCAGCGCGGGTCGGGCCTGCGCGGCGAGAGAGGCCGCATGCCCACCAAGTGAGTGGCCGACGAAGTCCACCCGGTCCATGTCGAGGTTGTCACACAGCTCGACGAGATCGGCACCGAAATCCTCGAACAGATACGACGCGGCCCGTGCGCTGCGACCGTGCCCGCGCAAGTCGAGGACGATGACACGTCGCCCACTGCCGATGAGGGCTCGGGCGAAGCGATCCCAGGTTCCGCCGTCACCGCCCATCCCGTGCACCAGGACGACGGGAACGGGATGGACGTCAGCAGAATTCGATGAAGGAAGGTCGTAGCTGTCCCAGTAGGCGATGTCGATGCCGGCTTGCGTCGAAGTGATCCTGCGCGTGTGCACGAGATCCCAGAGTAGTGGCGACGACGACCCGGCTATGAGTTATCAGGTCACCCCGTAGGGTCGCGTGATGATCTCCAGAAGGTGACCGGACGGGTCGTGGAAATAGACACCGCGTCCACCATCTCTGGTGTTGATGGCTCCCGGCTGCGTCTGCCGTGGGTCGGCCCAGTGGTCGAGACCTCGCTCGACGATTTGTCCGTAGATCCGATCGAAATCGTCCTCACCGACGAGGAAAGCGTAATGCTGCGACGGGAAATCATCGGCGTCCATGAAGTCCAGAGACACTCCGTTGTACAACTCCACGGCCAGGAAGTGCCCGAAGGGCATGGCGTCCGGCAGCCCGAACAAGGTGGTCAAGAACCTCGCCGACTCCTGTTTGTCCTTGGCGGCGACGATGGTGTGGTTGAAAGAGATCATTTTGCGCGGCCCCTTCCAGATAGGGAACGGTTCGGAATCACAGATGTTCCGTATTCCTTATTCATAGATCCCCTCCACCACCCAGTGCCCTTCTGTGCAGATCAGCAGCAGTGCCCGCGACTGTTCCAACAGCACCTGCGCCCTGGCTGCAGACCGAGCGGCAGGAGGGTCCCACCACCATTCGTCCACCGGCCACGGCCCGGCCCATCCACACACCGCCCACTCTCGGCTTCCCCACCGCAACCGTGCTGGAGAAGCGCTGAATACGCCACGCTCGGTAACTGTCACAGCCATACCCCGCTCGTCCGCCATCCACACCTGCGGGTTCGCCGTCGGCACCGCAGCAGGCGCCGGTTCCGGCAGCGCGCCCGGCCATGGCTCCGACGGATCGTTGCGAGGAATCAACTCATCTCCCAGCGGCAGAAGTGTGATGCGCTCCGCGGGTCCTCGCCCACCGCTGAGGACGCCCACCTGCACGGCGTCCCCACCGAGCAGCCCCTGCACTCGCACCAGTGACCGGCGGGCCCGCTCGTCCTGATCTCCGACCCCACCCCACAGTCCCAACTGCAGGGCGCCTGCTGCCACCACTTCCACCGGTTCGAGTCTCAGGACGGCGATCCCGGCGGTGGGTCGCTTCTCGCTACGCCCGGTCAGCCACCCATCCAGTTGCCACCGCACCCGGTCGGCGGTCGCCTCCGGGGTCAACGGTTCCGCGCACCTCCAGGTACGGCACAGTTGCTCGCCATTGCAGGTGATCGCCGATATCGACAGCCGGGTACAGGCCACCGCGGCGTCCGACAGCGCGCGGTGAAGTTTCTCCGCCAACGCGCGCCCCGCGAAGGCGGCGGCATCGACTCGTTCGATCACCGGATCGCAGTGCTCCTCCACGTCCAGGTCGGGAGGCAACGGCCTCGCCGACGGCGGGCGCTCCGGCTCACCACGCGCAACCCGGTGCGCCAGCACCGCATCGGTTCCGAACCGCGAAGCCACATCGCTCGCCGACAGCGCGGCGAAGGCACCGACGGTACGCAACCCGAGCCGATGCAACAGGTCGACCAGCTCGCCCCGGTGAGGCGCCGCGAGGCTCGGTTCGGCCGCAAGTTCCCGCATCGGAAGCGGCGCCAGAAAGTCCGCTCCCTCACCGGGCGGCACGAGTGCCGCTCTGCGCGCGGCGATCACGGCCGTGGACAGCTGATCCGCGATACCGACCTGGCATTCCACCCCCACCGTCGACACCTGATCCACCAACCGCTCCGCGGCAGTTTCCTCCGAACCGAAGTATCGGGCGACACCGCGGGCCGGGAGCACCACGAGACCCGAACGCAACACTTCGACACCAGGTGCTACCGCATCGACCGCAGAGGCCACTGGTTCGAACAACCGCGCATCGCGGTCGGGATCGGCTGTCACCACATACAACCGGGGACACCGCGCCTGGGACTCTCGCCGGCGCAGGCCACGACGCACCCCATCCGCCCTGGCCGTCGCAGAGCAGGCGACCACCCGGTTACCCGACGTCACCGCCACCGGATGAGTCGGCGAGAGGTCGGCCGACGCCGCGGCCGCAACCGCGGGCCAGTCGGGACACCACAACGCCAGCACCCGGCTCACAATCCCACCACCACCGTCGGCTCTGCGGGAAGACCTGCCTCGAGCGCGACCACCGGTTCCGAAGTACCCACCCACTGCACCCGCCCCTGCTCCGATCGCACGTCCAGCCTGGTGGTGCACGGCTGGAACGCCCGCCCCCTGGCACATACCACCAAGCTGAGGGCACGCAACCGCCCGCATCCCCGGTCCTGGGATCCATTGCCCAATCCCGTGTAACCGCGGACCTGGGCGTCGAGTCGCATCTCCACGCCATCCCAGTGACCATCCGTGACTACCAAGGTCGACCCCTTACTCCGCGCCCGAGCCACCACCGCGCGTGCCCTGGACGGCGCAACTGATGCCCCTCCCAGTCCGAGCACCACCAGGTCCATTCCGTCCAGTAGCACCGCAGCGATCTCTACCGGATCGGCGCCGGGGTCGGGGATCAATGCCAACCGTTCGAGCCTCGCCCCCATCTCGACCGCTGCCAGAATCCCGAGCCTGGGGTGCCCGATCACCGCGACATGGCCCCCGCCCGCGGTCACGGACGCGACCAGTCCCAGCAGAAGCGAGGCAGCACCCGACACCGCCACCACGGAACCGCGCGTCAGCCCACGTCGGGGAAGAAGCTCGGCCAGTGCTGTCGGAACAGGAAGCACCCCGACAGCGTCGGAGCCGGAAGCCCCGAAAGGCACTGAAGGCGCAGAAGTCGCAGATGCACCCATCACGCGAAACGAGTTCTCCCCCGGGAGTCGGGGGGCCATCGACTCGCCGCGGGCCGGAACAGCCGCCATCCGCCGTCTGAGGTAGTCCAGGCGCTCCTGCCGGGACAAGCCGGAGAGTTCCGACCGTTCGGAACGCCCTGGCTCACAGGCCATTTCTTCAGCCAAATTCGACACCCCCGACGCTCGGTATCAACAACGGTTGGCTACCACGGGGAAGGCGCGGCTCGAACAGGAACTAGTGCAAACAGTCACTAGTTCGAACATATTTTCGAACTAGTCCCAGTAAAGCCGGTCGGCGAAGGCTCGTCAAGTGAATCCCGAATCTTCGGGCCCGACCGTTAGCGAATTCGGCGCCTCTCCCATCTACTAACCTGAACTCGTGATGGAACAGCAGAGTGAAAGGGGCATCGGACCCGACTACCTGGTGGCCGGAAGGTACCGTTTGCAATCCAAACTCGGCGGCGGCGGAATGGGTGCGGTCTGGCTCGCGCGAGACACCCTCCTGCACCGCGATGTCGCTGTCAAGCAAGTCATCACGACGGCCGGACTCGCTCCCGACGAAGCGCAACGCCTACGTGAGAGCACCATGCGCGAAGGCCGCAACGCCGCCAAACTTGCCCACAATCACTCCATCGCGATGTACGACGTGGCGCTCGAAGCCGGAGAACCTTGGCTGGTCATGGAGTACTTGCCGTCACGCAGCCTGGCTCAGGCGATGAACATCGTCGAGACGCTGCCCCCGCTGGAGGTCGCACAGATCGGTGCACAGGTGGCCGATGCACTCGCGGCAGCCCACGCTGCCGGCATCGTGCACCGCGATATCAAGCCGGGCAACATCCTTGTTGCCGACCGTGGCCGGGAACTCGGCACCGTCAAGATCAGCGACTTCGGAATCGCACGCGCCAAGGGCGATTCCGCCGATTCCACGAACGGGGTCATCACCGGCACCCCCGCATACTTCTCCCCGGAGGTCGCGCGAGGCAAGGATCCCACCGAAGCCAGCGACGTCTTCTCCCTCGGGGCCGCGCTCTACACCGTTGTAGAGGGGCAACCGCCGTTCGGTATCGACTCCGACTCGGTCGCCCTCCTTCACCGGGTCGCGAGGGCCGAGATCTACCGTCCAGCGAAGGCCGGGCCACTGACCGACACGCTGCTGCACCTACTCGAACCCGACCCCGCTCGCCGACCCACGATGTCCGAGGCCAGGGACGAGCTAGCTCGTGTGGCGATGGCTGGGCCCGGAGACATCGCCCACCTCATAGGATCCCCCGTCTATTCCGCCGACGGCACGATTCCGGCATGGGCCCACCGTTCGACACCGTTGCCCGATTCACGCAAACGCAGCAAGTTGGTGAGTTCCACCCAGGCTGGGCTGCCCGCCGTGCAGCAAAGCACCCCGTTGACGAACGTGCAACGGCCGCTGAGCCGATTGCCGTGGCCGCCGAGACCAGCCAAGCCTGCCCCGGGTTCGCCTGCACCCAGCATCCGCGACCAGGTGGTCGCATGGGCGCCGATTGCCATGGGAGTGATGGTCGTGATCCTGATCCTGGCCGCACTCGTAGCCGTGATCGCCCTGTTGACCCAGCCCTGACGCCACGTGGGCGGATCAGTCGATCCGACGGTCTAGTGGCGGATCAGTCGATCCGACGGTCTAGTGGCGGATCAGTCGATCCGACGGCGGTGCGCCCATCTCGTGAGCGCATTTCGGTTGGACTGCTGCGTCTTCCGCAGCACGTTGGACGCGTGGGTTTCCACCGTCTTCACCGAAATCACCAGTTCTTCGGCGATCTCCCGGTACGTATAGCCACGGGCGAGTAGGCGCAGAACCTCCAACTCGCGCGGGGTCAGTGAATCGAGCTCCGGATCCAATTGCGGTTCGGGAGCATTCGAACGTCCGGTGAACGAGTCCAACACGAAACCCGCGAGTCGAGGACTGAACACGGCGTCACCACCGGCAACCCGGCGCACCCCGTCAGCCAGTTCGCCACCGGAGATCGACTTGGTCACATACCCACGGGCACCGGCCCGAATCACCGCGATCACGTCTTCGGCGGCGTCGGACACGCTCAAGGCCAGGCACACCGGGCCCGACTCGATACCCCGCAACACCGCGACACCGCCGCCGTCGGGCATGTGAACGTCGAGCAGCACGACATGCGGTGCGGTGGAGTTGATCCCGGCGACCGCCTCCGCGACGCCGTTGGCCTCCCCCACCACCTCCATATCGGCTTCCCTTCCGAGCTCGGCGCGGACACCCGACCGGAAAACGGCATGATCATCGACGAGAAAGACTCGATACGGCGGCGTTTGCGGCAAAGTCACTGCGGCTGTCCCTCGGTGTGGGCGTGAATGGTCAACCCACTCTAGGGGACGAACACGTGAATCCAGGACAACCCGCGTCCTACCCACGGCTGGCAGCGTCCGACTCCTCCGGTGCCGTGGCCCCAGGCCGCGACCGTCCACCCCTCGGCATGAAGATCCGCACCTCTGTTCCTTTCCCTGGTGACGAGCGCACGTCGACTTTCCCACCGCGACGCTCGATGCGCGCGCGGATCGACTTCGAGAGCCCCTGGCGATCGGTCGGCACCTCGTCGACGTCGAATCCGACACCGCGATCCCGGACGAATACACTCACCTGCTCTTGCTCGGCCTCGGCGAACAGATTGATATCCGTCTCGCCGGAGTGCTTGGCCGCGTTGACCAGAGCCTCTCTCGTCGCCCCGAGAACCGCGGTAAAGCTCTCCTTCGCCAGGCCTTCACCCGTTCCGTTACCGTCGAGACTCACGTCTCCTACGGTCACCGGTCGCACCGTCACGCCGTGCTGATCTTCGACCTCCCCGGAGATGATGCGCAGCGCCTCCGCGAGGCTCGCATGGTCGACGTCTCCCCCACTGAACAGCCACTTTCTCAACTCCCGCTCTTGGCCACGCGCGAGTCGGGCGACCTCCTGCGGATACTCGGCCCGCTTCTGGATGAGCGCAAGGGTCTGTAGAACCGAGTCGTGCAGATGCGAAGCGATCTCTTCGCGTTCTTCGTTGCGGATGCGGGCCGCCCGCTCGGCTCCCAGTGCACGCCACAGCCGCAGCCACAGAGGCACCGTCAACAGGCCCGCACCGACCAGGGTGACCAGCACGGCCAGCAACGACGACCGCAGCGCTTCGATGTCGACCTGCGCGAGAATCACCACGCCGAGACCGGACACGATCAGTGTCACGCCACCCACGACCCTCGCCCACGTGAGGACGGTAGGTCGCTGGGGCAGACCGATGACGGTGCGCGGTCCCTCCGAGTCGAACTCGCGCCACACCAGCGCAGCACCCACGGCGACCACGATGATCGGCCCGATCACCGAACCCACCCGGCCGCTGAACAACCACGACAACCCGGACGCGCCGGCCAAACCGATTGCGATCAGGCCGTACGCCCTCCGCCGATCGGCGGGGCTGGGCTTCTGCGTATCCGAACCCGCGGTTGTGAAGAGCCACAGCAACCCGTAGCCGACGATCCCCGCGCCGGCGAGCGCCGCGAGGCAGACGAACGCGATGCGAACCTTCAATACCTCGACACCGAGGTGATCAGCGATACCACCGGCCACACCGCCGACGATCCGGCCACCGGCCCGGCGCTCGAGCCGCGGCGTGGCGACACCTGGTGGCACGGGAGCCGTCACGGGGGCACCACCACTCCCGGCTATGTTCGACACAGGTTGCACTTCTCGATACTTGCATGATGGCGAGGCCGCGGACATCAGGGGCCAACCCTGACTTCCTGACGTGTCGCCGCCCGCATCCACTGCAAAGATCAGGGTAGTTCCCGATGTGCACAGACCCCGGCGACCGCAAATATAACCGTATGACCAATGGGAGCTTCCAAGAACAGCTACAGGATCTGTGGCGCACCCGGCCGGTACGACTGCCCCGCCGCGGCCACGTCGCAGGTGTCTGTGCGGGTATCGGATACCGCTACGGTGTCGACCCCGTACTGATACGAGTCGCCTTCGTCCTGGCCACCCTCTTCGGCGGTACCGGTGTGCTCCTGTATCTGGCGGGCTGGCTCACTCTTGCCAAGTCCGGTGACGCCGCGTCACCCGCGGAGTCCCTGATGGGACGCGGTCACAGTTCCGATTCGGGTACCAAGACAGTCGTGCTCCTCGTGGCATTGGCCATCGCACTGAGCACAGTCGGACCCATCGGAGTCGGTCTCGGCGGCTCCGGGCTCATCAGCATGATGCTGATGCTCGGCGGACTGTGGCTGCTCTATCAGCGACAGCCGACACCGCCGCCATTGCCGGCCGCAGTTTCGACTCCCGGCGGAGGCCTCGGGTATCCCGGGGCGGGCTTCCCACCCAACCAGTTCGGACCCGGTCAGTTCGGCCCCGGTCAGTTCGGAGCCGGTCAGCATGGAACCGGTCAATATGGACCCGGTCAGTTCGGCCCCCACCAGTTCGGAGCCGGTGCTTACGGTCCGAACACCACGATGCCCACCTCCTACACGCCATACACCCCTCCCGTCCCGGACGAGAGCGCAGCCGAGTCTGCTACCTCTGAAACTGCTGCCGCCGAATCGAATCCGGTCACGTTCGAGAAGACGCCGCCCTCGGATCCGCAGGTCGAGACACCTCCGGAACCCCCGACCCCGCTCGAACAGGGACCGCCCGCGTGGGACCCGCTCGGCGTGGCCCCATTCGCGTGGGACCTTCCTGAACCGGAGAAAGACACCGCTGACGAGCCGCCACCCGAACGCCGACGTTCACGGTTGACCACCACGGTGATCGGATTGGCGATTCTCGCCGCAGCCGCGGCGACCGCCGTATCGGCAGCCACCGGATCGGAGTGGCTGAACCCCAGTCGTATCGGCGCCATCGCGCTCGCCATCATCGCAGTCGGACTACTGATCGGCGGCTTCCTGCGCAGGGGCTACGGACTCCTCGTCTTCGCAGGCCCGCTGATCGGGTTCGTAGTCCTCGCATCGCTCGTCGGGTCGGTGGACTTCAACAGCGACGATGTGGGCGACCGAACCTGGGCTCCCGTGACCGCAGCCGGCATCCAGCCCGCCTATTCCGGCAAGTTCGGCAGCTTCACGCTCGACTTGAGAAACGTCACCCTCACCGAGGACAAGACGGTCGACGTCAGCGGAAGGTTCGGTGAGGTCGAGGTGATACTCCCGCCGGACATGGATGTCGAGAACCACTGCACGGTCGTGTTCGGCGACTCCAACTGCCTCGGTGACGGCATCGACGGCGGCGCCGACGGCATCGGCGGTCACATCTTGACCCTGAACGCAGATGTCAAATTCGGAGGCCTGGAGGTGCGTCGTGGCTGACACAAACGAGACTCGAGACAGCGACCGGACCCCAACGCGGAGAGGGCCGTCGGTGGTCATGCTCCTCTCTGGTCTGGCGGCGCTTTTCGTGAGCGGTTGGGCGCTTGCCGGTCAGTCCTTCGCGGTCACCCTGGAAGACAACATCGAATTTCGATGGGTGTTCGTGGCCATGGCAGTCCTGGTCGGCGTAGTGCTCGTGTTCACGCCGAGCCGACGCAAGTAGCCGTTCCAACGCCCGCCCCTTTCGAGGCCCCGGTCACCTGATGTGTGCTGGGGCCTGATCTCTGACGATGCTCGTCAGGAGTCGTCTCCCTAGGAAATGGTGCGCACCGGTGACGTACGACACGGTGTGTCACCTTTCTGCGCTCTGCCCCGTCCTTGTCCGTGAAGTGATCGTCGGTTGCCCGCGCAGTGTGGTGACGGGCACGTGAAAGGAGCTAGGGAGCATGAGACTTGCGGTAGTTGGTGGAACCGGGCTGGTCGGGTCGAAGGTCGTCGCGCGTGCGCGGGAGGCAGGTATCGAGACCGTCGTGATCGCCCGCTCCACCGGGGTCGACTTGATGACCGGTGACGGTCTCGATGCGGCGCTGGAAGGTTGCGATGCTGTCGTGGACGTGTCGAACAAGACAGTGATGCGAGCACGTCCGGCTGTCCGGTACTTCGGGCAAGCGGCAGCGAATCTCGTTGCGGCCGCAGAGCGTGCGGGCGTCGGTCATCTCGTGACGTTGTCGATCGTCGGGATAGACGCGATCGACTTCGGCTACTACCTGGGTAAGCGCGAACAAGAGGAATGCGTCCGCGCCGGTGCGGTTCCGTGGACCATCGTCCGTGCCACACACTTCTTCGAGTATCCCGAGCCGCTACTCGAGTCGAAGTCACGGGCCGTCGCCATTCCACGGATTCTGTGCCAGCCGGTCGCCGCCGACGACGTTGCGGAGTTTCTGGTGCGGACTTCGCAGCGCGATCCTGCATGGGGAACCGTCTCGATCGCCGGGCCGCGGCAGGAGCAGGTGGTCGACATGGCCCGTCGGATCGTCGCAGCACGCCATACTCGTCGACTGGTGGTACCGATCACTATGCCCGGGAAGGTGGGAAAAGCGATGGCTACGGGCGGCCTCATCCCACAAGGCGACTATCTGAGTACCACAACAACGTTCGATGACTACCTCGCCACCATCTGATCATGTCGCGCAGTGCCGAGCCCTTGCGGTACTGATGATTTGACGGGATCGCCCGAAGTGGGTCGGGCAACCGGCTCACTTTGGCGATGTAGTAGTTGTTCACCGGATCGGTTTCGATCTCCGCGTCGTCGCAGACCTGCTCCGCGTTGCGAGCGTTGTCTGTCACGCCCAGGTCTACTCCCACTCGATGGTGCCTGGCGGTTTGCTCGTAATGTCCAGAATGACGCGATTGACGTCGTGCACCTCGTTGGTGATCCGGGTGGAGATCCGCTCGAGAACGTCGTAGGGCAACCGTGTCCAGTCCGCGGTCATCGCGTCCTCGCTCGAAACGGGCCGAAGCACGATCGGGTGACCGTAAGTGCGACCGTCACCCTGCACGCCGACACTACGAACGTCGGCCAACAGCACCACCGGGCACTGCCAGATCTGACTGTCGAGCCCTGCGGCCGTCAACTCCTCGCGCGCAATGGAATCCGCGTGACGCAGGATCTCGAGTCGCTCCTGCGTAACCTCTCCGATAATGCGGATGCCGAGTCCGGGACCGGGGAACGGCTGTCGGCGCACGATCTCGTCGGGCAGACCCAGCTCGCGCCCCACGGCACGGACCTCGTCCTTGAACAGCAGTCGAAGCGGCTCGACGAGCTTGAACTGCAAGTCCTCCGGCAGTCCGCCCACGTTGTGATGGCTCTTGATGTTGGCGGTGCCCGTTCCACCGCCGGACTCTACGACGTCCGGATAGAGCGTGCCCTGGACCAGGAATTCGACCGCGTCACCGTGTGCGGCGTTCTCGCCCAACACATCGCTGACCGCACCCTCGAAGCTGCGGATGAACTCTCGGCCGATGATCTTGCGCTTGGTTTCCGGGTCGGACACTCCGGCCAGTTCGCCGATGAAGGTCTCGGCAGCGTCGACGGTGATCAGCTTGGCGCCGGTGGCGGCAACGAAGTCCTTTTCCACCTGCACCCGCTCACCTGCACGCATGAGGCCGTGATCGACGAACACACAAGTCAAGTTGTCGCCCACCGCCCGCTGCACGAGCGCCGCCGCGACCGCAGAGTCGACACCGCCGGAGAGTCCACAGATGGCCTTGCCGTCACCGACCTGTTCACGAACCTGCTCGACGAGTGCGTCGGCGATATTCGCCGGCGTCCAGGCGGCGGGAATTCCCGCTATCTCATGCAAGAACCGGCTCAGCACCTGCTGTCCGTGCGGCGAATGCAGGACCTCAGGGTGATACTGCACCCCCGCGAACTTGCGGGCCCGGTCCTCGAATGCGGCGACGGGCGCGCCCGCACTCGTGGCCGTCACCTCGAACCCCTCGGGCGCCTCGGTGACCGCGTCGCCGTGACTCATCCACACGGGCTGATTCGACGGCAGACCATCGTGCAGCAATCCGCCCCGTACCGACAATTCTGTTCGGCCGTATTCGCGGGTGCCGGTGTGCGCCACTGTTCCGCCGAGAGCGCCGGCCATGGCTTGAAATCCGTAGCAGATACCGAATACCGGCACTTTCAGGTCGAATAAGGCCGCGTCCAGCTGGGGCGCACCTTCCTCGTACACGCTCGACGGCCCGCCCGAGAGCACCACGGCGAGGGGATTTCTGGCCGCGATCTCCGCGACGGTCGCGGTGTGCGGAATCACCTCGGAGTAGACCTTGGCCTCGCGCACACGCCGGGCGATCAGCTGCGCATACTGCGCGCCGAAGTCGACGACGAGAACCGGTCTCTGCTGCTCGATATCTGTCACCGGGTCAGTCTAAGCCGCGCGGCACCACGACCCGCGCGGCCCCATGACCGGACCCGACCGGCGACTAGGCGACGCCGTGCTTGCTCTTCTTCGACGCTTTGGCACCACTGCGGATCTCGACGATCGGCAGTACCAGAGCAGCGGGAGCATCCGCTGGCACTACCGGCTTGACCGGCGCGACCGGGTTCAGGCGCCTGTACCCCTCGCCCTGCGCGGGACGCTGATCCTGCTCACCCTTGTTCGGCCACAGAGACGCCGCACGCTCGGCCTGCGCCGAAATGGTCAGGGACGGGTTGACGCCCAGATTCGCCGACACGGCGGCGCCGTCGACCACACTCAGCGTCGGGTATCCCCAAACGCGGTGGTACGGATCGATGACGCCCTTCGACGGCTCCGAGGAGATCGCGCAGCCACCAAGGAAGTGCGCGGTCAGCGGGATGTTGAACACATCTCCCCAGGTTCCACCCGCCTCGCCGTCGATCTTCTTCGCGATACGACGGGTGGCCTCGTTGCCCACCGGAATCCAGCTCGGGTTCGGCTCCCCGTGGCCCTGCTTGCTCGTGACCTTGCGCCGACCGAACAGGCCCTTCTTGGTGTAAGTCGTGATGGAGTTGTCGAGGTTCTGCATCACGAGCGCGATGATGGTGCGCTCGCTCCACTTGTAAGGAGTGAGCGCCCGCACCGCGGTCGGGTTCTTCGCCAGCTCCTTGAGGAACGTCAACCATCGCCTGCCGCCACCGTCGGTCAGCAAGGTCTGGAGCATGGCCATGGAGTTCGACCCCTTGCCGTACCGCACCGGCTCGACGTGGGTGTCGGACGTCGGGTGGAACGACGACGTGATGGCTACGCCCTTGGTCAGCTCGAGGGCAGGGTCCACCGTCTTCCTGGCGGCGCCGAGGATCGATTCGGAGTTGGTGCGGGTGAGCACACCGAGTTGGTCGGAGATCTTGGGCAATGCGCCCGAATCCTTCTGGTCGAACAACAGATGCTGCGTGCCCCACGTGCCTGCGGCGAGAACGACGTGGGCGGCGGTGTACGTCTTGCGGCCCCTTCGCTTGCGCGGGCCCGTGCGCCGGGTGCTGACGTGCCACGTCCCGTCGTAGGCCTCGCGCAGCCCCGTCACCGTTGTCATCGGGATGATCTCGGCGCCGGCCTTCTCGGCAAGCCCCAGGTAGTTCTTGAGCAGCGTGTTCTTTGCGCCGTGGCGGCACCCGGTCATGCACTCACCGCACTCGATGCAGCCGGTGCGGTCTGGCCCGACGCCGCCGAAATAGGGGTCGGACACGGTCTTGCCGGGCTCACCGAAGAAGACGCCCACCGGTGTCTGGATGAACGTCTCGCCGACCCCCATGTCTTCGGCTACCGACTTGATGATCTCGTCGGCGGGGGTCATGTGCGGGTTCTGCACCACGCCGAGCATCTTGCGGGCTTGCTCGTAGTACGGGGTGAGTTCGTCGTGCCAATCGGTGATGTGTGCCCACTGCTTGTCTTCGAAGAAGGGGGCAGGCGGCTTGTAGAGCGTGTTGGCGTAGTTGAGCGAGCCACCACCGACTCCCGCGCCGGCGAGGATCAGGCAGTCACGCAGAACGTGGACGCGCTGAATACCGAAGAATCCCAGGGCAGGTGCCCACAGGAACTTCTTGAGATCCCAACTCGTCTTGGCGAAGTCGGCGTCCGCATAGCGACGGCCAGCCTCGAGGATGCCGACCTTGTAGCCCTTTTCCACCAATCGGAGCGCGGTGACACTGCCACCGAATCCGGAACCGACGACGAGGACGTCGTAGTCCGTCGCGCGCTGCTTGCTCATCACTGGACCTCCAAGAGACCTGAACTATTACCCGCCAGTATGCACCGAGCGAATGTGACAGTTGCCACAAGGGCCATCTAATTAACCGTAACGCAAGGTATCAGAAACGGGTTCGGGTCGGGGACTCTCTGATGACGAACGGGTTCCACGAAGAGACGAGTGGTCGAAGAACTTGGCGCGCATTCTCCTTTCCGAAAGGTGAGCGCGAGGCCCAACCAAGCGCCCGAAATCCCAGCTCACCTAGCGGACGAGCGTCACCGCGACCACGCCGAGCGGTTCCGGCGCGGTGGTCCGATCGCCGATCTGATGCCGTTCGACTCGGCAGCAATGCGAGTGCCGGTTCACAAGATCGAGGGCGAGTCAGATGCGGCACCGAAGGTGAATTGCGAATCTCGACTAACCGAATTCGAGTTGAACACCTGTCGCGCAGGCCGAATCAGATTTGAATCACCGCTCAGGTTGTGCTGTGATCCCTCGGTGTTCGAGAACAACGAGATCACTGGAGTGAGCCGACGCGGTGTGTTGCGCGGCTCGATGGTGGTTGCCGCAGCGGGGTTGGCTGCAGCGGCTACGGGACGCGCTTCGGCGGGCACCCTGTCACCGGGATTCGCCCACGGCATCGCCTCCGGTGATCCCCTCCCCGACCGGGTGATCATCTGGACACGGGTTACTCCATCCGCCGACGCACTACCCGGCTCAGGTGTGGGGCCGAATGTTCAACTGTCCTGGCAGGTAGCAACCGATTCGGACTTCGCGAACGTCGTACGCAGCGGCACCGCCGGCGCCGGGTCGGACACCGACCACACCGTGAAGGTCGACGTCACCGGCCTGCGCCCGGGCACCTCGTACTTCTACCGGTTTACGGCGCTCGGTCAGACATCTCCGGTCGGGCGCACGCGTACCGCACCCGCAACCGATGCCGACCTCGAGCGGCTGAGATTCGGCGTCGTCTCGTGTTCGAACTGGGAGGGCGGCTACTTCGCGTCGTACCGCCACCTCGCCGATCGCGAAGACCTCGACGCGATCATCCACCTCGGCGACTACATCTACGAATACGGTCACGGCGGATACGGCGCCCGCAACGGTTCTGTTCGACTGCACGATCCGGCACACGACATCGTCTCGCTCGCCGACTACCGGATCCGGCACGCGCAGTACAAGACCGACCCCGACCTCATGGGCTTGCACGCCAAGGTTCCGTTCATCGCGACGTGGGACGACCACGAATCCGCCGACAACGCGTACGAGGCCGGCTCCCTGGACCACGATCCGGCCACCGATGGGGACTGGGCTACGCGTAGGGCCGCCTCTATGCAGGCCTACTTCGAGTGGATGCCGGTGCGCGTGAACGGAACGGGTAGCGACGCCGCGCTCTACCGCCGTTTCCAGTTCGGCAATCTCGCCGAACTCTCCATGCTCGACCTGCGTACCTACCGCGACGAGCAGGCCTCCACGGGTGCCGGGTGGCGCGATTCCAATTCCCCGGATCGAACGATTACCGGTCGCGCGCAGATGGATTGGCTGACCAGCGGTATCACCACCTCTTCGGCGCAGTGGAAGCTCGTCGGCAACCCGGTGATGATCTCCCCCTTGGTGTTCCCACCGCTCGATGAGCGCACCACGGGTGCGATCACCGAGATGGTCGGATTGCCCGACGCCGGCATCCCTTACAGCACCGACCAGTGGGACGGCTACACCGCCGACCGCCGCAGGCTTTTCGACGCGATCACCGAGAACGGGGTCGGCAACACCGTCTTCCTCACCGGTGACATCCACACCTCATGGGCGATCGACCTGCCGGTCAATGCCGCGGACTACCCGGGCGCCGGCACTGTCGGCACCGAGTTCATCGTCCCGTCGGTTACGTCCTCCAACGTCGACGAGATGCTCGGCGTTCCTCCACGCACCGCATCCATCGCCGTCGAAGAGGCCTTCAAGGGGATGAATCGGCATCTACGGTACGTCGAACTCGACTCCAACGGATACGGCGTGTTCGAGGTGAACAAACAAGGAGCGCAGATGGACTGGTTCTACGTCAGTGATGTGACCGACAAGCACGCCACCGTGCGGCACGCGATGAGCTACGGCGTCGCCGATGGCTCTCAGCAGGCCCGCCCGGTAGCGGGCCCGCTCGATCCTGCCGGCTACCGGCCGGGAGCGGGCGCATGAGCGGCACACTGACCCGGCGCGACGTGCTGATCGGCGGGACCGCGATCGCAGGAGGCGTCGCAGTCGCCGGATTGGCCGGCCAGGGTACGGCCGCAGCCCAGGCCCCCGGCATGGCGGTGCGCGACGACCTCGATGTGCATGTGCTCGTCGTCGACGGCATGCGCCCGGACGAACTGAATCCGTCCCTCACCCCAGCGCTTACCGGTCTCGCCGCTGACGGCACGCTGTACCCCGACGCGTCCTCGGTCATGATCGCGGAGACACTACCCAACCACGCCGCGATGATGACCGGCGTGCTGCCGTACCGCAACGGTATTCCCTCCAATACGATCTACGACCGCCAGATCGATGACACCAGAACCCTCGGCAGTGCAAGCGATCTGCAGGCCGCGACGGTGCTCGACCGCGTCCGCACCGAGCTGGGGCTGACCACCGCGAGCGTGCTCTCCAAGGACTACTTGCACGGGTTGTTCGGCAACCGGGCGTCGGTGGTCTGGGATCCGTTCCCGCTGCTGCCCGGCACCGAGCATGCGCCCGACAACTTCACGGTCGAGGCACTGATCCAGATCGTGGATGAGCATTCGCCTCGGCTGACGTTCACCAATCTCGGCGACGTCGACCGCGTGGGTCATCTCGACCTGTCGGGGCCCTCGACCCGCATCGCGCGCACCGCGGCCCTGCGCAACACGGACGGCCAGGTGCAGCGGTTCGTCGACTTCCTGCGCGCATCGGGCCGCTGGGAGCGCAGTGTGCTGATCGTACTCGCGGACCACTCGATGGACTGGTCTGTGCCGACCAACCTGATCGGTCTCGACCGCCCGCTCAACGCGGATCCCCTTCTCGCCGGCCAGATCCGGATTGCCGACAACGGCGGCGCCGACCTCATCTACTTCGTGGGCGACGATGCGCGGCGCAGCGAGGCAGTCGAGCGGATCAAGCAGATCGCAGCCGGAGTTCCGGGTGTCGAATCGGTGCGCACCCCCGCGGAACTCGATCTCGGTGACCTCGCCGGTGACGTTGTGGCGTTCTGCGCTCCGGGTTGGCGGTTCAGCGATCCGACACCCCTGTCGAACCCGATCCCCGGCAACCACGGCCACAACGTGACGTTGCCGATCCCGTTCTTTGTCACCGGTGGCCATCAGATGGTGGGTCGCGGCCTGCGCATCGACGACGTCCAGGCTCGCACCATAGACGTCGCACCGACCGTTGCAAGCATGTTCGGTCTTGGTGCACCCGAGGGTGGTTGGGACGGCGCCAGCAGGATCGAGGGTCTCGTCGTCGCCTGACGGCTCGAATTCCCCGATCCCGCGGCGATCGACTCCGATTACATTCGGATACATGAGCGCACAACCTGTCGCCCGCCGTCGCCGTCACGCACTCTGGATCACCACGGTGGTCGCGGTGCTGGCGGTGGCTGCGGGCGCCATGCTGTTGTGGGTGCCGTCGCGGTATCTGCCCTGGGACACAGCGCCGTTCCCCGACGTCGACCGGACTGCATTGACGACGACGCAGGCGCAGATCGTCGATTTGCTCGAGACTGAACACACCGCGCAACGCCCGGGCACCTTCTACTCGGACGGCGTCAGGGAGCCGTGGTGCGCGAACTTCGTCAGCTGGATCATGCGCGAGGCCGGTGATCCGCTGTCGAACCCGCACTCCGGGTCCTGGCGCATCCCCGGCGTCTACACGCTGCGGGAGTACTACGAGTCCGAGGGCCGGTACGAGCCGATCGGCAACGGCTATCGACCCAAGACCGGTGACGTGGTGCTGTACGACAACGAGTTTCGGCTCGGTCAACACACCAACTTCGTCGTTACTGTCGACGGCGACACCGCGACCACCGTCGGCGGCAACGAGCGCGGGAAAATTCGGGTGCATCACCTCGACTGGCAGTCGGATCGCGCAGTCATCGGGTTCGGTCGCCTCGACTAGGCTACCGCTAGTGGTGGCCCTGTAGAAGCGGTCAGTTTCGGCACGAGCACCATGAGTGCTGCCGAGGAGCGATGCAACATCACCGGCCGACGTCCTGCAACTCCCGCTCCCTCTCAGGCAAGTAACGGGCGATGATGCTCGCGGTCTCCTCGATCCCGACGCACCGCTCCTCCTCGTCCTGGTCCGACCGCGAGGGGAAGAAGAGTCGGGAGACACCCAAGATGCCGTAGCTGGTTTCCATGCTCACATCGCAAATGCCCTCGGTCGGTACCTCTAGCAGTGCGCGGCGCCCGTCGAGCATTATCGGCGTGGCGTAGTCCTTTGACTTCTCCTGCTGCTCGGCGAACGTGATGTTCGACGAGAACACACCCAGCCCGTACTTGCGTTGCGGGGTCCTGAACGAACAGATCAGGAAGGTGTGATAGTCGGCGGCGACAGCATCCTCATCCTTGGACTCCGGATCGTAACCCGCCTCCACCAACGCCTCATCCGGAATATCGAGACACGGATCGAACACCACCCACGGCCGATCCGACTGATCCACCTGACGCGGCACCCGAACGGTCGGAGAGAGCGGCGCGGGCTCCGACGCCGACGCAGCCTCCGGTGCCTCGACGGGAGACCCACAAGCGGTGAGGATCGATGCGAACACCAAGAGTGCGGCGACGGAGGTGCGACGCAGCATCACCGGCCGGCGTCCTGCAACTCCCGCTCCCTCTCAGGCAAATAGCGGGCGATGATGCTCGCGGTCTCCTCGATCCCGACGCATCGCTCCTCCTCGGTGTTCTGGTCCGACCGCGTAAGTTGAATGAGACGGGAAACGATCAGGATCCCGTAGCTGGTTTCCATGCTGATGGCGCAACTGATCGTGGATGACGTCTTGCGCAGTGCGCGACGCCCGTCGAACTCGATCGGCGTGGAATAGTCCTTCACCTTCTCCTGCTCCTCGGCGAAGGTGATATTCGCCGAGAACACACCCAGCCCGTACTGGCGTTGCGGGGTGTCGAAATTACAGATCAGGAACGTGTGATAGTCGGCGGCGACAGCATCCTCATCCTTGGACTCCGGATCGTAACCCGCCTCCACCAACGCCTCATCCGGAATATCGAGACACGGATCGAACACCACCCACGGCCGATCCGACTGATCCACCTGACGCGGCACCCGAACAGTCGGAGACGACGGTACGGTCTCCGACGCCGACGCAGCCTCCGGTTCAGCAGCAGGAGACCCACAAGCAGTCAGGATCGACGCGAACACCAAGAATGCGGCGACGGAGGTGCGGCGCAGCATCATCGGTCCACCTGCGGGTCGAGACTGTTCAGCACCCGGGCGAACTGCCCATCGGTGTCGGCGAAGGCCTCGCCGCCGGACGCGAACGCTTCCCGCATCGCCACGATGACGGCTTGATACTCTTTGAGTCGCTGGATAACCGTCTCCCCCTTGCGCTTGTACCCAGCCTCGAGTTGGTGTCCAATCCGGAAATCACCGAACCCGCTCACATTCTGAAGTCCGTTCGCTTCCCTGAGTGCATTGTCGATCGAATCCAGCATCTGATCGCAGACACGCACACACTGTTCGATCGCTTCCGGTTCGAGACGCAGCCCCATCAATCCCCCTCATCATGACCGCGACCCTCACGCCGCCCCGGGAATGGTACGCGGCCTCAACTGAAATCCGAACCGGAGGGCAATTGGCCTTTCACAAACGGCCACCTCAGGCGCGGACGGTCAGCCCGACCTTCTGGAACTCCTTGAGATCCGAGTATCCCGACTTGGCCATCGAGCGACGCAGGCCACCAACGAAGTTCAGGGAACCGAGGGGGTCGTCGGAAGGTCCGGTGAGGACTTTGTCGAGCGAGGGACGGTCGCCGAACGAGACCGGCAGCAACGCACCGCGAGGAACCGAAGGATGCGCAGCAACCGACGGCCAGAACCAACCGCCGCCCGGCGCCTCCTCGGCCACGGCCAGCGGTGCGCCGAGCACGGCAGCGTCCGCACCGCAGGCGATGGCCTTGGCGAGGTCGCCCGAAGACGCGATGTCGCCGTCGGCGATGACGTGGACGTAGCGACCGCCCGTCTCGTCCAGATAGTCCCGGCGGGCCGCGGCCGCATCCGCGATCGCCGTTGCCATAGGAACTCCGATACCGAGGACCTCACCGGTCGTCGTAGCCCCCTCCGTGGAGCCGTACCCGACGATGACACCCGCCGCGCCCGTGCGCATCAGGTGCAGCGCGGTCCGATGATCGCTCACCCCGCCCGCGACGACGGGGACATCGAGTTCGGAGATGAACGTCTTGAGGTTCAGCGGCTCGCTGTCGCCGTGGGCGACGTGTTCGGCGGAGATGATCGTGCCGTGCACGACCAGCAGGTCGATACCCGCCTCGAGCAGCAGTGGGGTGAGCGCTCGCGCGTTCTGCGGGCTGACGCGCACCGCGGTTGTGACGCCGGCCTCACGAACCTGGGCCACCGCAGCGGCGAGAAGACCCGGCTGCAGTGGTGCCGCGTGCAACTCCTGCAGCTTCTTGATCGGCACATCGACGTCACCCGAATCCGCCAGTGTGACCAGTTCGTCGAGCTTCGCCTCGACGTCGGCGTGCCGGCCCCACAGACCCTCACCGTTGATGACTCCGAGGCCACCGCGCTTGCCGAGTTCGATCGCGAACGACGGGGACACGATCGCGTCGGTGGGATGCGCCAGCACAGGGATGTCGAACCTGTATGCGTCGAGCTGCCAGGCTGTTGACACTTCCTTGGACGATCGCGTCCGCCGGGAGGGGACTATGTCGATGTCGTCCAGCTCATAGGTTCGTCGGGCCGTTCGGCCCATGCCGATCTCAACGAGGTCGCGCACACGCGTCCCTTTCTCGTGAATCGTGAGGTTGCTAGCGGGCGGTGTAGTTGGGAGCTTCGACCGTCATCGTGATGTCGTGCGGGTGGCTCTCCTTCAGGCCCGCAGCAGTGATCTGGACGAACTGCGCCTCCTGGAGTTCCTCGATCGAGGAAGCTCCCGTGTAGCCCATCGCCGCCCGCAAACCGCCTGTGAGCTGATGGGTGACCTGAGACAGTGGGCCACGGAACGCGACTCGGCCCTCGATACCCTCCGGGACGAGCTTGTCCTCGGAGAGCACATCGTCCTGGAAGTAGCGATCCTTGGAATACGACTTCCCCGCACCGCGGCTCTGCATGGCACCGAGGGAACCCATTCCGCGGTAGCTCTTGTACTGCTTGCCGTTCACCAGAATCAGCTCACCCGGCGACTCCGCCGTGCCCGCGAGCAGTGAACCGAGCATGGCTGTCGAAGCCCCCGCTGCAAGCGCCTTGGCGATGTCACCGGAGAACTGGAGTCCACCGTCCGCGATGACCGGCACACCGTGCGGCTTGGCCGCGGCAACCGCCTCGAGGATCGCGGTGATCTGCGGCGCACCGACACCGGCGATGACACGGGTCGTGCAGATCGAACCGGGGCCGACACCGACCTTGACGGCATCCACGCCGGCCTCGATGAGCGCACTCGCGCCGCCACGGGTCGCTACGTTGCCGCCGATGATCTGTACCCGCTCGTCGACCTCGGCCTTGAGCTTCGAGATCATGTCGAGCACACCGGCGGAGTGGCCGTGTGCGCTGTCGACCACGAGCACGTCGACCCCGGCGTCGGTGAGGGCCATCGCCCGGCTCCACGCCTCGTCGCCCACGCCCACGGCCGCACCCACCAGCAGCCGTCCGTCACGGTCCTTGGTGGCGTCCGGGTGCTGCTCGGTCTTCACGAAGTCCTTCACCGTGATGAGGCCGGTCAATTTGCCCTGCCCGTCCACGATCGGCAGCTTCTCGATCTTGTGGCGGCGGAGCAGCCCCAGAGCCACTTCCGCGGTAACGCCTTCCTGAGTGGTGATCAGGGGCGACTTCGTCATCACCTCGGATACCGGGCGGTTCTGATCGACCTCGAATCGCATGTCGCGGTTGGTGATGATGCCGACGAGCTGCCCGGAGTCGTCGGTGACCGGTAGTCCTGAGATTCGGAAACGTGCGCACTTGGCGTCGACGTCGGCGAGGGTGTCGGTCGGCTTACAGGTCACCGGATCCGTGACCATTCCCGCCTCGGACCGCTTGACCGTCTCCACCTGCCCGGCCTGGGCTTCTATCGACAGGTTGCGGTGCAGGACCCCCATTCCACCGGCACGGGCCATCGCGATGGCCATGCGGGCCTCGGTGACGGTGTCCATTGCAGAGCTGACGAGAGGAACCCGCAGTCGAATATCGCGCGTCAATTGGCTGGACGTATCGACCTGGCCCGGGATGACATTCGACGCCGCCGGCAGGAGCAGGACGTCGTCGTACGTAAGACCCAGCATCGCGACCTTGTTGGGGTCATCACCGCCGGTGTGCACATGTCCTGCGGAACTTGTCATGCGGTTGCGGCCCTCCATGGAGAGATAGATGCAGCGCCGGTGACGCCGTCTGCGGTCGGTCGGATCTTCGATCTGGCGCAAAGTTTCGGATTGCGGATACTGGGAAAGAACGGATCGACGATCCCGATTCCCGGCTCCAAACATCATGATATCGGCTCGATGTGATCGTCACAGAGCCTACCCACGCTGGGCGTACGCCGAACGGCTGGCGCAGACGGGGACAACCTGCGTACGGTGGTGCTGTGCGAGATCAATTGCCTCCAGGTCTGCCTCCGGACCCCTTCGCCGGAGACCCGGTCGACCCGTCCACCGCTCTCGACGCGATCGAACCAGGTCAGCCACTTGATCCTCACGAGCGCCTCGCCGTGGAGGAAGATTTGGCCGACCTCACCGTCTACGAGTCGCTGCTGGCTCATCGAGGGATCCGTGGTCTCGTCGTGTGCTGCGAGGACTGCCAGCAAGATCACTATCACGACTGGGACATGCTCCGCGCCAACCTCCTCCAACTGTTGGTCGACGGCACCGTACGCCCGCACGAGCCGGCATACGACCCGACTCCCGAGGCGTACGTCACTTGGGACTACTGCCGCGGCTACGCGGACGCCTCGATGAACGACGCGCTTCATGGGGACGGCCTCGACGCCTGACCTTATCGACCGACTGATACGACTGTGGCCCGACGCATTGAGCGTCGGGCCACAGTCGTATCAAGCCGAATTCCTCCCGGCGTCGACTACCCGCTGCCGGTGAAAGGAACGGTCGTTGGTGCGGTGGTGGGCTCCACTGACGAGGTTCCGTTCGAAGGCTGCCGAACCGGCGGTTCGATGCTCGTCTCCTCCGTCGGCGAAGGAGAAGGCGAAGGAGAAGGCGTGACCGTGACGATGGTGGAGTCCGGTGTCGTCGTCGGCGACATCGTGGGCGACGGCGACTGCCCCGGCGAACTGGCCGGTTCCCCGGGGCCCGCCGTCGGCGCAGCGCTGGTGGGGGACGCATCGGTAGTCGGCACCGTGGATTCCGGTGTCCCGGTGACTGAGGACGGCGGCTCGGTTGTCGCAGTCGGCTCATTCGTGGTGGTCGTGGCGGGGGGTGGTGTCGCTTCCGGTGTGGTGGGCGCAATCTCCTCAACCTCGGCGGCGAGCTTCGAACGCCACCCCTCGAGTTCGCTGCGCACATCCGGTTCGCGTACAGCACCAGCACGGTCTGCAGCGGTTGCCAGCATGTCCCTCGCGCGCGGGGCATCGCCCTCGGCGATCATCCGCTCGGCTTGCTCCAGTTGTGAGGTGGTGTCGATCCTCGCGACCGTAGAGTCTGCCTGCTGACTGAACACGACCGACTTGACGCTCCACAGCGGATCGCCCGGTTCGGCGTTGTAAGAGAAGATCGTGGCGCCGCCCATGACGACCGCGATCCCGGCGGCAGCCGCGGCGAGGGGTCGAAGCAGCCGGAGCCTTCCGAGGGCAGCGCTGCGTGCCGAGCGCGCCTCCGACGCCTCGACGGCCGCGATCACATCGTCGAGCGAAGGGTCGGTCGGCATCGGAGTCGCCCCGATGTCCGCGCGCCAATCGGCCAACAGGAGCGCAAGCTCGTATTGCTCCGGCGAATCCGTCGACACCGGGCCATCGGCAGCGATAGCGTCGATGAACGCATCATCGCGCCGAACAGCCGCTACGTCCACCGGCGCGTCGTCTCCGGGGAGATCGGCATTGGGATTGTTGCCGTCGCGCCCAGTACCCCTAGCCAAACCTCTCACCTGCCCTCGCTACTTCCTTCTTCAGTTTCGCAATGGCTCGGTGTTGAGCCACACGCACAGCTCCCGCAGTACTGCCCACGGCTGCGGCCGTCTCTTCCGCCGACATACCGACCACGAGGCGGAGAATCAGAATCTCCCGATGCTTGTCCGGCAGCGTGCTCAGCAGTTCGTTCATCTGTCTGCTCGCTTCCGAGTCCAGCGCCCTCTGTTCGGGTCCGTCGTCTTTGGCTACGACATCTGGTACTTCGGCGTACGGCTCCGACTTGTTACGTCCGGAGGTCCGATGCGCGTCAGCGACCTTGTGCGCGGCGATCCCATAGACGAACGCCATGAACGGCCGGCCCTGATCCTCGTAGCGAGGCAAGGCCGTCATCACGGCGAGACACACTTCTTGTGCCACGTCATCTGCCGAGAGTTGCCCCCTCTCCGCAGCACCGACCCTGGCTCTGCAGTAGCGCACAACCATGGGCCGAATTGTTTCCAGGACCAGAGCTAGAGCAGCCCGGTCGCCCTGCTTTGCAGCAGAGACGGCTGAGTCCAACTCCTCGCTCGTATTAGTCATCGTGGCTGAACGTCCTGGCGTTACAGTGGCACCACCCGATATGACGGGTGGGCTCCCGCGCTCAGCGGAACACCCCCAAGGGTAACGGTGCCTACCGAGCGGTATTGAACCGGATTCGGGCAAAATTCTCCCGGGAATCTGGCGGTCGGTAGCGTCAGATCCGGAAGCGTCCACCCCTCGCCCGGATAATCTCTTCGCACTCCAGACGAATCCCCTCCGCATGTGAATCATTCGACACACCACTGAGCAACATCGCAGCAGCCCACTTCAGAGGCATGAGGCCGTATTCGTCACACCTGCCGAGTACATCTGCTGCAAGCCGGACCGCGGGGCTCGAATCGGACATTCCGGTCATCGAGGCACTGCGCAACAGATCCGACTTGATGTGATGTCGAACCGACCCGGCAACTCGAGAAATTTCTGCCGCAGCATCGGCGTGGCGCCTGGCGCCCGCGAAGTCTCCGCCGGCCAGGGACAGTTCCGCACTCACCCAGTGATGCCGCACGCGCTGTCGCCACATCGCAAGACCCACACCACCGGTCAGCCGCGTACCGCAGCGATCGAGCAACCGCCAACCCAGTGCCAGCCGACCGCACCCCAGGGCGTCCGCCGCAAGTCCGGTGAGTGCGTCACACCGTGCTTCTCGCATGAGCGGGGTCTCCGCAGCACCCTCACGCCCCATCCCCGCCAGAGCCAGGGCCTTACCGTCGAATCCGGCCGCGATACTGTGCCAGCCGAGCTGCCTCAGGAGCGAGGCCTGTGTGCTCCAAGCCAACGAGGCCACGGAATCTTCCCCGGCGATGCCTGCCAGCGTCGCTAGTTCCGCGCGGGACCGGCTGTAATGCCCCTGCCCGCCCCACGCCACAGCTCGCATCCAGCGCTCTACAGGAACAGCGGACCCCGGGAGCTCGAGTTCGCCCGGGCGGGTACCGAACGCCGCGTCGGCCAGGGACTCGGTCATATCACGGCAGAGAATCGTCGGGTCAGGCACGGGCGACATCATCTCATCGTCCGGACGAGCGGAGCGAAGAACCTCGCCCGTGCGTAACCCGGCATTCCGCACCCATCGAACATCGCACGCATCGGTGTGAATTATCGTTCACAAAAATCAGAATGGCGGACAGAAAGGATGGAAAAAGATTCAACAAGTCGGTTTTTCGGGTCGCTATTCGGGATGGCGTCTATTTTCTTCGATTTGTAGAAATTTCAGATTTCCGCAACCGAAGCTTCTGTTTCGATTATCTGAACATTTGGTTGCGCACGCGGGCACCAATCCGCCCGGGCAGACAAACACTGCGCCTACCTGCATATTTCAGATGAACGTCGCGCAGCGTCCCGGCTTCGGTATCCGCAGTTTGCGCCTCACGAACGTCGAACATGATCACAGATTCATCGGGAAGTAAACATTCTTCAGGGTGATTTTCGGAATTCTCGATATGCAATTTCCCACTTCCCACCCTGTTGACGTGATTTCGCACACGGCCCTACTGTTAGCCATGAAAATGATTCGGTGGCTCGAACCTTCAGGGCGGCAGTGTGTTCGTCGCCTGAGGCGAGTTCGCAAGTAAGGAGCCCATATGCCTGCACCCGACGACCTTCCCGGCGCCAACGCGGATATCTGGGACTGGCAAATGCACGGACTGTGCCGTGGCGTCGACTCCTCGATGTTCTTCCACCCCGACGGCGAGCGGGGACGAGCACGTAAACAGCGAGAGAGGCGCGCCAAGGAGATGTGCAACCGCTGCCCCGTCCTTACCGAGTGTCGTGACCACGCGCTGAGAGTTTCAGAGCCGTACGGAATTTGGGGCGGCATGTCCGAGACCGAACGCGAGGGCCGCACCCGCCAACGCCGCCGGGGTATCGCCGCCTGACCACCCAGCCCAACTAGGCGATCTACCTCCTCCACAACGAGAAGGACCCCCCGCATGCTGATCCATGCGGGGGGTCCTTGCGGGGTGGCTAGTGGCTGTGCCCGTGACCGGCCGACTCTTCCTGCTCCTCCGGCATCTCGACCACTGCACTTTCGGTGGTGAGAATCATCCGCGCGACCGATGCCGCGTTGACCACTGCGGAACGGGTGACCTTGACCGGGTCGACGACACCGTCGGCGAGCAGGTCCCCGTAGGACAAAGTCGCGGCGTTGAACCCGTGGCCCTTGGGCAGCTCGGAAACCTTGCTGGTAACGACGGACCCGTCGAGGCCTGCATTGTTGGCGATCCAGAACAGCGGGGCCTGCAACGCCTCGCGGACGACCCTGACGCCTGTGGCTTCGTCGCCGGTCAGACCGAGGTCGCCGACCAACTCTGCGCCGGCCTGAACCACAGCTGAACCCCCGCCGGGGACGATGCCCTCTGCGACAGCGGCCTTGGCCGCGTTCACGGCATCCTCGACACGGAACTTCCTCTCCTTGAGGTCGGTCTCCGTTGCCGCGCCCACCTTGATGACGGCGACACCGCCGGCCAGCTTCGCCAGCCTCTCCTCGAGCTTCTCGCGGTCCCAGTCGGAGTCCGTGTTCTCGATCTCCCGACGTAGTTGCGCGACACGGCCCTCGATGTCGGCAGGGGTGCCCGCACCGTCGACAATCGTCGTCTCGTCCTTGCTGACCACGATGCGGCGCGCGCTACCGAGCAAGTCCAGCCCGGCGTCCCTCAGCGTCAGCCCCACATCCGAGTTGATGACCGTGCCGCCGGTGACGACGGCGAGGTCTTCGAGGAACGCCTTGCGGCGATCGCCGAAGAAGGGCGCCTTGACCGCGACGGCCTTGACGGTCTTCCGGATGGAGTTGACCACCAACGTTGAGAGCACCTCTCCCTCGACGTCCTCCGCGATGATCAGGAGCGGCTTGCCGCTCTCGGCAACCTTTTCGAGCAGCGGCAGGAAGTCAGGCAGCGAGCTGATCTTCTCGCGGTACAGCAGTACGAGAGCATCCTCATACACGGCCTTCTGTGCGTCGAGGTCCGTGACGAAGTACGGCGAGAGGAAGCCCTTGTCGAACTGAACACCCTCGGTGATCACGAGTTCGGTTGCGAGGGTAGAGGATTCCTCCACCGTGACGACGCCGTCGGAGCCGACGCGCGTGAGAGCCTCGCCGACCATCTCGCCGATCTCCTCGTCACGCGAAGACACGGTAGCGACCTGGGCGATGGACTTCTTGCCTTCGACCGGAGTGGCGGCTGCGAGCAACGTCTCGACGACCTTGTCGGCTGCAGCGCCGATTCCGACACCGAGCGCCATCGGGTTCGCACCCGCCGCAATGTTCTTCAGGCCGCCGCGCACGATGGCTTGCGCCAGCACGGTGGCCGTCGTCGTGCCGTCGCCCGCAACGTCATTCGTCTTGGTGGCGACGCTCTTGACCAGCTGCGCGCCGAGGTTCTCGAACGGGTCCTCGAGCTCGATCTCCCGTGCGATGCTCACACCGTCGTTGGTGACCGTGGGTCCACCGAACGCCTTGGCCAAAACTACGTGGCGGCCACGCGGACCCAAGGTCACCTTGACCGCGTCGGCAAGCTTGTCGACCCCGCGCTCGAGTGACCGGCGCGCGGTTTCGTTGAACTCAATCTGCTTGGACATATGTTCTGTCTTCTCCTGGATCTCAGGGGGTTACGCGCGTGAACGCACTCCGCCCCGGGATCCTGTGGGGACACCGGGGCGGATCACGTATGTCTTACTTGGAGACGACAGCCAGCACGTCGCGTGCCGACAGGATCAAGTACTCCTCACCGGCGTACTTGATCTCGGTTCCGCCGTACTTGGAGTAGATGACCGTGTCACCCTCCTTGACGTCGACCGGGATGCGATTGCCCTGCTCGTTGACGCGGCCTTCGCCGACTGCGACGACGGTGCCCTCCTGGGGCTTCTCCTTGGCCGTGTCGGGAATGACCAGGCCAGAGGCGGTCGTCGTCTCTGCCTCGTTGGCCTGGACGAGGATCTTGTCCTCGAGCGGCTTGATGTTCACGCTCGCCACGATGAGCCCTCCACTTTGGGGTATCTAGGTCCGAGGCCTTCCTCGGACTCTATGTTTGAGTGTTCCGTATACGGCACTTCACACGCCCCGTCGTCGCGGGTGCCGGAGCTCGATCGGCGCCACTTGGCACTCTATACGCGAGAGTGCCAACCCTCAAGGAGCAGGGTCCCGGTGTGGTCTCCGCCGGAACTGGAAACGGAACAAGGATCGGATCGAGGCGTGCGGCCGGAGAATTCGCGCACCTCGACAACCCGATGCCAGTACCGCGAGGTCTTTACTCGAGGCAGGTTCTTACGCGGGTTTCTGAATACTAGGTAAATCGGACATTAACGGTTGATGTAGCGTTGATCACAGAAAGCCTCGCTGTTTAACGATTCGTGACGTATGGTACCGGCGTGGCTGACATCACAAGACGTTCATTCCTGACATTTGCTGGGCTCGGTGCGGTAGGGGCAGTGGGATTGAGTACGCGCCCTTGGGGTTTGCAATACGCAGGCGCGCAACCGCTGCCCACCTCCGGCGCCGGTACCACGCTCGAGGCCGTGGCCCGCCCCAACGGTAGCTCCGGATACCGCAAGCTCATGGCGGGAGCCGGCTGGCCGAATATCGTCCGCGAGGAGCTCGTCTCAGCTCAGGCCGGGCGCGAAGGTCGGCGCACTGCCCTCGCCTCCTTCGTGCAATTAACTGACGTCCACATAGTCGATGCCCAGTCCCCCGCCCGCGTCGAATACCTCCACCCCCTCGAACCCTCGGCCTTCCGCCCCCAGGAGACGCTCACTGCTCAGGGCCTCGCCGCCCTGGTCAGGAGGGTCAACTCGCTCGCCTCCGGCCCGCACACCGGGCGCGCGTTCGACGCAGTCGTGACCACCGGAGACAACACCGACAACAAGGAAACCGTCGAACTGAACTGGTTCCTCACCGCCATGAACGGCGGCACCATCATCCCCAACACCGGCAAGGCCGAATACGAGGGTGTGCAGAACTCGGGTGCAGACCTGTACTGGAACCCTGGCTCGTCGATCCAGGACATGTACAAGAAGGCCGGGTTCCCTGAGCTGCCAGACTTTCTACCCGCCGCACTCACCTCGTTCTCGAGCCCCGGCCTGAACACCCCGTGGTACTGCGTGTTCGGCAATCACGACGATTCGGTACAGGGCACCCTCCCGAACGGCATCGGCCTGCTCGAAGACATGTACATCGGCTCGAAGAAGATGGAGGTGCCCACATCCGAGGAAACGAGTTCCCTGGGCTCCGCCTCCAGTACCGGTAGCGCAGGAGACGTGTTCAACGCACTGGCCGCGTTCACCTCGAAGCCGCGGGAGGTCACACCCGACCTGTCCCGGAAACCCTTCACGCCGGAAGAATTCATTGCGGCACACCTCGATCCGGCCAACGAAGGCCCGGGACCGAGAGGCCACGGTTTCGCGCCGGATGCCGGCCAGACCGGGATCGGCTATTACACCTTCGAGATCGCCCCTGGTGTCATCGGCATCAGCATGGACTCCACCAACCGTGCCGGCTTCATCGACGGCTCGCTCGGCGAGGCACAGTTCAAGTGGATCGAGCAAACCCTGAAGGACGGGAGCAGTCGCTATTTCGACTCGGACGGCTCACCGGTCTCGAATTCCGTCAATGACAGCTGGTTCATCCTGTTCAGCCACCACACCAGTGACACCATGGACAACCTCGAACCGGATCCGACCGACCCGCGCGAACGCCGGATACCCGGTGCCGAGTTGGTGGATCTGCTACACCGGTTCCCGAACGTGCTCGCGTGGGTCAACGGCCACACTCATGAGAACAGGATCACACCACAGCGAGGGGACAACCCGGAGCAGTCGTTCTGGGAGATCAACACCGCATCGCACATCGATTTCCCCCAACTCGGACGAATCATCGAGGTGGCCGACAACCAGGACGGCACGGTCTCCCTCCTCGCCACCCTGTTCGAGGCCGACAGCCCATATTCGGTCGACTACACCGACCTCTCACCCCTGGGGTTGGCATCGCTGTATCGGGAGTTTTCCTTCAACGACATTCACGCCAAGGTAGAACTCAAGACCGGCGGCGAGGGCGACCGCAACGTCGAACTGTTGCTCCCGTCAGGTCGTTGATGCCCATCACACCGGCCCCGGCTTCACTCCGGGCGATGTGGTGAGCGTCACTGCGTCGTGGATCACGGAATCGGCTTTCGGTCGACGATCCCTCGCGTAGTGTGCCCGCGTGGCTGATATCACTCGACGTTCATTCTTGACTTTCGCGGGGCTCGGAGCTGTGGGGGCGGTGGGATTCGGAACGCGCCCTTGGGGTTTGCAATACGCAGGCGCGGTACCGCTACCCACCTCCTCCGCCGCCGCCGGCACCACTCTCGAAGCGGTAGCCAGCCCCGACGGCAGCTCCGGATATCGCCGCCTCGTCGCGGGACCGGGCTGGGCGACGGTCATCCGCGAAGAACTTGCCGAGGCCAAGAGCGGCCGCGAGGACCGGCGCACCGCCCTCGCCTCCTTCGTGCAGATCACGGACGTTCACCTCATTGATACTCAGTCACCGCTGCGCTTCGAGTTCCTCGACTCCTACAACGGCGCCGCCTTCCGCCCCCAGGAGACGCTGACAGTCCAGGGCCTCACCGCCCTGGTCAAGCGAATCAATGCAATCGCATCCGGACCGCACACCCAGCGCAAGTTCGACGCGGTCGTGACCACCGGAGACAACACCGACAACAAGGAATTCGCCGAACTGGAGTGGTTCCTCACCGCCATGAACGGTGGCACCATCACCCCTAACACGGGCGATCCCGACACCTACGAAGGTGTGCAGGACTCGGGTGTGGATCTGTACTGGAACCCAGGAAAGTCGATCCAGGACAAGTACAAGAAGGCCGGATATCCCGACATTCCGGGACTGCTCGACGCCGCTATCGCCCCCTTCTACAGCCCGGGACTGAACACCCCGTGGTACTGCGTGTTCGGCAATCACGACGACACAGTGGTAGGCAGCATTCCGACAGGTGTCCCGCTGCTCGAGCGGATGTACACCGGTTCGTGGAAGTTCATGGAACCGGGATCAGCGGAACAGCTGGACGTCCTCGGCTCCGCCGCCGCCTCCGGCGACGCCGAGCTTGTGTTTGCCACCCTGTCCTCGTTCACCAAGGGGGCACAAAGGGTCACATCCGATCCCGCCCGCAAACCGTTCACGCCACGCGAGTTCATCGCCGAACACCTGAAACCGAAGCACAAAGGCCCAGGCCCCGTCGGCCACGGTTTCGCACCGGATGCGGACGAGACCGGGATCGGCTACTACACCTTCGAGATGGCCCCAGGCGTCGTCGGGATCGGAATGGACTCCACGAACCACGCCGGCTTCGCCGAAGGATCGCTCGGTGAAGAGCAGTTCAAGTGGCTCGAGGATACTTTGATCGCGGGCAGTAGCCGGTACTTCGATACCGACGGCTCACCTGTGTCGCGACAGGGCACCGACACCTGGTTCGTGCTGTTCAGCCACCACACGAGCAGCATGAACAATCTACGCAAGGACCCGACGAACCCGTCGGAGCGCCGAGTGCCCGGCGCCGAGGTGGTGGATCTGCTGCACAGGTTCCCGAACGTGCTCGCGTGGGTCAACGGACACAGCCACAGGAACAAGATCAGGCCCAAGGAGGGGGACACTCCGGGGCAGTCGTTCTGGGAGATCAATACGGCATCGCACATCGACTTCCCCCAACTCGGGCGGATCATCGAGGTGGCCGACAACGAGGACGGCACCATCTCGCTCTTCACCACCTTGTTCGAAGCCGACAGCCCGTATTCCGTCGACTACACCGATCTCTCGCCGACGGGGCTTGCGTCGCTGTACCGGGAATTCGCCTTCAACGACCCCAACGGCAATCCCTCCAAGGGGGGCAAGTCCCGGGACCAGAACGCCGAACTGTTGCTTGTCTCGGACCGTGGCTGAGCCGCTATTCGTCACAAACGACGAATAGCTCAGCTCCAGAAGCGGCGGCGCTTCCGCGGTTCGCTAGTGCCGTCGTCGGCTGGCCCAGCCGACGACGGCCACGACCAGTCGGATGCCCGCACCGATGAGAATCATGTTGCCGACGATCTGCACACTCACAATCGCTCTGGCCGCATCGGCCACCGCGACGATGTCGCCGAAACCCACGGTCGAGAACACCGTGAGTGAGAAGTACAGAGCCCCCATCCGCGTGAGGGGTTCGGAAAAGTATTCGGGATAGCGCTCGGATATCAGCAGGTAGGTCACCGAGAACCCGAGGAGGTAGACAGGCAGGATCACCGCAAGCGCCTCTACTCCTTGGAGCACCGGCGCCTCGGAGGACATGATTCGCTGGATCTGCCAGGCCCCGATCACGAGAACGACGAGGAGGCCGCCGATCAAGACCGCTAGGACAGACAGGTCGTCGATGGATGTCCAGGGCAGCACAAAATACGCTGCCAAGCAGACCGATACCAGCAGCAGCGGACGCATAACCGCGCGCCACAACAAAAGACGACGCTCGCGGTGGCTGAAGTTGCGAGCATCACTTGCGTGTCCCATACGATTCCTTTGGACAACTATGCAGGTGGTCCGGGCTATCGCCGGTAATCCTCGCCTCTGCAGGCGAGGTAGGTAAGCGAAGTCAGCACATTTTCTGTAACGTTCAGATAACAGTCGGCGATACAGAGGAAGGAATTCTCGGCTGAGGTGGACGCTCCGACAGAGACAGCAGGTCACGCGTCAGATATGCAAGGTGGTGTGTGATGGGTACGTCTTTGGGGATGTCGACCGGTGCGGCGGGCGTCGGTTCTGCCCTCGTGACCACATCACCGAACGGGGTACAGAACGTCGAGTTCCGATTCCTCTCCGCTGACCAGTCACATTCCGATCTCGGCGATCTGGTTCGCTCGTCCATCTCACTGATGACCACGCAGGTTCCCGCCGCCCTCGTCACCCCCGATGCGCTCGCTGTCGCCTACCGAACCTCCAAACAGGCCCACGCGATTCGCAACGCCGTCAGCAGGCAGCAGCACCGGGTGCATCTCGTTCCGGAGGCCGCCGCTGCGCTCGCATATCTGCGCTACACCGGCGAAGTAGCCCAGCACACCACCGTGGCCATCGCCGACTTCGGCGAATCCGGACTATCCGTCGTCCTGGTCGATCAGGTGACCGGCGCGGTACTGCACGCTGACCGCACAACTGATGTCAGTGGACGCAAGATAGACGACCTCATCTACGACCACGTCATGGGTAGCCTCCCGGCCGCGCATTCCTCGCGCCACCTGGACCGGCCCCTGCGCTCGGCTCGGTGCCGCGTCGCCAAGGAACAGCTGTCCTCGGAGCCGATCGCGCACATCGACCTCGATCTGCAGGGCATTCGCCCAGTCGAGATCAGCCGCACCACTCTCGACGAAATTTGCGCACCGGCCGTCGCGCTCGCGGTCAAGTTCATCCGCGCCACCATCGCCGACTCGCCGCACCCTCCCGAAGCGCTGGCCCTGATCGGCGGTGTGGCAAACATCCCCGCAATAAGAACTGGCGTCACCGACGCTTTCCCCATGCAGGTGATCGCGGTACCTGAACCCGACACCGCAACGGCAAAGGGGGCGGCGTTGCTCGCCGTTTCCTCGACCATCGACGAGTATCCCGCGAGCGGTTCGAACCGCTCGGTCTCGGTGTCAAAACTGTCCGGGGCAGTGGTCTGTGCGCTCGTGGCCGGTGCACTCGTACTCGGATTCGGTTGGTATGGGCTCACACCGCCCCGCTCTCCCAGCGTGTTCCCGGTGGGCACCGACAACGTGCAAGCCACCGAACAAGTCGCGACTACGACGGCCGCGCCCGCCTCAACCGCGATTCCGTCCAACGCGCCTTCGCCGACATCCGAACACTCGCCGACCAGAGTTGCCCGCAACATAGTCGAGCCAGACGACGGCAACGGCATAGCGGGGGGACTGGCTTCGACGTCCCATCCCACTACCAACGAACCGGCGTCGATCACCCCGACAGTGCTGCCCGCGGCCGAAGCCACCCCGGTGCTCCGCCAGTGGCCGCACATCCAATGGCCTGCGACTCCACCCATGTGGCCAATAGTTCCGGGAATTACCCGCAACGATGCCGACTCGGCACCTCTCGAGGCTACGCAAGATGCGCCCGCGGCGCTCCCCACCACGATGGTCGTCGCACCCAACGCGTTCAGGTGAGCGCGATCATCGCAGCACCTGACTGGTCGCCACGGACAACCCGGGGTCACTAGCCGCCGTGAGCTGTGAGGGTACGGCGCCGCCCGCGATCAGGTGTGCGCCGAGTGAAGCGATCATCACCCCATTGTCGGTGCACAGTCGCGGTTTTGGGATCCGCAATGTCAGTCCCGCTTCCACGCAACGCTGCTCAGCCAGCGCGCGAATGCGCGAATTCGCCGTGGCGCCGCCGCCGAGTACCAGAGTGTCCACCCCGACATCCCGCGCCGCGCGCACTGCTTTCATCGTCAGAACATCCGCGACGGCTTCCTGGAAGCTGGCCGCAATGTCCGGTACGGACCAGGACTCGCCTGCTCGCTGTTTGGACTCCACGTAGCGGGCGACGGCCGTCTTCAGCCCGGAGAACGAGAAGTCGTGCCGCGCATCCCTCGGTCCGGTCATACCCCGCGGAAACGAGATCGCATTCCGGTCGCCCGTTTGGGCCGCAGCATCGAGGGCAGGGCCACCTGGGAATCCGAGCCCGAGAAGCCGGGCCACCTTGTCGAAAGCCTCACCGGCAGCGTCGTCGACTGTTGTTCCCAACTCCACGATCGGCTCGGCGAGATCATTGACGTGTAGCAGATGAGTGTGGCCACCCGAGACGAGCAACGCCACACAGGGCGGCATCGGCCCGTGTTCGAGTGTGTCGACCGCAACGTGGCCGCCGAGATGATTCACCGCGTAGAACGGCACATTCCAGGCCGCCGCATACGCTTTGGCGGCCGCGACACCTACCAGCAAGGCCCCGGCGAGACCGGGACCGATGGTGACGGCGAGGGCGTCCGGCTTGGAAACCCGGGCAGCTTCGAGGGCTCGCCGCATCGTCGGGACGATCGCCTCGAGATGGGCGCGGGACGCGATCTCCGGCACGACCCCGCCGTAGCGAGCGTGCTGGTCGACACTGGATGCAACCTCGTCCGCGAGAAGCTCACAGCTGCCGTCACCGTTCCAGCGGACGATACCGACTCCGGTTTCGTCACAAGAGCTTTCGATTCCCATGACGATCATTGAGCCGGCTCCTCAGCTGATCCGGACCGACGCATCGTGAACGCATCGGCACCGCTCGGTTGGTAGTACTTTCTACGTGTCCCTACGATCTCGAAACCAACACGGCGGTACAGCGCGATCGCCGCATCATTGTCCGTTCGCACCTCCAGATATACCGGGCCACCTCGAGTGTCGGCTTTTCGGAGGAGCTCGTCCAGGAGGGCTCGGCCTACGCCCCGGCGTCGATACGCCGGATCCGTTCCGATCGTGTGGATCTCGGATTCGGGATGCATGCTGTTACCCAACAGTGCGATTCCCGCGTATCCCACGAGCTGACCGACGTCGTCGCGTGCCACCGCGTAATGCGAATGAGGGGCGGCGAGCTCCGCCCGGAAAGCGTCTGCGCTCCACGGTCCGTCGCCAGGGAAGAGGATTACCTCGAGCTCCGCACAACGTTCGGCATCCGAGACCGCCATCGGTTCGATACGGAACGTCATTTCTGCCGGTCCGCCAACTCGACCGCGTCGGGGCGCCGGAGGTAGAGCGGCACGAGTGGCCCAGGTTCCACGCCACCGAGCAGTGCGTCCGTAGCCACCGTGACAAGACCTGCGGGCGAAGGTGTTTCGACGGGTTCGACCGGAAGGTCGAACAGGTCGACGTGCGAGGGCGAACCCGCCACCACCTCGGACGGGCTCGGCTCGAGTTCGCTCGGCTTCACCACGGCGGGACCCTCCACCCGCTGCCTTGCCGAGTACCGCGCCCAGTACACCTCACGCCGGCGGGCATCGGTGACGACGAGCAGGTTTCGATCGCCGTCCACCTGAGCCGCGATCGCGTCGAGACTGCACACTCCGTGAACCGGAACACCCAGTGCGTCCGCGAAGGCAGCCGCCGTGGCCATCCCTACCCGCAGACCGGTGAACGGCCCCGGCCCCGTTCCGACCACGACCGCGTCGAGATCCTGCGCCACATGACCTGACTCGGCGAGGCATTCCATGATGTGTGGAGTGAGCACCTCCGCGTGCGCGCGCGCGTTGACCGTCACGTTCACCGCCAGGGTGTCCACCACACCTTCGGATGCGGAATCGCCCGAGACACGGACGACTCCCGCGGTCACGGCAGGCGTGGACGTGTCGATGGCGAGAACAAGCACGGTACTCGAGGGTACCCGTATGCCGGAGTCGGCCCCGACACCCGACCCTTCAGGAAATCCACTCCCAGTCGGCCGTCCGGACATCGGTCCCCGGTTCTCGGCGCAGGCGTACACGCAGGTGACGATCGGTCAACTGCTCGACAATTCCCTCTCCCCATTCGACCACCACCACCGCTGAGGCCAGGTCGGTGTCGAGGTCGAGGGCGTCGAGTTCGTCGAGTGCATGCGGCCCACTGTCACCCAATCGGTAGGCGTCCACATGCACCATGCCGACCGGTGTACCCCCGTCCGGCCGAGCCCCGGGCCGGTGTTCGCGAGCGATGACGAAAGTGGGGGACGTCACTCGTCCCAGCACCCCGAGCCCCGCTCCAATGCCCTTCGTCAGAGCGGTTTTCCCCGCACCGAGGGGTCCGTCGAGCACCACCAGATCACCCGCGACGAGTCCCCTCGCAAGCTGGCGTCCGAACTGCTCGGTGTCCTCCGACGTGGGCAACACCACTGTCCCGCTCATGGCGAGCCCGCCGTTATCCGGCGATACCGGACGACTCACGTCGACGTTCCGCCGATGTAGCTGCGCACGGTTCGTCCCCGCACCCCGGTCACCACCTCGTAGTGGATGGTGTCGAGTTCGTCTGCCCACGTCTGCGCGGTGGGTTCGCCGAGATCCCCGTTACCGAAGAAGATCGCGGTATCGCCTTCGCGGACCCCGCCGCCGTCGGGTCCGAGATCCACCACCACCTGGTCCATGCAGACGCGGCCGATACCGGGGCGGCGTGCCGAGCCGAGTTGGACCTCGAACCGGCCGCTGAGCGCGCGTGGAAGCCCGTCGGCGTATCCGAGCGGAAGCAGAGCCACCGTCGTGTCACGCGGTGCGACCCACGCATGCCCGTAGGACACGCCTTCGCCTGCCGCGACCTTCTTCACCAACGCCACCCGCGATCGCAGCGACATCGCCGGCCGCAATCCGTATTGACCGAGTTCTGGAACCGGAGACAATCCGTAGATCGCAATTCCCGGACGGACCATGTCGAATCGAAGGTCGGGCCGAGTCAGCGTGGCCGCAGAATTCGACAGATGGACCACCTCGGGGATCAGACCGTGACGCTTCGCGTCCCCAACCGCACTCACCAGTCGGTCACGCTGAGCATCGATAGTGGCGTGGTGCAGTTCGTCGGCGTGAGCGAGATGCGAGAAGATTCCGCGAAGTCGCACCGAGCCCTCTGCCTGTGCACGTGCAAGATCCACCAGGACCTGTTCCAATTCGTCCGGTGCCACGCCGTTGCGGTTCAGCCCCGTGTCTACTTTGATCGTCACGATCGCCGTCTCGCCCACTCTGTGCGCACCCGCAACCACTGCGGCGACATGTCGCGGCGAGGACACCCCCACCTCGATCCCGGCCAAGATCGCTGGGGCGAAATCGGCGTCGATTGTGTGCATCCAGGCGAGGATGGGCGCCTCGATTCCGGCCCGTCGTAGTACGAGCGCCTCCGACACCGTCGTCACCCCGAGTTCCGAGGCTCCGGCAGCCAGCGCCGCCTTCGCGACCGGCACGGCGCCATGGTTGTAGCCGTCGGCCTTCACGACGGCCATCACAGCGGCGTCACGCGCGCTCTCGCGCAATATCCGGACGTTGTGCGCGATCGCATCCAGATCCACCACGGCTTCGGCCTGCGGCGCCGACTTCGCCCTGGGATGGACGCCGCGGCCGGTATGGCTGCGCTCGCCCGACGACACTGTTTCAGCGAACCTCATGCGCTCGATCTTCTCATTCACGATAGATCCGACATTTTCTCGGGTGAGACCCCCGCACGCAGGATCCTGATCGATTCCCTGAGCTGCGCCAGCAGCACCAAGGCGGAGATCGGAGCGGCGGCCCGCCCACCCGATGGCCCCTCAGGATCCCCCCTAGCGGCCAGATTTGCGGCCAGTGAGTGCGCACGAGCGCCCATCGCTGCGGCGCGGTTCGGGGCGATGCCCGCCGCCATGAGCGATCCCACAATGCCGGAGAGTACATCCCCCGCGCCAGCGGTGGCCGACCACGAACCACCCGCTTCATTGACGAAAACGTCACCACCGGGTTCCGCGATCACCGTGGCCCTGCCCTTGAGGAGCACGTGTGCTCCCCAGTCGGCGGCGAGGGCACGCACCGACGCCGTCCGGTCCGGCCCTGGTTCCTTTCCCGTCAGCCGGGCGAACTCGCCCGAATGGGGTGTCAGCAACGTCGGCGCGGACCGGAGGCGCACCAGGTCGGGATCATCGGCGAGCAAGGTGAGTCCGTCCGCGTCGACGAGCACCGGAACGTCCGATTCGAGCACCGTCCGCAGCGTGCGACGACCTGCTTCGTCAGTACCCATGCCCGGTCCCACCACCCACGACTGGACGCGCCCCGCATCTGCAAGGTCCCTGGTCGCGATCACCTCCGGCGAGTACGCGAGTACCTCACGCGTACAGGGTCCGGCGTAGCGCACCAGCCCGGATGTCGCGGTGATCGCCGCACTTGTGCACAGGACACTCGCGCCGGGGTAACTCTCGCTCCCGGCAACCACGCCGACCACACCCTGCGAGTACTTGTCGTCCTCGGCCCCGGGGAACGGCCAGGCCGCACCCACTTCGGCGGGTTCGAGGGCGCTCATCCCGGCCGGACCGAGAGACAACCCGATGGGCACCAACTCCACTCGACCGCAGTGCGCCGCCCCCAGCGCATGTACCCGTTTGAGCGCACCGAACGATACGGTGACCGAGGCATGGACGGCGGGACCCTCTACGGCCCCGGTATCCGGGTCTACTCCGCTCGGTAGGTCCGCCGACACGATCGGAACCTCGATCCGGCGGACCAGATCAGCCGCGTCGGGACGCAACGGCCCCTTTCCGGAAATCCCCACGATCCCGTCGATCACGAGGTCGGGTAGCCCTAGGTCGTCTGCGGGATCGGCGATACGCCCCCCTACTGCTCTGAAGGCAGCCAACCCCGACTTGTGCGCCTTTTCCGGATTCAGCAACACGGCGGTGGCTGCGACGCCGCGCCGACGCAGCATCGCCCCGGCCCACAGTGCATCACCGCCGTTGTCGCCGGACCCCACCAATATGGTGACGGCGCGACCCGCGACCGCACCGGTCCGCACCCGCAGTTCCGACGCCACCACCCCGGCAAGTCCGTGCGCTGCGCGCCTCATCAGTGCACCCTCGGGAAGAGACGCCATCAGCGGCGCCTCTGCGGATCGAACCTCGTCAGCGGTGTAGTAGCCCCGCATGGGAACTCCTCATCGGTAAGGATCGGTACGGGGGTCAGACTACGCTCGAGGGCATGCTTGGAAGACGAAAGTCGTGGTTCGCCGGAGTAGTTGTCGCCGCCGGTATTTCAACTGCGGGCCTCGTCGCGGGCTGCAGCTCGGGCAATCAGGAGGTTGCCGACGTGCCGAGCGGCCCGGTCGTCGAGGTCAAGAACATGGCGTATACACCCGCAACACTCACGGTCGCGGTGGGAGAAACCGTCACGTGGAACTTCGATGACAGAGGCGTCACCCACGACGTGGTGGGAGTCGACGACGCGAGGAGCGTGCTGAGAAGCCCGCTGATGCAGACGGGCAGCTTCACCCACACATTCACGGAACCGGGCACCTACGAATACACGTGTTCTCTTCATCCGGACATGAGAGGCACCATCGTGGTCACTCCGTAGGCGCACCGACCAGGGGCGGCCGGTGCCGCCCCTGGTCGGGATTTTCGACCCGGGTACCTATTCGACGGTGACGGACTTCGCGAGGTTGCGCGGCTTGTCGACGTCGTAACCCCGGGTCTGCGCAACCTCGGCCGCGAAGACCTGCAACGGCACCGTCGACAGCAACGGTTGCAGCAGTGTCGGCGCCGCCGGGATCTCGATGAGGTGATCGGAGAACGGGCGCACGGCCTCGTCCCCTTCCTCTGCGATCACGACCGTCCGCGCGCCCCGCGCTTGAATCTCCCGGATGTTGCTGAGCAGCTTCGAGTGCAGCATCGCCCGACCCTTCGGCGACGGCATCACGACGATCACCGGTAGGCCGTCCTCGATCAGCGCGATGGGCCCGTGCTTGAGCTCACCTGCCGCGAACCCCTCGGCGTGCATGTACGCCAGCTCCTTGAGCTTGAGCGCACCCTCGAGCGCTACCGGATAGCCGACGTGCCGGCCCAGGAACAGCACCGTCGACGACGAAGCCAGTTCTCGCGCCAGATCACGCACCGGTTCGACCGTCCCGAGGACGCGGCTGACCAGATCGGGCATCGCCTCGAGGTCCGCGTACTCACGTGCAACCTCGTCGGGATACTTGGTGCCGCGTGCCTGGGCCAGCGCCAGACCGACCAGATAGTTCGCCGTGACCTGCGCAAGGAAGGCCTTGGTCGACGCGACACCGATCTCCGGACCCGCACGGGTGTAGAGGACGGCATCGGCTTCGCGCGGAATCTGGGCGCCGTTGGTGTTGCACACCGCCAGAACCCGCGCCTTCTGATCCTTCGCGTGGCGCACGGCCTCCAGTGTGTCTGCTGTCTCACCGGACTGAGAGATCGCGACGACCAGGGTGGACCGGTCCAGCACCGGGTCGCGGTAGCGGAACTCGCTGGCCAGTTCCACCTCAACGGGTAGGCGCGTCCAATGCTCGATCGCATACTTCGCGAGCAGACCCGAGTGGTAGGCGCTGCCGCAGGCGACGACGAAGACTTTGTCGACGTCGCGCAATTCCTGATCCGACAGCCGCTGCTCGTCGAGGACGATCCTCCCGTCCGCAAAGTGACCGAGCAGCGTGTCCGCGACCGCAGCCGGTTGCTCCTCGATCTCCTTGAGCATGAAGTAGTCGTGGCCGCCCTTCTCCGCAGCCGCGAGATCCCAGTCGATGCGGAACGGACGGCCCTGTGCCTCGGAACCGTCGAAGTTCAGAATCGAATACCCGTCGGCAGTGATCACCACAACCTGGTCCTGACCCAGTTCCACCGCGTCGCGAGTGTGCTCGATGAACGCCGCAACATCGGAACCGAGAAAAGTCTCGCCCTCGCCGACACCGATGACCAACGGTGTGGAGCGGCGCGCCGCGACGATTGTGTTCGGGTGGTCCGCGTGCGCAAACACGAGAGTGAACGCACCTTCGAGCCTGCGGAGCACATGCAGCGCGCTGGCAGCGAAGTCGCCGGCAGTCTCCCCCTCCGCGTATGCGCGGGCGACGAGGTGTACCGCGACCTCGGTGTCGGTATCGCTGCCGAACTCGACTCCGTCGCGTTCGAGTTCGGCCCGCAACGGAGCGAAGTTCTCGATGATGCCGTTGTGCACCACGGCGACCTTGCCGTTCGTATCACGGTGCGGGTGCGCATTCCGGTCGGTGGGCCGACCGTGCGTCGCCCATCGCGTATGGCCGATCCCCGTGCTACCGGTGAAGGTCGCGGGCCCGATCTCGTCGAGTTCAGCCTCGAGGTTCAACAGCCGACCGGCCTTCCGCTCGACCTTTATCCCACCGTTCCCATCGAGAACGGCGATTCCAGCCGAGTCGTATCCGCGGTATTCCATCCGTCGCAGAGCTTCCACCACAACAGGCAAAGCCTGCCGGTGACCGACGTATCCCACGATTCCGCACATGGTAGATCAGAGTACTGGGACCAGGGTCAGGCGCGAAGTCGAAGTGCGGGCCGCACCAGATGTTCCAGTGCGGGCCGCACCAGATGTTCCAGTGCGGGCCGCACCAGATGATCCTGAGGACCCCCATCGGCTCTCTCGGCGTCCAGCTCATCGGATAACGTTCTCCTCGTGGCGCCGAAATCCAAGACCCTGGCCCGTGAACTGTCCAAGCGGGGGCCGCACCGCGTGCTGCGGGGCGATCTTGCACTGGCCGGACAACCCGGAGTCGTTTACACGCCGGAATCAGGCTTCGACCTACCCGCCGTCGCGTTTGCGCACGGCTGGATGACCGGCGCCGACCACTATCGGAAGACGCTCGAGCACCTCGCTTCGTGGGGAATAGTCGTGGCAGCACCCAACAGTGAGCGCGGCCTGCTGCCTTCCCATCTGGGTCTGGCCACCGATCTGTCGGCCGCGCTCGACATCTGCGTCGGAGTGCGCCTCGGGCCCGGTCAGATCAGCGTGCACCCCGGTCGGCTGGCCCTCGCTGGTCACGGGATGGGCGCGGGAGCCGCCGTTCTCGCTGCCACACGTCGGAACGTGTCCGCGGTCGCCGCCCTCTTCCCTGCGCCAACCGCCCCCGAGGCCGAGAACTATGCGTCCGAGATCACAGCCCCCGGGCTCATCGTCGCCGGCACCGACATCGACACCATGAACAGCAACGCCAAGTCGCTCGCCGCGGCCTGGGGCGGCGAGCGGATCCTCCGCTCCGTCGACAACGCGTCGGATTCCGGTCTCATCGAAGGTCGCCGGCTGCTGTCCGCGCTCGGGGTCGGCCGCTCCGAGCGGTGGACCCAACACACCACGCGGGCCCTACTGACCGGCTTCCTGCTCTATCACCTTCTCGGAGACAAGAAGTACGAGATGTTCGCCGAGCAAGACGCCGAACTCCCCCACACGACGCTCGTCGACCCGCACGAAGACCACGCCGACGCCGGCCGGTAAGGCCTCGGTCCCCGCGGCTGAATTGGGGTCCGCAGACCCGACGGGCGCCACGCGATCACTAGACGCGCCGGACGACAGACCCCGTGGGCGTTGCTCGGGGCAATCTCGTCGACGATCCTGCCCATTCACCCAGATAATTCGCCCTGGCCGCGCAGGGCCTCCACTCACACCAGCCAACTACGCGGGTGGTAGAACTCGTCGTCCTCGACCAATTCGCCACTCGATGCCGCAGGCGTCGACATCGGTCCGGCCACGGATTCCGGTACACCGCAACCGGAGAGACGGAATTCCGCCGCCGCGTCGTCTCTTTCCCGGCGTTCGGCGATCTTCTGCCGAAACACCTCCAGGTCGGCTCTCATCTGCGCGCGGTACGCGCGCAACTGTGCGGCACGGTCACTCACAGGGGGCCCGCCTCGGCCAGTTGGGCACCGCTGTCGCCGGCGTCCGGGCCGTTCTCAGATCCGGGGGCCGGCAATGATTCCAATAGCGGCGCAGGCTCCGAAGCCTGGTCGGGGGCCGACTCGTGCAACGTCACGATCGGCGGTTGCGGCGCCTCCTCCGGTTGCGGTTCACAAACCACGGGAGACGATTCGAGCGCGGTCTCCGCAATCGGCCCGTCGCCTTCGCCCCCTCCGGGTCGGTGATTCTGCGAATCAACCGCAACGCCCGGCGCAGACTCGGAGGGATCCTCACCCACACCGTTTTCCGCCACGATCCTAGGCAGTCCGTCGGGTCCGACCTCGACGGCGAACCTAGACGTTCCGCCCTGCGCGTCAGTCATCTCGAGGTGGATGCCCTGATCGTCCTCGTCGATCGAGAGCGTCCACGATTTTCCGCCGAGGATCAGCTCGAGGGTCTTCTCGTGCGTTGTTCCAGCGGTGCGGTCATCGACCTCTTCTGCGCGGGAATCGCCGAATTCGTCACGGTGGTCCTCATCGTGCTTGCCGACAAGTCCCGACACGACATCGTCGATCAACGGGCGGATGATCGAACCGAGTTCGCCCAGGCCTGCTGCAAGTCCCTGTCCCACATCTGATTCACCGGAGGCGGGTGCAGTCCCGATACCGGGGAACACGCCGAGACCCGGGGCACCGCCCCAACCGGGGATACCACCCGGCGCTGGGGCGACGCTGGGGCCAGGCGACGCGACCGGCCCCGGTGCAGCGGACGCAGACGCGGCCGGCGCGGTCGGGGCAGCGGCAGAACCTCCGCCGCTACCGGGCTGCCCGACCTGTGCGGTTCCAGTATTCGCGCATCCCGGATCCGACGGTGCCACCAAGTGAGGCGGAGACGTAGCTGCTGCCCCAGCGTTCGGCACCGCGTCGCAGTCGGTCGACGCTCCCTGGTCAGCGGCGGCTGCGGGCCGGATTCCCCTTTGCGCCTCGACAGTTCGTGCCTCCGCGATCGCGCTGTCGTAGGCCGCGTGCACTGCTTCAGCACATTCCGCGCACGCTGCCGCAAATTCCTGTTGCTTCTCCTCGTACACATGCCGGAAGTTCCCGTCGAACCAGTCCTCGACGATTCTGGCCGCCCGGTGCACGACATCGTCGCGGTCGAGCAGACAGAGAGAGCTACCGCCACCGTCGATGCCGTCGAAATGGCGGAACTCGTCGCCCGCAAGCCCGGGGAACCAGTACGACGCGCCGGTGACGAGGTTGTCAGCGAGGGAGTAGTCACTATCGCGGACGGCTACACAGATGCCGGCAAGGACATCGATTTGGTCGGCGCTGCAACCACCCACGGTGGGCTGATGCAGTGACACCACCTTGTACGCCTTGGTCGTCACCGCAGCGCTCAACGTGAGATTGGCCTCTGTCAGAACCTCGACCAGACCTGCCAACCGGCCGAGATCCGCTTCGGCCTCCGCATTCCGTCGCTGCACCGTCTCCGCCGCCGCAGCAGCGGCGCTCCCGCTCCATCCAGACCGCAACGCCGTCAGGCATTCCTGGTGCTCGGCAAGTTCGGTGCGCCCCGCGCCGAGACCGCGATCGAGCGTGTCGACATCCCGCCCAAGTGAATGCAGTCGCATCCCCCGCTCGGCATCGAACCGGGCGTAATAGTCGGTGAGTTCGTTGCTCTCGTACCCCAGATTGGTCGCCGCGGGAAGGAACAGCTCGAAGAATTCGAGTCCGCGCGCTCCCAGATCGAGCATGTCGTCGGGCACGTTCAGGCAGTCTTGCCGAAGCCGCTCCCCCAACTCGAACCGCGACGCGTTCGCCTTCTGTGCATCCGTTCCGTCCTCGAGGAGCTTGATGAAGCGCTGATCGGCGAACGGCGCCCGATCGTGCTCACCTGATGCATATTCGTCCAGGTAGGGCTGCCACGAGGCCTGATCATCCATTCGGGCGGCCGCCCACGCCCGCACGAGTTGCACCTTGAACTCGCGGCCGAGATCTGGATCGTCGATCAATATCCTGGGATCGTCGCTCATCGGTGCACCTCGTCGACGTTCGCAGCGAAGTTCTCATCCGTTCGCTCGTACCGTCCCGCGGCTTCCTCGAGCGTGAGACCGGCCGACTCCGTTTCGGTAGCCCATTCCGCGAAGACAACTCTCACGGCACCGAGTGCGCCGCTCAGCGCGTCACCCTTCGCGGCATAGTCGCGTCCCGCAGCCGCACCGCCGAACTCGAGACGATCGAATTCGCTCGCCTGCTGTCTCAGCACCTCCGCGGATCGCGTCATCCGCGCGCCGGCATCGACCACCGCCGCGCCATCGACCTCGAGTCCATCGCTCATTGCCCCACCCTCCCTCGGCGACCTACTGCATTGGACGCGACAGCGCACCGATCGGTTCCCTTCGATCAGCGCCCCAGGTCGGTGCTTCGCGGCCGCTTACACGGAGGCGACGGTGCCCGCCAGGTCGTCGGCGAGCTTTCGCGCGACGTCGAGGTCTGCAGCCTCGACCATCACGCGTACGAGTTGTTCAGTGCCCGATGGGCGCAGCAGTACCCGGCCGTTCTCACCAAGGCTTCGTTCGGCTGCTTCCACCGCCTCGAGCACGACCGGGGATCCTGCGACGGCCTTCTTGTCGGCGACCTTGACGTTCACCAGGACCTGGGGAAGCGTCTTCATAGCCGAGGCGAGTTCCGCGATCGGCTGTCCGGTCTGCGCCATCCGTCCCATCAGCAGCAGCCCCGTCAAGACCCCGTCGCCGGTCGTGCCGAACGCGGGCAGCACCACGTGGCCCGACTGCTCCCCACCCAGACTGAAGCCACCGGATCGTAGTCCTTCGAGAACGTAGCGGTCGCCGACGGCGGTTGTGACCAGTGAGATCCCGGCCTCACGCATCGCAATGTGGAGGCCGAGATTGCTCATGACGGTCGCGACGAGGGTGTTGTCGACCAACTCCCCGGCGTCCCGCATTCCCAAAGCGAGCACGGTCATGATCGCGTCGCCGTCGATCAGGGAGCCGCTCGCATCGACGGCGAGGCATCGATCGGCGTCTCCGTCGTGCGCGAGTCCGAGATCCGCGCCATGATCGACGACCGCCTTCCGCAGGCCCTCGATGTGCGTGGACCCGCAGTTGTCATTGATGTTGAGTCCGTTGGGCTCGGCATTGATCGCAATTACTTCGGCTCCCGCCGCACGGTAGGCGGCAGGCGCCACAGCTGAGGCGGCGCCGTGCGCGCAGTCCACCACCACGGTCAGGCCCTCGAGGCTGCTACCCTGCGCTGCTGCCAGGTGCCGCAGGTACCTGTCGGCAGCGTTCGGTACCGCTCGAACCCGGCCGATGCCCGCACCCGTTGGTGCTCGTCGCGTCGCGGTCCCCGCGACGACCGCCTCGATCCGGTCCTCTACTTCGTCGTCGAGTTTGTGTCCTCCCTCCGCGAAAATCTTGATTCCGTTGTCCGGCATCGGATTGTGAGAGGCGGAGATCATCACGCCGAGGGCGCCGCCCAATTCGGCAGTCAGGAAGGCCACGGCAGGCGTCGGCAGAACTCCGACGTTCAGCACGTCCACCCCGGCTGATGTCAACCCCGCGATGACCGCGGCCTCGAGCATCTCACCGCTGGCCCGGGGATCACGGCCGACCACGGCTGTCCGGCGCCGTGACCCCGGTGCCAGGACCGTCGCGGCGGCCGAAGAAATCTGCAATGCCAACTCGGCGGTCAGCTCGGTATTCGCCAGACCGCGAACCCCGTCCGTCCCGAACAACCGACCCATAGACCAGACCCCTCGCATCTTGGAAACCACTACATCTCGGATAAAGCACGAGAGCAGGCGTCCGGTAACGATGGACGCCTGCTCTCTGGAAGCAGGTGCCGAGGCCAACCCCGTGGGGCGACCTCGGCCGGCACATCAGCGCTTCGAGTACTGAGATGCCTTGCGGGCCTTCTTCAGGCCGTACTTCTTACGCTCGACGGCGCGGGCGTCGCGCGTGAGGAACCCTGCGGTCTTGAGGGCGGGGCGGTCCTCCGGCGTGACCTCGATGAGGGCGCGGGCGATGGCGAGACGCAGGGCGCCGGCCTGTCCGGACGGTCCACCACCTTGCAGCAGGGCGATGATGTCGAAGGACTCGACGCGATCGACCGTGACCAGCGGAGCCTTGATCAGCTGCTGGTGCACCTTGTTCGGGAAGTAGTCCTCGAGGGTCCGGCCATTGAGCTTGAAATCTCCGGAACCGGGAATCAGACGGACGCGAACGACCGCCTCCTTGCGACGACCGACGGTCTGGATGGGGCGATCGATCACGATCGGGGCTTGCGGGGCAGCCGCAACCTCGACGTCCTCGGCGGACACGTACTCGTCCACCGCGACCTCGACGGTCTCGGTGATCTCTTCGGGGTTGGACACGTTCTGCTCCTCCGGCGCCGTCACTGGGCCACCTGCTTGATCTCGAATGGCACCGGCTGCTGCGCGGCGTGGGGGTGGTTCGGGCCCGCGTAGACCTTCAGCTTGCTGCTCATGGCGCGGCCCAGCTTGTTCTTGGGGAGCATGCCGACAATGGCCTTCTCCACGAGGCGATCGGGGTTCTTGTCGAGAACCTCACCGACCGAGCGGGACTTCAGACCACCGGGGTGTCCGGAGTGGTGGTAGAGGAACTTGCCTTCGCGCTTGTTGCCGCTGATGGCAACCTTCTCGGCGTTGATGATGACGACGAAGTCGCCGCCATCGATGTGCGGTGCATAGGTGGGCTTGTGCTTGCCGCGCAGCAAGTTGGCTGCCTGGACGGCAAGGCGGCCGAGCACCACGTCAGTGGCGTCGATGACGTGCCACGTGCGGGTCACATCTCCGGCCTTCGGGGTGTACGTAGACACAGAACTTCCTCGTCTTGTTCAATCCGCTGCTGGCCATTGCGCATCGTCGAAGCGATTCCCGGCGGCCAGTTGAGACCCGAGAACCGCCAGTCACCGCGTCACGAGGACGCGGCGACGCACGGCACGCCAACCGTGAACGATACCGGTCGTGCGACCACGGGGTCAAAATCAGCCTGCAAGCGCACCGGCCAACTGCTCGACCGCCCACGTCAGCTCGTCACGTTCGATCACCAGCGGCGGCGCTATGCGGATCGTTCCTTCGTGAGCATCCTTCGCGAGAACCCTTCGCGCGAGGAGTCGTTCACAGACCACCCGCGCGGACGGCATTCCGTCAGCGAGTTGCACACCCGCCCACAACCCGCGTCCTCGCACCTCAGATACATGATCGACAGGCAGTTGAGACAACATGCCGTGCAGATAGTCACCGAGCTCACGGCTTCGCTGCTGATACTCACCGGTCTCGAGCATCCTCACCACTTCGCTACCCACCGCGCAGGCGAGCGGGTTGCCGCCGAACGTGCTCCCATGCTGCCCCGGACGGATCACTTTCATCACCGACCAGTCGGCCACTACTGCCGAGACCGGCATCAGGCCACCTCCGAGCGCCTTGCCCAGGACGTAGACATCCGGCGTCACATCCTCGTGATCACACGCGAAGGTATCGCCCGTCCGCCCGAGACCACTCTGGATCTCGTCCGCGATCATCAAGATGCCGTGTCGGGTGCAGATGTCGCGCACCGCCGCCAGGTAGCCATCGGGCGGCACCAGAACACCCGCCTCACCCTGGATAGGTTCGAAGAGCACCGCCACGGTGTCGTCCGTGATCGCGGACTCGAGCGCCTCGGCGTCGCCGTATCGGACGGACCGGAATCCGGGCGGGTACGGCCCGAATCCGGTGTACGCATCGGGATCGGACGAGAATCCCACGAGGGCGATGGTGCGACCGTGGAAGTTCCCGGTGCACGTGATCACCTCGGCCCGGTCCGCCGGAACCTTCTTGACCTCGTAGCCCCACTTGCGGGCAAGTTTCAGCGCGGTCTCGACGGCCTCCGCGCCGGTGTTCATCGGTAGAACGGCCTCCTTGCGGCACAGTCGGCCCAAGTCTTCGCAGAAGGACGCGAACCGATCGTGCTGGAATGCGCGACTCGTCAGAGTCAGCCGGCCGAGTTGTTCCCGCGCCACCCGCAGAAGGCTCGGATGCGCGTGGCCGAAATTGAGTGCGGAGTATCCGGCGAGAACATCCAGGTAATCGACACCGTCGATTCCCTTCACCCACGATCCAGCGCCAGACTCGATCACGACGGGTAATGGGGCGTAGTTGTGCGCGCTGTGTTCATCAGCCCTGTTCAACTCCACCCGCGTGGCATCCGACACAGAAGCGAGACCGTCCTTCATTGCTTCTCACCCTCGCTTTCCTGTGTCCCCTTGCTTTCCTTCGTCGTGGGCCCGCGGTCGCGGAGCTCGCGGAATCCGCGCAGTTCCAATGTGCAGCATTTGATTCCGCCCCCCGATTTGAGGAACTCCGAATAGTCCAATTGCACGGGTTCGTATCCGCGAGCGGACAACTGCTGCGCAAGGTGCGTAGCCTGCACCGGCAGCACCACATTGGCGCCGTCACTGACCAGATTGAGCCCGAGCCACTCGGTGTCGGACTCGGCGGCGATGACCGCGTCGGGGTACATACGCTCGAGCATTGCGCGGCTCTCGGCGGAGAACGCCGCGGGCAAGTAGGCGATGGTGGACTCGTCGAGCACACCGAGCGCCGTATTGAGATGGTAGTAGCGAGGATTCACCAGTTCCAAGGTGATCACCGGGCGATCCAGGTGTGCCGACGCCTCGGCGTGCGACCTCGGGTCGGACCGGAAGCCGGTTCCGGCGAGAATCGTGTCACCGACCACCAGAAAGTCGCCCTCGCCCTCGTTCACGAATCGCGGTAATGCCGGCCGGATCAGCCCGTTACGCCGAAACCACTGAAACACGTACTCCGCCTCGGCGCGCCGTTCGGGGGATCGGTACCGGGCACCGAGAGCCACCCCATCGACGACAAGTCCGCTGTCGGTGACGAACACCATGTCGGGCAGATCCTGAACGGGATCGATCGTCAGGACTTCGTGCCCGAGTCGCCGGTAGGTATCCACGAGGGTGGACCACTGCGACATCGCACGATCGCGATCTACCGGTTCGTCAGGGTGCATCCACTCGTTGATGGCGTAGACGACATCGAAATACGTGGGCGGGCACATCAGGTAGCTCCGCGTACGAGCGTGCCGGACCTCGCGCGCGCCGACGTCCGGCTCCTGAGCACGCCCTTCGTGCGCGTGTTCTGACTCGATAGCAGTGGGCGCCATTTCCGCTCCCCTCGATCGACGTCATTGAGACCAGTATCCACTCCTCGGAAGACCTGAACAATGCGTTAGTATTGTCTCATATGAGTGGTTCGTTGCGTTTGGACAGCCAGGATCGGTTGATCGTTGCGCACCTGGAGCGCAACGCACGGTCCAGTTTCGCGGCAATCGGTGCAGAGGTAGGGCTATCCGCTCCCGCTGTGAAGCGCCGTGTGGATCGGTTGGTCGCCTCCGGAGTGATCACCGGATTCCATGCGGCGCTCGACGCCCGCGCGCTCGGCCACGATGTCGAGGCGTTCGTAGAGTTGCACTGCAGCGGACGTACCTCCGCGGCGGAGATCGCGCGGATCGTTTCCCGGCACCCCGAGGTCCTCGAGGCGTACACCGTCACCGGCGACGCCAACGCCCTGCTCCGCGTACGCACCACCGACACCGCTCATCTGGAAAGGACACTCGAGAATCTACGGTCCGAGCCAGCGGTGCTCCAGACCAAGAGCAGCATCGCCCTGAGCAGACTGATATCGCCTACAAGCTGATCGGGCCGTCACTTCCGGTAAGACACGAGTGCCCCGGCGGGTTGCTCCGCCGGGGCACTCGAGGTGGTTCGAGACAATCAGAGCCACGCAGTGGCGTTCCGGTCTTCTGCACTCTTCATGTCGATGGAGCCGTCTTCGACGACCTTCGCGATCGTGTTCAGAACCTGCAGAAGGTCGTTGTGGGAGCTGTCCCACCGCGCCTGGACCGCCTGGTAGTTCTCGCGGGCACCGCTCTCCCAGGTCTCGACGAGTCCGCGGACGTACCCCTGCAGCTCGTCGTGAGTCTCACGAAGCTTCGCCTCGTTCTGCCGGATATCGTTGGCCAGTTGCTGCAACTGCTCGAACGAATACTTCATTACCTGCTCCTGTTTGTGTGCGGATTGTTGCGAAGGCGAGCGTCGTCAGAGGTCGAGCGATCCCGAGGCGCCAGCCGCGTGGATTGCTTCCATGTTGGCCTGCTCGGCGGCGTCGTACCCCTTGCCGTTCTCACGAATCTTCGTCGCCGTCTCGTCGAGCGCCTGCTGCAGGCGGCGCGACGCGTCGCCGTACCGGACCATGAGTTGCGCAAATGCCGCCTGCGCGGATCCCTCCCACGACTCGCGCGAGGCTTCGCAGCGGTCCTTCAGACCGTTGATGGTTGCCTGCAGCTGAGCGTTCACGTCCTCGACGTGACCGGCCGCCGCCTGCATCTGGGCAACATCGGTAACAACTCCCGCCATTGTGACTCCTTCTGTCTCTCGGTGCGGCGGCCCCCACTGGACTGCCCGATCCACCGCTACACAAGATTGGACGCATCAGCCGCCCAATCGGTTCCACCACTGTGGAAGATTTCCTCGCGAAGAGAACATCGTCGATCACTCAGCGATGATCAGCGACCGCACGACCCCCTCGCATTCGCGTGAGATCGACTCCCAGTCCCCGGTCAGGAACTGACAACCGACGCTCACCTGTCGACCGCGTTCGACGAGCACGTGCCACGACACCGATGAACTCGCGTCCGGAAATTCGCCGTACGAGATTCCAGGCCGGCCTCCGAAGACGACGTCCCGTTCCACATCGCCGAACAGACCGGGACTGCCACGCTGCGCGATCTTCTCCGACAACGCCGCCGCGACTTCGTCGTAGCCGGTACCGCGCTGAACCACATTCTGCGTAACGATGATTCGCCTGTCCGCTCCGCCGTTGGGAATCAACTCAGCCCGCATACCTGAGGATGCCTCCGACGATGATTTCCGCTCCGACCATCCGTCCGGCAGCGTCACGCGAACACCGTCCAAATGGAGATCCCCCCTTCCCGCGTCCGGAGCGGTGGCGGCGGACGGCGCTCCGGTCGTGGGTGGCGTCGGTGCTTCCGATGCGGCACGCGAGTCCGCGGCCCGAACGGAATCACCCGTCCGATCCGTCTGCACGAAAGCGAACGCGAGTACCGCCCCGAGGACAACGGCCACCACCGCGACCACGGCAGCAAAGGCCGACCTCGGGTACCTTCGGCGGTCGCGGCCGGATCGCCGCAATGCAGGACCGAGCCAGTTCGATTGCGGCACAACCATGATCGGCGATCGCGCCAGTTCGTCTCGCATACCCGCTTCGAGTACGCGGGCGACCGCGTCCTCGGGAATGCAGCGGACCTGAACATTCGAGGCGAACCCGGCGAGCGCGGCATCGCGCATCGATTCCCAACTGGAAGGATCGCGGATGCCCGTCACGAGGACTCCATCCACCGGCCGATCGCCGCAGGCACGCTTGGCCAGTTTCACGATCTCTCGGGTCTGTTCGACGGGCGCCTCCTCGACGCACAGAGCCGAGTCGTGCTCACAGTGTTGGACCCGGTACTCGCCGGCCTCGCCGACCACGTAGCTGGCAGTCGCCCCCACGGCCCGGCATTCGAGCACCACCCATCGGCCGCCGGAGACCGCTGCACTCTGAGCAACCGCGACCGAGACGGGCACCAAGACGGTGGTGGACGCGACCCTGGCTCCGGCGCGGGACAGAGTGTCCCGCCGTGCGGACCCCCACTCCGTCGGATGGGACAGAACCGCCGTTTCGATCGGCAGTGACTCCCCGACATCGTCGATCCCGAAGCTCAGGACCGCGGCCAGAGCATCCGACACTGCAACGACACCACCATCGACATCGATGTACTCGTCGTCGACGAAGCAGAGTGGCGTCATCGCGTGATCGGACTCGACCGCGGCGAACACCGACACGGTTCCGTCGCTCTGCGCGCGAACCGTAGGAACCGTCGCCGATCTCGTCCCCCGGCCACTGCACCACATGCCCGACTCTGTGAGGTGAATCGCGACGACCGACGTCACTGCGGGGGCATCCACGCGAGTTGGACGAGGCCGCTACCGCCGCGGGTGACCAGCGTGCCCCGGCCGGGAGGCATGGCGCTCGGTCGCACCGTTCCGATGAGATTGCCTTCGTCGCGACTGCCGCTCATCACGAGACCCGCGGACACCAGGTCGCGCATCCGCGCGATCACGGGCTCGTACAGTGCACGCGCCGCACCTCCGGAACGGCGAGCAATGATCAGATGGAATCCGATATCCCTGGCATGCGGCAGGTATTCGACGATCGCGGCGACAGGGTTGCCGCTGGACGTCACGACGAGGTCGTAGTCGTCTATGACCACGAATATCTCCGGGCCGCTCCACCATGAGCGGTCGCGCAGTTGTTGCTGGCTCACGTCCGCGCTCGGCATACGGGATCGCAGCACGTTCGCGAGATCGTTCATGTTCGTCGTCAACAGGTCCGAGGAGGGAGCATAGGCGGCGAGGTGCTCGGACTCGACGACTCCGAGCATCGTGCGCCGGTAGTCGCCGACGATGATCTTCGCCTGCTTGCCGGTGTTCGACGCCATGATGCCTTCGCAGATGTTGCGCAGCAGTGTCGTCTTCCCGCACTCGCTGTCGCCGAACACCAGGAAGTGTGGTTGCTCGGCGAAGTTCAGGAACACGGGGGCAAGCTCGGCTTCGTCGAGACCGATGGGAACCTGCAGGCACTTGCGGGCGGGGTCGACGTATGACGGCCACGAGCCCGCTGCGCGAAGCACCTCGTCGCGTGCGATCTGTTCGGGCAGCATGCGCACGGCGGGCGCGTGCCTCCCTTGCGTTGCGTCGGCGATCGACGACACGGCGTGCGCCACACCGGACGCCAGGTCGGTCGGGTCGGAGCTCCCGTCGAATCTCGGCAAGCCGATGAGCAGGTGCAGGCCGTCCCGCGTCATGCCACGTCCAGGCCTGCCCTCGGGAACGAGTGACGCCGCCTTGCGGCCGAGGTCGGAGTCGGACGGATCGCCGAGACGCAGTTCGATCCGCATACCAAGCTGGTCCTTGAGCGCCGGCCTGATCTCACCCCAGCGTGAGGCTGTGAGCACAACGTGCACACCGTACGACAAACCCTGGGACGCAAGGTTGGTGATCTGCTGCTCGAGTGCCTCGAAGTCCTGGCGAACGCTGCCGTAGCCATCGATGACCAAGAAGACGTCCCCGAACGGATCCTGAGCAACACCAGCCGCCAGCGCACCGGTTTCGGGATCGGACGCACGTAGACGTCGGAACTCGGCCATCGACTCGACGCCGAGATCGCGGAAGCTCTCTTCACGCTGTCGCACGATGGAGCTCATCTCCGCGATGGTGCGGCGCACCCGGTCGACGTCGAGTCGGTTGGCAACAGAACCGACATGCGGGAGGTCTGCCAGTCCGGACAGAGTGCCGCCACCGAAATCGAGGCAGTAGAACTGCACCTGCTCGGCGGAGTGCGTGGCGGACAACGACATGATCAGCGTGCGCAGCGCGGTCGATTTGCCCGACTGCGGCCCGCCGACCACGGCCATGTTTCCGGTGGACCCGGAAAGGTCCACGATCAGCAGGTCGCGTCGCTGATCGTAGGGGCGGTCGATGATGCCGATGGGCGCACGCAGCGAACTGAGCGCGGGAACGGGTTCGGTGAGTGCGGACCTCGGAAGCATCTGGTCGAGAGTGGGCGCCTCGTCGAGCGGCGGGAGCCACACTTCGTGGGCCTTCGATCCGTGATTTCTGACCCGTTCCACCACAACGTCGATGGTGGTTCGCGTCTCGGCCGGTGTCTCCTCGAGGGCGAATGGCTGTGGTTCGTCTGGGATCTCGACGATGTCGACGGCAACGGGCGAGGCCGTGAAGATCTTGGGGCGCAGCTCTACCGTCGTTTCGCCCGAGCGTTGCACGCTCGGGATTCGTTCACCCTCATACGTGCCGGACACGTAGGAGGCTTGAAAGCGGACGATCTCCGCCGAATCACATTTGAGGTACCCGGCACCCGGTGCGGCCGGAAGGTGATAGGCGTCGGGAACGCCAAGGACGGTGCGTGATTCGTTGGCCGAGAACGTCTTGAGCCCGATTCGGTAGGAAAGGTGGCTGTCGAGCCCCCGCAACTTCCCCTCTTCGAGTCTCTGGCTCGCCAGGAGCAGGTGAATGTGCAGCGACCGGCCGAGGCGCCCGATGGCGACGAAGAGGTCCGCGAATTCAGGCTGCTGACTGAGCAGCTCGGAAAACTCGTCCACCACGATGAACAGGGCAGGCAGAGGATCGAGGTCTGCGCCGGCCTGCCGCGCCTTCTCGTACTCGGTGACATTGGCGAAGTTGCCTGACGCACGCAGAAGTTCCTGACGCCGATTCATCTCCCCGGCCAGTGCGTCCCGCATCCTGTCGACCATGGCCAGTTCCTCGGCCAGGTTGGTGATGACCGCTCCGACGTGAGGGGCGTCCTCGAGTCCGAGGAAGGTGGCACCACCTTTGAAGTCGACGAGGATGAGATTGAGCGCGTCGGGCGAATGCGTCGCGATGAGCCCGAGGACCAGTGTTCGCAGGAACTCGGACTTTCCCGATCCGGTGGCACCGATACACAGGCCGTGGGGGCCCATACCGTTTTCCGCCGACTCCTTGAGGTCGATCTCTACGGGTTGACCGTCGGCGCCCACACCGATCGGAACCCTGAGCCGATCTCGGCCCTGCCGGGGAAGCCACGCGTGCTCCGGGTTGAGCCGGCCGACATCGCCGACACCCAGCATCTGACTCCACGTCGCGGCGGGCTGATCGTCATCTCCCGCATCGACAGCCGTCTGCGATGCCGTTCGATACGGTGCGAGACGTCGGGCCAGGGTCTCCGCCTGATGCGCGCTGACCAGGTCCGCTGTCGCGAACATCTCTACGCCCGTCCCACTGCGGGCACCGATGGAGCCCTCCTCGGTCACCAACCGGAGTCCGCGTGTGGCGGTCAGGCGTGGGCAGAAACCGCTGATGTCGAGGACGGTCGCCGAGTCGATGCCACCGTCGGTGATCATTCCGGATTCGCCCTCGAGAATTCCGCCGTCCACCACAATCACGATCTGCGGCACACCCGGCGCAGCAGGAGCATTGCGCGAGAAGCGATTACGCACTGACAACTGAGGACCGAGCGCTGATTCGAGTTCGAGGATCGACCCGTAGATCATGCGAGATGAGCCGACGCCGTCGGAAGATTCCGGATGCTGCGCATGTGGCAGCCACTTGACCCAGTCCCACTCGCGCTCGGTGTCCGGCCCGCACACGACCGCAACCAGAAGGTTGTCCGGCCCGTGGAATGCGCACAACTGCATCAGCATGGACCGCAACATCGAACGCGCCGCAGCCCGCTCACCCTCGACCGAGATCGCGGCGAACCCGCGCAACGAAACTGCTGTGGGCAGATTCTGGACCACCGAATGCGCACGGACGAATCGGCGCAAGGACACCGCCGAAACTGGCTCGAGATCGTCGACCGGTCCGGTCTCCGGTGCTATCAGGCGGGTGGCGAGCCTTTGACTCCCTCTACCGACCCGCACATGGCAGTAGTCGGGATCGGTGGTACGGCGCTCCCACATACGTGCCGTGCCTGCGATCGTCCACAACAACCCGGGTTCGGGGTGGCTCCACTCGAGCGCTTTGCGCTGCTGCTCGCTGGTTTCGCTGACATCACGACGCAGTTGATCGAGATAGCGAAGGTAATCCTTCCGGTCTTCGTTGGCCTCGGAGGCTTTCGGGCCACCGCGCCCGCCACCGGCAAGCATGCCGAGCATCGACACCATCATCATGATGGGAAACAGCATCGACATCGGGTTCCGGGCCATCCCCGAGGTGAACATCAGTGCCACCATCCCGACCACGGCCACAACCATGACAAGTGGAAGGAGTTTGGTGACGAGGTTGCCCGGGACGAGGCGGGGTATCTCCGGAGGTGCTTGCAAGCTCACCTCACCACCCGGAATGCGCGGGATCTCGCGGCGCGCCTTGCGCACGAACCGAATGGTGCTCACTTGCCCAGTCCCCCCATAGCTAAACCGACCTGGACATCACAGCAAATCCGATCCCGGAGAGGTGGATGCCCGCTGTTGCTCGACCTGCAGTGCCATTGCTCGAGCCGCGGTGAAAGAGGCTAGCCGATCGCCGGTATCGCGCATAGTGGAGGTCCTTCGGTCGTCCCTGTTTCCCCGACGCCGAGTACTCACTGGTGACCACGATCGCCGTGACGTAGGGTTCCCGTGATCAAATCGCACGACGATCTGTGGACGATCGTCGATCACGTCTAGGCGGCGCAGCGGGGTTGTCGCGCCGGAAGAGTTGGGGGAATTAACAGTGTCCATCGCCCATGAACCGCGTGGGACCGCGTCGAACGTCCGTCCCAGCGCCGCCACCGACTTGTGCCGGATCACCGTGCTTTCGACACATTCGCAGGTCGACATGGCTGTGCCGTTCAGTGTGCCACTCGCCATCCTCATTCCCGGGATCGTCGACACCATCCGCAACCATCGCGGCACCAACGACTTCGACGATTCGCTCGAGCAGTACGAACCAAGCGAGTGGGTGCTCGCGAAGATCGGCCAGTCACCGCTGTCGACCACTCTGACCTTGCACGAGCACGGAATTCGCGACGGCGACCTGCTGATTCTGGAGAGTGTGCAGGCCAGCGCCCCACCGCCCCTGTTCGACGACATCATGTACAACGTCGCGATCGCCGACGCCGAAAAGGACCGGGAGTGGACCCGGGGCGCCGCACGGGTGGTCGGCTCCGTCGCTGCCGTGCTCGGGACTGTCGTCGCCTCATTCGCACTACTGTCGTCCGATTCCGCTGCGGCAGGACTCCTCGGAGCTGGGTGCGCTCTCCTGACGGCACTCCTCTTCCTGACTGCCGGGGCGGTCACCGGCCGCATCTATGCAGACGCGGCGAGCTCGGTAGTTCTCAGCGGGTGCGCTGTCCCGCTCGCATTCGCCGCGGGCATGCTCTTCGTGCCCGGCGACCTCGCCGCCCCGCACGCCCTCCTCGGGCTCGTGCTGGCGGGCACCACATCCGTTCTGGCACTCAGACTCGGTGGTGCCGGGCTGAGGCTGTTCACCGGACTGTCGGCGTTTTCCCTGTTCGGTTCCCTCGCCGCGCTCGTGGGCACGCTGACCGGCAACTCGGTGGCCGCGATCGGAGCGGGCGTCGCTGCGGCCGCTCTGATCGGCCTGGCCCTCTCAGCACGGGTGTCGATCCTGCTGGCGAAGCTTCCACTGCCGCCCGTCCCCGCGCCCGGTACGTCCGTCGATCCGTCCGAGGACGATCCCGACGACGAAGTGACCATGCCCTCGTTCGATTCCCTCGCGCAACGTGCGGCGCGTGCCCGCAAGTACCTCACCGGGCTGGTCGGTGCGATGACGGCGCTCGCCGTGGCTGGCGCGCTGATGGCCGCTCACACCGGTGCGGACGCCGGCATCTCATGGCCGGGTGTGTCACTCGCCGCGGCCACCGCAGCGACCCTGATGTTCCGAGGACGCACCTACAGCAGCGCGGAGCAGGCCGTCCCGCTGATCGCCGGTGGGGTCGCGATCCTGGCCCTGCTGCTCACCGCCGCGGCCGTTGCAGCGCCCGGCGCCGCCATCGCCGTGTTCGGGGTCGCGATCGCGTTCGCCGTCGGTGCGTTGGTACTGGGAATCCTCGCCCCCCGCCAGGAATTCTCGCCCGTCATGCGGCGCATCGCCGAACTGATCGACCTCGCGCTGATCGCGTCGATCATTCCCCTGGTGTGCTGGGTGACCGGCCTCTACTCGTTGATGCGTGGACTGTGAGGCGCCGGCCCGCCCACCTCGTCCTGGCCACAGCGGTACTGTCGATCGCCGCGGTCCTGGGTCAGGGCGGGGCTTCCGCCGTGGTTCCCGCCCCCATCGACCCAGGTCTCGTTCCCCCGCCGGACAACACACCGGTCGAGCAACGCCGACCGTGCAAAGGTGCTGCGAACGTAGCTGACGGCCCCGACGTCCCAGTTGCTCAGCGTGACCTCGACTTCGCATCGGTCTGGCCCATCACCCGCGGCGAGGGTCAGATCGTCGCGGTCATCGATACCGGCGTCTCGCCGCATCCGCGCCTGCCCGATCTGATCGACGGTGGCGATCTGGTGGCGAACGAGACGGGGACCACCGATTGCGACGCGCACGGCACGTTGGTCGCCGGTCTGATCGGCGCCAAGCAGGTTCCCGGTTCGGGGTTCTCCGGGGGCGCACCGGAATCCCGGATCCTCACCATCCGGCAAACGAGCAGTGCGTACAGCGCCAAAGGTCAGATCGACGAGATCGACAATGCGGGGAACTCGGTGGGCGGGTACGGAAACGTGGTGACGATGGCGGCGGCGATCCGGCAAGCTGCGGACGAGGGAGCCACCGTCATCAACATCTCCGAGGTTGCCTGCAAGACGGCCGCCGAAGGAATCGGCAGCGGAGACCGGTACCTGGGTTCCGCCGTCGAATACGCCGTCAGAGTGAAGGACGCGGTGGTCGTTGCCGCGGCAGGCAACCTCGATCCGAGCGGATGCAAGATCCAGAATCCCGCGGTGGACCCACTCCGGCCCGGCGCGAACCTGTGGGACTCCGTCAGTACGATCGCGACTCCCGCCTGGTACGACGACTACGTCCTCACCGTCGGATCCGTCGACCGGGACGGATCAGCGAGCGAGTTCAGTCTCGCCGGTCCGTGGGTCGACGTCGCCGCCCCGGGAAGCGGTATCACGTCGCTGCACCCCACAACCGATGCTCTGACGGACACCACGTACTCCGCACAGGGCGCCGCGCAGGCGGTGGACGGAACGAGTTTCGCAGCCCCCTACGTCTCGGCGACGGTCGCGCTTGTCCGATCGCGATTCCCGCAACTGTCCGCGCAGCAGGTCATGGCCCGGATCGAGGCAACGGCACACGCCCCGGCGGAAGGCTGGAATCCTTCCGTCGGCCACGGCATCATCGACCCGCTCGCCGCGGTCACCGCCGATATTCCGCTCGAGGGGGTTCCGCTCGCCGAGCCTCGCTCAGTCGAGATCGATGCGCTTCCGCCCACCACTCCCCCGGACCACCGGCCTCGTGACATCGCACTAGCGACTGCCGGGACCCTCAGCGCGCTGCTGGTACTCGGCGTCCTGGCATCGTTCCCGATCCGTCGACGGTTCCAATCCAAGGCCTCGGGGCGCGGCTGACCGCCGCTTCCCCTCGGCGCTGTTCGCCGTCGGCACCGACATCGTTGCCGACGGCGAACATATCTTTCCGTCTCTAGTTGGAGCCGGACGCGATCGGTGCGGGGCGGGGATCGGGGGCCACACCATCGTGCGCAACCAGTGCCGACGATTTCCCCAGCGACGGTCCCTGTGCCAGGAGCCCGAGGATCTGCCACGGCGCAAGGGGTTTCGTGCCTACCTGACCCAATGCCTCGGCGGCATCGTCGTCGGGAATACCGAACCTGACTCCCGTGTCCGCGACGAAGAATGTGCTGTCACGCCGCGTACTCGTCGGCTCTATCCCCGTGGATTGGAAGAAGCCACTCCTACCGGGTTGGACGTAGACGAAATCGGCGTTGTCACCAGCGTCGTCCGCCTGCGCCAGCCTGACCGGGCGAGCGGTATCCGGGATGGGGAGTGTACGACCCGCGAAGAGCGTCAGCTCGGCTGCGGGTCCACTCGAATCGGATCCATCCGCGCCGCGAAGGGGCTTCCAGGTAGCGCAACTGACTGGATTTTCCGATGCTGCGACAACCTCCGGCGCCGACTCCGGAAAATGTGCCACCTCGATCTGCTCCACCGACTTGATCCCCCTGATGGTGTCGGGTGTGACGCTGGGCATCTCCGTGTCGCCGTGCGAGTTCGAGAGGAAGATCAGGTTCGCGACGGCTGAGCTGATCTTTTGGATTCCGTCGTGCAGCACGACGTAGTACGAGGTCTCGGAAGGGAGCTTCGACTCGAAGACTGAGCCCACGACCTTGCCCTGCAATGCGAATCGCGGCTGATCACCTACGCCTGGGATGTCCGGAACCGCGAGTGGTGGCACCTCGGGAACGGCGTTGACAAGTCCCGCACTGACCGGCCGCGGCCGTGCCCCTTCCAGACCCAGCGCCCGAACGACCGCTGGATCGTTCAGATCGATCCTCGCGCGCTTGCCGTCATACAACAGGTATGAGACGTCGTTTGTCGAAACGAGCAGCCCTCGACTTCCGGCCAGGACCGAACCGTCCTCGACAACTTCTTTCTCACCGACGATGATCGATGTGGTGACGGAACGATTTCCGTCCGCAGCGATCGAATCGCACACAGTCCATGGGGTCTTCGCCGCGGGGTCCCCCGGGGGCAATGCGGACGGCGCTCCGGGAATCCCGACGAGCGCTCCACGCGGTCGCGATTCGATCTCGGATTCCTTCACGATCACCGGGTTCTCGGGCTTGCCGATGATCAACCGGGCTGACGCGAGGTTGAGCACGGGCCGAAGAGTGTCTCCCATCACCACGAACATTGCGCCCGAGTCCTTGCCGACGACGATCGAGGCGTTGCCGATCTTGTCCTGTGGGCGGAAGAGGGCGAGTGCCGCACACGCAGCGAGCCCGAGCGAGGCGATCACGACCCCCACGACGAGAGCGCGTGACTGAGCCCGCATGGGGTCGTGCAGCATCCGCACGTCACGACGAACCAGCGCATGCTCCATCCGCCTGACCAGAAAGCGATACCCGTTGACCTGCCACCGAGTGGTGGGCGTTGAAGCCATTGTTCCTCCCCCGTGCTGCGCTGCGCTCGAGGTGACACAGTACAGTTCCACCGAAAGTCTTCACGGCGGACGGTAGCGGTCTGCTGGTTCAGGTACAGGGGGAGGAACCGTGGACCGTTCGCGTGTCAGACGTCAGCCGTTGTCAGAACGGTTTTCGGCAAGCACCGTCATTGCCGCCCAGTTCATAGGCGTCGCAGGTGGCGTCGTAGCCTCGATGCTCGGACTGGTGTGGTGGGGCGCGCTTGCCGTCGTTACCCTCCTTGTTCTCGTCATGCTCGTACGGGTAGGGGGTCGGTCGAGCGTCGATTGGGTCCGGACGGGTTGGCGGTACTTGACCAAGACCGAGCAGGCGCCATCTCGAACCGTCAGCTTCCAGGCACCGACAGGTCTGTCCGTCGGGCTCCGGTGGGAGGGCGGAAGCGTCGTCGCCGTCGTCGAGGTCATTCCACCTGCAGGTAGCCTGACCCAGATCACCCGCGACGGATTTCGGCTGACGCACGAACTTCCCACCTATGCGCTCGCGGCATGTCTCGAGCAGCACGATATTTCACTGAGCGGAATCGATGTCGTAAGCCACGGCTATCGCGTCGCCTCGGGCACGCCCGCCACCGACGTGTACGACCGGCTGGTGGGCCCGCTACCGGCGACGGCAAACCGGATCGTGTGGCTCGCCCTGCGATTCGACGCCACAGAAAATGTCGAGGCAGTGGCCAGGCGCGGCGGCGGCGAGGAAGGCGCTTCCCGCGCCATCACTATCGCCGCGAGCCGTGTTGTTCGTACCCTCGCCGAATCCGGCTGCCGAGCCCGCATCCTCACTGCGCCGGAAGTCGACTCCGCCGCACTGCAGATCAGCGGAGGCGCTGACCCGAGGACGTTCACCGAAACCTGGGACCACGCACCGCTTCCGGGCGTCTGCAACACCGGCTACGGCGTCGACCCCTCGTATCTGAACAGGGACTTCCTTGCCAGGCTCTGGGTTCCCGCCAGCCTCGGTACGACGGTGACGATCCGGCTCCGGCCCAGCGAAATCGACGGGCAGGTCAAAATCGGCGCGGCCTGCCGGATGACGACGCGTACCCTTCCCGAACCGCTGACGATTCCCGGACTGATCTCGATGCAGGGCCGCCACCGGGACGGTCTGCTGTCCAACCTTCCCCTCGCGGTCTCCGATCTGGACGATGTGATGCCGCTGACCGACGTTCCCGTTGCCGACCTGCGCGCGCTTCAGTTGCCTCCCGCCGGCTGTGGCCAGCTCATCGGCTCCGATGACAACGGCCACGGAATCACCGCCCGCGTCGCGGGTCCGGGGGTGAACTTGGTCTACGTCGCGGGCGAGTTGTATCTTGCTCAGCAGCTGGTGTTTCGGGCCATCGCCACGGGGGCACGGGTGCTCATTCACACCGATCGCCCCGAGGCATGGGCGTCCTTGATCGACTCGATTGCAACGCCCGACCGCCTGCGCACCGCGGGACCCAACCGAGAGTCCGACAACCGGTTCAACACCGTGGTGTTCGACGGCGTCGCTGCGCTGCCGCCGCGGGCAGGCGTTACCGCGATCTACCTCTACGGTGATCCGAGCCAGTGGCCGAGTGCCGAACCCGACCTGTCCATCGTCCAGCCGAATGCGCTCGGTGACCGGATTCTCCTGTCCACCGGCGGGACCAGCATCGAATTGACGCTCGTCACCATATCTTCCGAGACCGCGTTCATCGGCCTGCCTCGAGTTGTAGACGAATACCAACCCGCCTACCGGTATCGCTAGCCGGGATAGGGATCTTTCGCTCGCTGAGCGCGGACGGACTCGGCCCACCACACCAGTTGAGCCAGCATGCGATTCGCAGAGTCGATCGCGGCACCGTCCGCGGTCTGCCCTTCTGCGTCGAATTGCTTTCGCACCTGGTGAAAACTCACGCCCTGCCGCACCGACACCATGTGCAGTTCGGCAACCACCTGACGCAACTGTTCGGTTGCCCGAAGCCCACCCGACAATCCTCCGTATGACACGAATCCGATCGGCTTCGAGCGCCATTCGTGTTTGACGCTGTCGAACGCTGTCTTCAGCGCGGCCGGATATCCGTGGTTGTACTCGGAAGTCACCGCCACGAACCCGTCGGCACGCGCGATCCGGTCCCGGAACCCATCGGTGACAGGGGAAGCGGCGAAATCCTGCGGGAGCGGAGTCTCCGCGAGATCGATCACTCCCACATCGATTCCCGGATAGGCGCGGGCGCGTTCGACAAACCAGCCGGCGACGACGGGGGCGATACGCCCCACTCTCGTGGATCCGATGATGATCTCGACCCGGACAGGTGCGACTGCGGTCATCGAAGACTCCTTCCCAGGGTCATCGTAGGGTCTCGTCACCGCTACCCGGTGGCGTTGATTCCCTCACTCGCCGCAACACCGTTCCGGCACCGTCCGAACATCTCGGGTGATCTGATTGCGCGCTTCCAGATCTGTATCGGCAGGGTAGTCGACGCGCACGAGCGACAACCCGTGGGCCGGCGCCACCAGGATCGAACTCGACCGTGACGTCTCGCGAAGCAGATCCTCGATCCACCTGACATCGCGGCGACCCTCCCCCACCGCGAGGACGGCGCCCACGAGACTGCGCACCATCGACCAGCAGAACGCGTCGGCACTGACGAAAGCCGTGAACAAGTCACCGTCGCGTTCCCAGTCGAATCGCTGCAGGTCACGAACAGTCGTCGCACCCTCCCGACGTTTGCAGAACGCGGCGAAATCGTGCAGACCCAACAGCTTTGCCGATGCCGTGCGCATCAGCTCGAGGTCGAGAACTTTCGGGTAGGACACAATGTCCCGGGCCCTGAGGGGATCCGCGCCATACACCGCGGTGGTCAACCGGTACTCGTAATGCCTGCGGGTCGCGGAGAATCGTGCGTCGAAGTGGTCCGGTGCGAAGGAGACCCGCTTGATACGTACGTCTTTCGGCAAGAAGCGTGCGAGCCTGCGGACCAACATGGAAGGGTCTTCCGGCAGCGCATCGACCGGGACGTCGACATGTGCAACCTGGCCGGTGGCGTGAACCCCGGCATCGGTGCGTCCCGCAACGGTGAGTTGCAGGGGGGTACGCAGGACAGCACCGAGTTTCTCCTCGATCTCCCCGCACACCGTGCGCAGGCCCGCCTGACGGGCCCACCCAGAAAAGTTTGTTCCGTCATAGGAGATGTCGAGCCGCAAGCGCCTGCTCTCATACGAAACGGGCCCGCCGTCCCTTGGTGGGACGACGGGCTCGTTCGATTCAGCGTCTGCCGAAGCCAAGTGGACTAGTCCTTCTTGGCCTCGTCGGCCTCGGGAGCGTCGGCCGCCGCGGCGGACTCGCCCTCGTTGGCCTCGACGACCGCATCGGCGTTGTCGGCCTCGGCGTCAGTCGCATCAGCCTCGACGACGGTCTCGGCGGAAGCGCTCTCCTCGGCGGCGGCAGCAGCGGCCGGCGCATCCTGCGATGCCTTCACGCGACGTGCGCGGTCGGCCTCGGAGGTGACGGTCTTCTCCTTGACGAGTTCGATGACTGCCATCGGAGCGTTGTCGCCCTTGCGGGGGACCGTCTTGATGATGCGGGTGTAGCCACCGTCCCGATCGGCGTAGAACGGGCCGATCTCCGCGAACAGGGTGTGCACGACATCCTTGTCGCGGATGACCCGCAGAACCTCGCGACGATCGGCCAGGGATCCACCCTTTGCCTTGGTCACGAGCTTCTCGGCATACGGGCGCAGAGCCTTTGCCTTGGCCTCCGTGGTGGTGATACGACCGTGCTCGAAGAGCGCGGTTGCCAGATTGGCGAAGATCGCCTTCTGGTGCGAAGCCGACCCGCCGAAGCGGGCACCCTTCTTGGGCTTGGGCATGATGTTCTCCTAGTAAGGGACCGTGAGCTAGAGCTGTTCGGTCTCGGCGTAGTCCTCGGTGCCCTCGGAGTCACCGAAGGAACCGGTGTCCGTGTCGCTCCACGTTCCGGTAGCGGCGTCATAGCCGGCAACCGTGCTGGGATCGAAGGACGCGGGGCTGTCCTTGAGGGCCAGGCCGAGCGAATGCAGCTTGACCTTCACCTCGTCGATGGACTTCTGTCCGAAGTTGCGGATGTCGAGCAGATCGGACTCGGTACGGCCGACAAGCTCACCGACGGTGTGAACACCTTCGCGCTTGAGGCAGTTGTAGGAACGGACGGTCAGGTCCAGATCCTCGATGGGCAGTCCGAACGAGGCGATGTGATCGGCCTCGGCAGGCGAGGGTCCGATCTCGATGCCTTCTGCTTCGACGTTCAGCTCACGGGCAAGGCCGAAGAGCTCAACCAGGGTCTTGCCTGCAGAAGCAAGCGCGTCCCGAGCGGTGATGGAGTTCTTCGTCTCCACATCGAGCACCAGCCGATCGAAGTCGGTGCGCTGCTCGACGCGGGTAGCTTCCACCTTGTAAGTGACCTTCAGCACCGGCGAGTAGATCGAGTCGACCGGGATCCGGCCGATCTCTGCGCCTGACGCCTTGTTCTGGACGGCAGGGACGTAGCCACGACCGCGCTCGACGACGAGCTCGATCTCCAGCTTCCCCTTGTCGTTCAGGGTGGCGATGTGCAAATCCGGATTGTTCAGAGTGACGCCGGCCGGGGGCACGATGTCGCCTGCGGTCACAGTGCCGGGGCCCTGCTTGCGGACGTACATGGTGACCGGCTCGTCCTCTTCGGAGCTCACGACGAGACCCTTGAGGTTCAGAATGATGTCGGTGACATCCTCCTTCACCCCGGGAACCGTGGTGAACTCGTGGAGAACCCCGTCGATGCGGATGCTGGTGACAGCAGCGCCGGGGATCGACGAGAGCAGCGTGCGCCGCAGCGAGTTGCCGAGGGTGTACCCGAAGCCTGGCTCGAGGGGCTCGATGACGAACTTCGAGCGGTTGTCAGCGATGACCTCTTCGGTCAACGTGGGTCGCTGAGAGATGAGCATTGATTTCCTCCTGTACGGACGCCCGCTATTTGACGCCCACGATGGGAAAGGCCTCAGGCCCGCGTGTGGCCGAGTAGCAAAGGAACTCCTCGACCACACGCGAGCACTGAATTGCCTACTTCGAGTAGTACTCGACGATCAGCTGTTCCTGCAGCGGAACGTCGATTTGCGCACGCTCGGGAAGCTGGTGAACCAGAATCCTGAGGCGTCCACCGATAACCTGCAGCCAACCCGGAACCGGGCGGTCACCCTGGGTCTCACGTGCGACCTGGAAGGGAAGCGTGGACAGTGACTTCTCCTTGACATCGATGATGTCGTACTGGGAGACCCGGTAGCTGGGGATGTCGACCTTCTTGTTGTTCACCAGAAGGTGGCCGTGGGTGACCAGCTGACGAGCCTGGCGGCGCGTCCGGGCCAGTCCGGCGCGGTAGACGACGTTGTCGAGACGCGACTCCAGGATGCGGAGCAGGTTTTCACCGGTCTTGCCGGGGCGGTTGTTCGCCTCCTTGTAGTACCGGCGGAACTGCTTCTCCATGACGCCATAGGTGAAGCGGGCCTTCTGCTTCTCCTGCAGCTGGAGCAGGTACTCGCTCTCCTTGATCCGCGCGCGGCCGTGCTGGCCCGGCGGGTAGGGACGGCGCTCGAACGCCTGGTCGCCTCCAACGAGGTCGACGCGCAGACGACGCGACTTGCGGGTAACGGGTCCGGTATAACGTGCCATTTTCTTCTACCTATCCTTCCCGCTAGACCCGGCGCCGCTTGGGCGGACGGCAGCCGTTGTGCGGCTGGGGGGTGACATCGGAGATGGTGCCGACCTCGAGGCCTGCAGCCTGAAGCGAGCGGATCGCGGTCTCACGTCCGGATCCGGGACCCTTGACGAAGACGTCGACCTTCTTGACACCGTGCTCCTGCGCCTTGCGAGCTGCGTTCTCGGCAGCGAGCTGAGCGGCGAACGGAGTCGACTTGCGCGACCCCTTGAAGCCGACGTGACCCGAGGACGCCCAGGAAATCACGTTCCCGGCGGGGTCCGTGATGGACACGATGGTGTTGTTGAATGTGCTCTTGATGTGAGCGGCACCGTGCGGGACGTTCTTCTTGTCCCTGCGACGCGCCTTCTGGGTCTTCTTGGGACCGGTGCTCCGTGACTTGGGGGGCATTACTTCGCCTTCTTCTTGCCGGCAATGGTGCGCTTCGGACCCTTGCGGGTGCGGGCGTTGGTCTTGGTGCGCTGACCACGCACGGGCAGTCCACGACGGTGGCGCAGGCCCTGGTAGCAGCCGATCTCAATCTTGCGCCGGATGTCGGCCTGGACCTCGCGGCGAAGGTCACCCTCAACCTTGAGCGACTCCTCGATGTACTCGCGGAGCTTGGCCAGATCCTCATCCGAGAGATCCTTGCTCCGCAGATCCGGGCTGACGCCGGTGGCGTCCAGGATCTCCTTGGAGCGGGTACGGCCGATGCCGTAGATGTATGTAAGTGCGATCTCCATCCGCTTTTCGCGGGGAAGATCGACACCTGCGAGACGTGCCATGGTGGCATTTCCTATCGGTGTGCGGAGGTCTGCTCCCAGTCCATCCCCTGTGCCTCTTCAAACGCCGCCGATCCCGGGACCGGAATTGCTTCAACTAACTCAGTGGGGCCCCGGCCTCCGTGCCGGGGGTGAACCAGTACCTGCTCGAGAGCCGTGAGTACTGGCTGGTGCTGGAAGGTCATCTTTTGCTTGTTGCCAAGCAGATCCTCGAAAAGCGGCGATCTAACCCTGACGCTGCTTGTGGCGCAGGTTCTCGCAGATCACCATGACCCGACCGTTACGACGGATCACCTTGCACTTTTCGCAGATCTTCTTGACGCTCGGCTGAACCTTCACGTCTTCTGATCTCCTGTTTTGTGGCAGCCCACTGCGAAGTTCCGCAGCGGGCATACTTCTCCCCGACCTGGTCGGCCGGGGAAGCTTTACTTGTACCGGTAAACGATGCGTCCACGCGACAAGTCGTAGGGTGAGAGCTCTACGACGACGCGATCTTCCGGGAGGATGCGAATGTAGTGCTGACGCATCTTTCCGCTGATGTGGGCGAGAACCTTGTGGCCGTTCTCGAGCTCAATGCGGAACATCGCATTGGGCAGCGGCTCGACTACTCGTCCCTCGACCTCGATGGCCCCATCCTTCTTAGCCATATCCTCCGCGATCCATGTGGTTTGACGTGCTTATTGCATCTGTTTCCGTTACCGTGGCGCCCGATGGGTTCTTCACCGACCGAGACTGTGAGAAATCCGGATCGAATCCAACACTAGGCACGCAGACAACCGGCACGCATAGCGCACCGCCAAACGATGTTACGGGAATTTGCTCACCAGGCCAAATGTGACTCGCGCAGGGTCCGCCTATCTCCCGACAATCGCCGACCTCGTCGGCATTCGCTCCATCCGACCCGACTCCTTCGAGGGATTGTGCATATGCGCGCTTTGGTACAGCGAGTAACCACCGCGTCGATCCGAGTCGGCGACTCCGAGGTCGCTCGGATCACGCCACGAGACGGTGGGCACGGGTTACTGGTCCTCGTCGGAGTCACCCATTCCGACGACGAGGCGAAGGCCGCGATGCTTGCGAAGAAGGTGTGGACGCTGCGGATCCTCGATGACGAGCAGTCCGCTGCCGACCAAGGCGCACCTCTGCTGGTCGCCAGTCAGTTCACGCTGATGGCCGATACACGCCGCGGTCGCCGCCCGACCTGGTCGGCCGCCGCCCCCGGACCGGTGGCCGAACCACTGGTGGGGGCGTTCACGGCGGCATTGCGGGAGTTGGGCGCGACGGTCGAGACCGGCGTATTCGGTGAACACATGGAGATCAGCCTGATCAACGACGGACCGGTGACCCTGCTGATCGAGGTGTAGGTTCGCAGGACGTAGGTTCGCACGACCAGGCGCCGGCCTTCTCCGGGCGAGGCCTACTCCGGGCGCAAAGTGAGAATGCGTGGGCCGTCCTCGGTGACCGCGACCGTATGCTCCCAATGCGCAGCGCGCGAGCCGTCGGAGGTGACGACCGTCCAATCATCGTCGAGAACGACGGTATCGGTGGTGCCGAGCGTCAACATGGGTTCGATCGCCAGAACCGAACCGACCACGAGCCGCGGACCCTTACCCGGACTTCCCTCGTTTGCGAGGAAGGGTTCCATGTGCATCTCCCGGCCGATACCGTGACCGCCGTAGCCTTCGACGATGCCGTATTTCCGATCGTGTGTGCGCTCTGCGGAACGGGTTCCCAGCTCTATCGCGTGCGAGACGTCGGTAAGGCGGCTATCCGGAACCATCGCTGCGATACCCGCCTCCATCGAGAGCCTGGTCGCTTCGCTGAGTTGCCGGTCCGCCTCGATGATCTCACCCACACCGAATGTCCACGCGGAGTCGCCGTGCCAGCCGTCGAGGATGGCACCGCAGTCGATGGAGACGAGATCTCCCTCGGCGAGAATGTCTTCTGCCGAGGGAATTCCGTGCACCACTCGATCGTTCACCGACGAGCAGATCGAACCCGTGAACCCGTGGTAACCCTTGAAGGACGGCACCGCGCCGGCGCCGCGGATGACCGACTCGGCCACCTCGTCGAGTTCGAGCGTGCTCACACCCGGCACAGCCGCAGCACGCACCGCTACCAGCGCCTCACCGACTATTGCACCGGCTGCTGCCATCGCGTCGAGCTCGCCCGAGGTTCGAAAAGGAACGACCTTGCGCTTACGCCCGAAGCCCATTACTTGCCCAGTGCTGCCAGCGCACGAGCGTTGACTTCGTCGACCTCACCGAGCGCGTCGACAGTGAGCAGTTCGTTCTTGTAGTAGTCGAGCAGCGGGGCCGTCTCGTCTCGATACACCCGGAGACGGTTGCGGATGACGTCCTCGGTGTCGTCGGTGCGGCCGCGGGCCAGCATCCGCTCGACCACGACGTCCTCGTCCACGACGAATGACAGGACGCCGTCGAGTTTGGTGTTCAGATCCGCCAGGATCGTGTCGAGAGCTCGAGCCTGGTTGATCGTCCGCGGGAAGCCGTCGAGAAGGAAGCCATTAGCCGAGTCCGGCTCGGCGACACGGGCCTTGACCATGTTGTTGGTGATCTCGCTGGGCACCAGATCCCCAGCGTCAAGGTACTTCTTCGCTTCGAGTCCTAGAGGGGTTGCCTGGCCGATGTTCGCACGGAACAGGTCGCCGGTCGAGATGTGGGGAACGCCGAGTTTCTCCGAGAGAATCGCGGCCTGGGTGCCCTTGCCGGCGCCTGGAGGACCGAGTAGGACAAGTCTCACTTGAGGAACCCTTCGTAGTTACGTTGCATCAATTGACTTTCGATCTGCTTGACCGTGTCCAGGGCGACGCTGACGAGAATCAGCACGGCCGCACCGCCGAAGATACTGGTCGCCGTCTGGCCTCCCGCTAGGAAGATCTGGGGCAGGACCGCGATGGAACCGAGGTAGATCGAGCCGGGAACGGTGATGCGGTTGAGTACGTAATTCAGATAGTCCGCAGTCGGGCGGCCCGGGCGGATACCGGGTATGAAGCCGCCGAACTTCTTCATCTCGTCGGCGCGCTCTTCCGGATTGAACGTGATCGCAACGTAGAAGAACACGAAAAACACGATCAGCCCGAAGTAGATGGCCATGTAGACCGGGTTGTTCGGATTCACCAGGTACTCGTTGATGATCCGTTGCCACCAACTGGGGTTCAGCGAACTCGTCGCTCCGGTTAGCTGCGCTATCAGGTTCGGCAGATACAGCAGCGAGGACGCGAAGATGACGGGGATGATGCCGGCCTGGTTGACCTTGAGCGGCAGGTACGTCGACGAACCGCCGTACATCTTGCGGCCGACCATGCGCTTGGCGTACTGCACCGGGATCCGCCGTTGGCCCTGCTCGACGAAGACGACACCCGCGATGATGGCGAGCGCGGCGACGCAGACGATCGTGAAGACCAGACCGCCGCGGCTGTCGAGGATGGCCTTGCCCTCGGACGGCAGGCGAGACGCGATTCCGGCGAAGATCAGCAGCGACATTCCGTTGCCGATGCCACGCTCGGTGATGAGCTCACCGAACCACATGACGAGGGCGGCACCGGCGGTCATCACGAGCACGATGATCACCAGACCGAAGACGCTGTCGTCCGCGAGGATCGGCTCCTGGCAGCCCTGCAGCAGCTGGCCGCGCGATGCGAGCGCCACGATGCCGGTGGCCTGGAGCACGGCCAGCGCAACCGCGAGGTACCGCGTGTACTGCGTCATCTTCGCCTGGCCGGACTGGCCTTCCTTCCGAAGTTCCTCGAACTTCGGAATGACGACCGTCAACAGCTGCACGATGATGCTGGCCGTGATGTAGGGCATGATGCCGATCGCGAACACCGACAGCTGGAGCAATGCGCCGCCGGAGAACAGGTTGATCAGCGAGTAGATGCCCGCCGTGTCACCGCCGGACAGCTGATCGATACACGCGCGCACGTTGCCGTAGTTCACGCCCGGAGAGGGCACCATGGCACCGATGCGATACAGCGCAACAAGCCCTAGCGCAATGAGGATCTTCCGCCTCAGGTCCGGGGTCCTGAGGGCCGAGACGAAGGCGGAAAGCAAAGATCCTCCTGGCACGACTGTAGGGAGACGAGCCATTGAAGACTTGTCTGTGGATGAACTCTAGAACTCTAACAGTGGCGACAACATACAAGTCCGGAGACCTGCTGCGGGCACCGGGGTGTGCAGCCGTAAATGGCCGCAGTACGCCGTGTGGCTGTACTGCGGCCATTTACCAGCAGCGGTGGTTGCTCACAGCTCGGTGGCGGTACCACCAGCAGCAGCGATCTTCTCCTTGGCGGAGCCCGTGAACTTGTTCACAGTTACCTGGACCGCAACGGTCAGTTCACCGTCGCCGAGAACCTTGACGAGCTGGTTCTTGCGAACGGCGCCCTTGGCAACGAGGTCCTCGACCGTGACCTGTCCGCCCTCGGGGAAGAGGCGGGCGATGTCACCAACGTTGACGACCTGGTACTCGGTACGGAACGGGCTGTTGAAGCCCTTGAGCTTGGGCAGACGCATGTGCAGCGGCATCTGTCCACCCTCGAAGGCGGCCGGCACGTTCTTACGAGCCTTGGTGCCCTTCGTGCCGCGGCCCGCGGTCTTACCCTTGGAACCTTCACCACGACCGACGCGAGTCTTCTCGGTCTTGGCTCCCGGCGCGGGACGCAGGTGATGCAGTTTGATGGTCATGGTTAGACCTCCTCAACTGTGACGAGGTGGCGCACCACGTTGATCAGACCACGGTTCTGCGCATTGTCCTCGCGGACAACCGACTGGCGGATACCCTTCAAGCCGAGGGTGCGCAGCGAATCCCGCTGGTTCTGCTTGGTACCGATGGTGCTCTTGATCTGAGTGACCTTGAGTTCGGCCATTACTTCACGCTCCCAGCCTGTGCACGCGCACGCAGCATGCCTGCGGGGGCAACGTCCTCGAGGGGAAGGCCACGACGCGCGGCGACTTCCTCGGGGCGCTGCAGGCCCTTGAGCGCAGCGACGGTCGCATGCACGACGTTGATGGCGTTGTCGCTACCGAGCGACTTCGACAGGATGTCGTTGATGCCGGCGCACTCGAGCACGGCACGCACCGCACCACCGGCGATCACACCGGTACCGGGGCTAGCCGGACGCAGCATGACGACGCCGGCCGCGGCCTCACCCTGGACGGGGTGTGTGATGGTGCTTCCGATCATCGGAACCCGGAAGAAGCTCTTGCGAGCCTCCTCGACGCCCTTCTGGATCGCCGCGGGAACTTCCTTGGCCTTGCCGTAGCCGACGCCGACCAATCCATTGCCGTCTCCCACGATCACCAGTGCGGTGAAGCTGAAGCGCCGACCACCCTTGACGACCTTGGACACACGATTGATCGTGACGACACGTTCGATGTGGTTCGACTTCTCTGCAGACTGTCCGCCGCGACGATCGTCGCGACCACCGCGACGGTCGCCGCCGCGGTTGTCCCCAGTGTTGGGACCATTCTGTCCGGCGGGTCCGCTTCCGCCGTCACGCCTCTGACGTCCCGGCATCAGGCTGTCCTTCCGTTCACGCAGGCCGAGCCTGCCATGTACTCGATCGTGGTCATCAGAACTTCAACCCGCCTTCGCGAGCCGCGTCCGCCAGGGCCGCGATGCGACCGTGGTAGCCGTGTCCACCGTGGTCGAAGACAACGGTCTCGACGCCGGCGGCCTTCGCACGCTCGGCGATCAACTGACCGACCTTCGCACTGAGCGTCTTCTTGTCTCCGTCCGCAGCCCGCAGGTCGGCTTCCGTGGTCGACGCCGCAGCCAAGGTGTGGCCTGCGAGGTCGTCCACCAACTGGACGTGGATGTGACGCGAAGACCGGTTGACGACCAAGCGGGGACGCTCGGGCGTACCGGAAATCTTCTTGCGGAGACGGAAGTGGCGACGCGCCTTCGACAGGCGACGCCTCGTGGACGCATCCTTGCCGAGCGGAACCCGCTTGGCTTTCTGGTTTGCAGTCTGGCTCATATCACTTACCCGTCTTTCCGACCTTGCGGCGGATCTGCTCACCCTCGTAACGCACGCCCTTGCCCTTGTACGGGTCCGGACGACGGAGACGGCGGATGTTAGCCGAGATCTGCCCGACCTTCTGCTTGTCGATGCCCGACACCGAGAACTTGGTGGGCGACTCGACCGCAAAGGTGATGCCCTCCGGGGCCTGGATCGGAACCGGGTGGCTGAATCCGAGCGAGAACTCGAGATCCTTGCCCTTCAGGGCGACGCGGTAGCCGACGCCGTGGATCTCCATCTTGGTGGTGTAACCCTCGGTGACACCGGTGACGAGATTCTGCACGAGCGTACGCGACAGACCGTGCAGCGCGCGGCTGCGACGTTCGTCGTCGGGACGCGTCACGCTCAGCGTGCCGTCCTCGTTCTTCGCAATGGCAATCGGCTCGGCGATCGTCAGGTCGAGCGTGCCCTTGGGTCCCTTGACCGTGACATCCTGGCCGTCGATCGAGACGTCGACGCCGCTGGGGACGGCGACGGGGATCTTTCCAATACGCGACATTGTGGTGGCCTCCCTTACCAGACGTAGGCGAGGACTTCCCCGCCCACTCCTTGATTGGCCGCCTGGCGGTCGGTGAGCAGGCCGGTGGACGTGGAGATGATCGCCACGCCGAGGCCGCCGAGAACCTTGGGCAGGTTGGTGGACTTCGCGTACACGCGCAGACCGGGCTTGGAGACACGACGCACGCCGGCAAGGCTGCGCTCACGGCTCGGCCCGTACTTCAGATCGACGATGAGGGTCTTGCCCACCTCGGCGTCTTCGGTGCGGTAGTCGGCGATGTAACCCTCACGCTTGAGGATCTCGGCGATGTTCGCCTTGATCTTCGAGTGGGGCAACTTCACCTCATCGTGGTACGCCGTGTTGGCGTTCCGCAGACGCGTCAAGAAGTCTGCGATGGGGTCGGTCATGGTCATGAGGTTGACCTCTACCTTTCTCACAACGGTTCCCTCTGCCGTATCCGGCGCAGGCCTATCGCGAAGTAGGTCTTACGTTTCCCGGTCCGAGGTTACGAGCCGGAAGTCTGTGGTGCGTGACGTCGCCACGGAAGAAGCGGCGACGTCACCAGCTCACCAGGAGCTCTTGTGAACGCCGGGCAACTCGCCGGCGTGAGCCATCTCGCGAACGCAGATTCGGCACAGGCCGAACTTGCGGAACACCGAGTGCGGACGGCCGCAGCGCTGGCAGCGAGTGTAGGCACGCACCGCGAACTTGGGCTTCTTGTTGGCCTTGTTGACCAATGCCTTCTTAGCCATTAGCTCAGTTCTCCTTGAACGGGAAGCCGAGGTGCTTGAGCAGAGCACGGCCTTCTTCGTTGTTGGTCGCGGTGGTCACCACGGTGATGTCCATGCCACGCGGGCGGTCGATCTTGTCCACGTCGATCTCGTGGAACATCGACTGCTCGTTCAGGCCGAACGTGTAGTTGCCGTTGCCGTCGAACTGGTTGCCCGACAGTCCGCGGAAGTCCCTGATACGAGGAAGCGCGACGGACACGAGACGGTCCAGGAACTCCCACATACGGTCGCCACGCAATGTGACGCGGGCACCGATCGGCATCCCCTCACGCAGCTTGAACTGCGCGATGGACTTGCGAGCCTTCCGGATCTCGGGCTTCTGACCGGTGATCAGAGAGAGATCGTTGACCGCACCGTTGATCAGCTTGGCGTCGCGGGCGGCGTCACCGACGCCCATGTTGACGACAACCTTGACGACGCCGGGGATCTGCATCACGTTGGCGTAGTCGAACTCTGTGTTCAGCGCAGCCTTGACCTCTTCGCGGTAGCGGGTCTTCAGGCGCGGCTGGATCTTGTTCTCAGTGGAGGTCATGTCAGATGTCCTTCCCGTTCTTCCGGGAAATCCGAACGCGCTTGCCGGACTCTTCGTCGGTCCGGTAGCCCACGCGGGTGGGGTTGCCGTCCGAGTCGACGACCGCGACGTTGGAAACGTGGATCGGGGCTTCCTGCGTAACGATGCCGCCGGAGGAAGCTCCGCGCTGGTTCGCGGAAACCGCGGTGTGCTTCTTGATGCGGTTCACGCCTTCGACGAGGACCTTGTTGGTCGCGGGGTAGGCCTGGATGACCTTGCCCTTCGCGCCCTTGTCCTTGCCGGCGATGACCAACACGGTGTCACCCTTGTGCACCTTCATCACAGCACCTCCGGGGCGAGCGAGACGATCTTCATGAACCTCTTGTCACGCAGCTCACGGCCGACGGGGCCGAAGATGCGGGTGCCACGGGGATCGTTGTCCGGCTTGATGAGGACGGCAGCGTTCTCGTCGAACTTGATGTACGACCCGTCCGGACGGCGACGTTCCTTGGTGGTACGGACGATGACGGCCTTGACGACCTCGCCCTTCTTGATGTTTCCACCCGGGATGGCGTCCTTGACGGTGGCGACGATGGTGTCACCGATCCCGGCGTAGCGGCGAGACGAACCGCCGAGAACGCGGATGCAGAGAATCTCCTTGGCACCCGTGTTGTCGGCGACGCGCAGCCGCGACTCCTGCTGAATCACTTACTTCTCCTTGACCTGGCTGTTTCCGACTCGAGCGATTGGCAAGCAACCACTCGTGTCATGCACGGCAGATTTCCGACCCGACGTGCGCGGTCTGTATCCGTACCCTCCGCGAGCACCACCCCGGCGGGCGAGATGAACTACGGAAGGGCCTCCCTGACGGGGAGCACAACGGTGGGGTTGCCCTGCGTCTTCCGCAAGGCAACCCCACCATCGTACTGGACACATTGCTCGGGTTCTTACTTGGCCTTCTCGAGGACCTCGACCAGACGCCAGTGCTTGGTCGCGGACAGCGGACGGGTCTCCATCAACTGCACGCGGTCACCGATGCCTGCGACGCCGTTCTCGTCGTGCGCCTTGACCTTGCTGGTGCGCCGGATGATCTTGCCGTAGAGCGGGTGCTTGACCCGGTCCTCGAGCTCGACCACGATCGTCTTCTCCATCTTGTCGGAGACGACGTACCCGACGCGAACCTTTCGGCTGTTGCGCTCTTGTGTGCTCACTGCTTTTTCCTCACTCATGCCGCGTCACCTGCGTCCGGGCCAACGGCCAGCCCGAGCTCACGCTCACGCAGAACGGTGTAGACGCGCGCGATCTCGTGGCGCACGGTACGAAGCCGACGGTTGTTGTCCATCTGACCCGTGGCCATCTGAAAACGAAGGTTGAACAGCTCTTCCTTCGACTCACGGAGCCGGGTGACCAACTCTTCCTCGGTGAGCTCGCGGAGCTCTGCGGCTGGGGTTCCAGTAGCCATCAGAACTGCTCCTCCCTTGTCACGATCCGGCACTTGCACGGAAGCTTGTGCATCGCGCGGCGCAGGGCCTCACGAGCAATCTCCTCGTTCGGGTAGCTCATCTCGAACATCACGCGACCAGGCTTGACGTTCGCGACCCACCACTCGGGCGAACCCTTACCGGAACCCATGCGGGTTTCGGCCGGCTTCTTGGTGAGGGGACGATCCGGGAAGATGTTGATCCAGATCTTGCCGCCACGCTTGATGTGCCGGGTCATGGCGATACGAGCGGACTCGATCTGCCGGTTGGTGATGTAGGCGGGCTCGAGAGCCTGGATGCCGTAATCACCGAAGGCCACCTGGGTTCCACCCTTGGCGGCACCCGAACGGCTCGGATGGTGCTGCTTGCGGTGCTTGACCCGCCGTGGGATCAACATGCGTCAGCCCTCCTTCTGTTCAGTCGTAGCGGGTGCATCGGCGGTGGCGGTCGCTGCGCGGCCTGCCTCGGTGCTGGTCGCGGTGGTGCCGGTGGCACCGGAGCGACGCGGACGGCTCGGACGCTCACGGCGAGGACGGTCGCCTGCGGGAGCAGCCACGTTGGCAGCCAGCTCACGCTTGCCGCCGACGATGTCGCCCTTGTAGATCCATACCTTCACGCCGATGCGGCCGAAGGTGGTCTTTGCCTCGTAGAGGCCGTAGTCGATGTCCGCACGAAGCGTGTGCAGCGGCACACGGCCTTCGCGGTAGAACTCCGACCGAGACATCTCGGCGCCGCCGAGACGACCGGAGCACTGAACGCGGATGCCCTTGACGTTGGGCTGACGCATGGCCGACTGGATGGCCTTGCGCATCGCGCGGCGGAAGGCAACGCGGTTCGAGAGCTGCTCGGCCACACCCTGTGCGACGAGCTGAGCCTCGGACTCGGCGTTCTTGACCTCGAGGATGTTCAGCTGGACCTGCTTGCCGGTCAGCTTCTCGAGCTCGGAACGGATGCGATCGGCTTCGGCGCCACGGCGACCGATGACGATGCCCGGGCGAGCGGTGTGGATGTCCACACGCACACGGTCACGGGTGCGCTCGATCTCGACCTTCGCGATGCCCGCCCGCTCCATGCCGGTGGCGAGGAGCCTACGGATCGCGACGTCTTCCTTGACGTACTCCGCGTACTGCTTGTCTGCGTACCAACGGGACTTCCAGTCGGTGGTGATACCCAAGCGGAAGCCATGCGGGTTGATTTTCTGGCCCACTACTGAGCCCCTCCCTTGGAGTTAGCCGAGCCCTTCCGGCGGTTACGGGTCGTTGTTTCGGCCTTCGGCAGGCTCTCCACGATCACGGTGATGTGACTGGTGCGCTTGCGAATGCGGAAAGCACGTCCCTGCGCACGCGGCTGGAACCGCTTGAGGGTCGCGCCCTCGTCCACGAACGCCGTGGCAACGACGAGCGTGCTCGGGTCGAGGTCGAGGTTGTTCTCGGCGTTGGCTGCTGCGGAGGCGATCACCTTGGCGACCGGCTCGCTCGCTGCCTGCGGCGCGAACTTCAGAATGTTCAGGGCGTCCTCAACCGAACGCCCGCGGACCAAGTCCACAACGCGACGCGCCTTCATCGGGGTTACGCGCACGTGGCGCGCCACCGCCTTGGCGGTCGGGTTGGCGGTTTCGGTGTTGCTCATCGCCTCTTCGCCTTCCGATCGTCCTTGATGTGACCCTTGAAAGTGCGGGTCGGTGCAAACTCTCCGAGCTTGTGCCCGACCATCGAGTCGGACACGAACACGGGGACATGCTTGCGGCCGTCGTGAACCGCAAACGTGTGGCCGATGAAATCCGGGATGATCGTGGAACGGCGGGACCAGGTCTTGATTACCTGCTTGGTTCCCTTCTCGTTCTGCACGTCCACCTTCGCGAGGAGGTGGTCATCGACGAACGGGCCTTTCTTGAGGCTGCGTGGCATCCTTCACTCCCTCCTAGCGCTTGTTCTTGCCGGTACGGCGACGACGGACTATGAGCTTGTCGCTCGCCTTGTTCTTGCGGGTGCGGCCCTCGGGCTTGCCCCACGGGCTGACCGGGTGGCGACCACCGGAGGTCTTGCCCTCACCACCACCGTGCGGGTGATCGACCGGGTTCATCACGACACCACGGACGGTCGGGCGCTTGCCCTTCCAGCGCATGCGGCCGGCCTTGCCCCAGTTGATGTTCGACTGCTCGGCGTTGCCGACCTCACCGATCGTGGCCCGGCAGCGAACGTCGACGCGACGAATCTCGCCGGAGGGCATACGCAGCGTGGCGTAAGCGCCTTCCTTGCCGAGCAGCTGAATGCTCGATCCCGCCGAACGGGCCATCTTGGCGCCGCCACCCGGTCGGAGTTCCACCGCGTGAACGGTGGTACCAGTCGGGATGTTGCGCAGGGGGAGGTTGTTGCCGGGCTTGATGTCGGCGCCTACACCTGACTCGACCGGTGCACCCTGGACCAGGCCCTTGGGGGCGATGATGTAGCGCTTCTCGCCGTCCGCGTAGTGGAGCAGGGCGATGCGCGCGGTGCGGTTGGGGTCGTACTCGATGTGGGCGACCTTCGCCGGCACGCCGTCCTTGTCGTTGCGACGGAAATCGATCAGCCGGTAGGCACGCTTGTGTCCGCCACCCTTGTGCCGGGTGGTGATACGACCGTGTGCGTTACGTCCGCCACGTCCGTGGAGGGGGCGAATCAGCGACTTCTCGGGGGTCGACCGAGTGATCTCGGCGAAGTCCGAGACACTCGAACCACGACGGCCCGGTGTAGTCGGCTTGTACTTACGGATTGCCATGAGTCTTCTCGTCCTCTATGTCTCGTCAAGTCCCGGCGCTTACGCGACCGGTCCTCCGAAGATCTCGATGGGCTTGCTGTCGGCCGAGAGGGTCACGAGCGCGCGCTTGGTGTTCTTGCGCTTGCCGTAGCCGAATCGGGTCCGCTTGCGCTTGCCCTGACGGTTGGCGGTGTTGACGCTGGTCACGGTGACGCCGAAAATCTTCTCGACGGCAATCTTGATCTGCGTCTTGTTCGAGTCCGGGTGCACCAGGAAGGTGTAGGTGCCTTCCTCGATCAGTCCATAGGACTTCTCGGAGATAACCGGAGCGAGCAGGATGTCGCGGGGATCGGCGATGGTGCTCACTTGCCCTCCTCCTTCTTGTCTTCCTGAACCGACTCGGCGGGCCCGTGAATGAACGCGCCCAGTGCCTCGACGCTGAACACGACGTCATCACTGTTGAGCACGTCGTAGGTGTTGAGCTGGTCGGGAGCAATGGGATGCACGCCGTCGAGGTTCTGCACGCTCTTCCACGCGGCGATGTCCTCGCGCCCGACGACGAGCAGGACCTTCTTGCGATCGGTGATCTCACCGAGGAAGGTGCGCGCAGTCTTCGTGGACGGAGTCTGACCGGCAACCAGTTCGGTGATCACGTGAATACGCTCGTTGCGTGCCCGGTCGGACAGGGCTCCGCGCAGCGCGGCCGCCTTCATCTTCTTCGGGGTCCGCTGGCTGTAGTCGCGCGGCTTCGGGCCATGGACGGTGCCACCGCCGGCAAACTGTGGTGCACGGGTCGAACCCTGCCGAGCGCGGCCCGTACCCTTCTGGCGATACGGCTTCTTGCCACCGCCGCGAACCTCGCCGCGGGTCTTGGTGGAGTGGGTTCCCTGACGTGCAGCAGCGAGCTGCGCGACGACAACCTGATGGAGAAGCGCGATGTTGGCAGGCGCGTCGAAGATCTCCGCGGGGAGATCGACGGTGCCGTTGGTCTTGCCGCCGACGACCTTGACGTCCAACGTCAGCTTGGTCGATGTCTCGGTGCTGGTCATGCTTTTGCACCACCCTTCACAGCGCTCTTGACGATCACGAGGCCGCCCTTGCGGCCGGGGATCGCACCCTTGATCAGCAGGAGGCCGTTCTCGGCGTCCACCTTGTGGACGGAGAGGTTCTGCGTCGTGATGCGGTCGTTGCCCATCCGGCCGGACATGCGCATGCCCTTGAACACGCGGCCCGGGGTGGCACAACCACCGATGGAACCGGGGCGACGGTGAACAGCCTGTGCACCGTGCGAAGCACCTTGGCCCGCGAAGCCGTGCCGCTTCATGGTTCCGGCGAAGCCCTTGCCCTTGCTGGTTCCGGTGACATCGACGTATGCGCCGTCGGCGAAGACCTCGGCGGTAAGTTCCTGGCCGACCTCGTACTCCGAGGTGTCGGCAACGCGGAGCTCCACAACGTGACGACGCGGGGTGACGCCAGCCTTGGCGAACTGACCCGACGTCGGCTTGTTCACCTTGCGCGGGTCGATGGCGCCGAACGCGAGCTGCACGGCGCTGTATCCGTCACGCTCTTCGGTGCGGATCTGGGTCACGACGTTCGGTCCGGCCTTCACGACGGTCACCGGGACGACCCGGTTGTTCTCGTCGAAGACCTGGGTCATGCCGAGCTTGGTGCCCAGGATTCCCTTGATCTTGTTATCAGTCATTGTTTTTGTCTCCGCCGCGCTCACTGAATGTTGACGTCGACGCTGGCCGGAAGATCGATACGCATCAGCGCGTCAACCGTCTTGGGCGTCGGGTCGAGGATGTCGATAAGCCGCTTGTGAGTACGCATCTCGAAGTGCTCGCGCGAGTCCTTGTACTTGTGCGGCGAGCGGATGACGCAGTACACGTTCTTTTCGGTCGGCAACGGCACGGGTCCAACGACACGGGCCCCGGTACGGGTCACCGTCTCGACGATCTTGCGCGCTGACGCATCGATCGCCTCATGGTCGTAGGCCTTGAGCCTGATGCGGATCTTCTGTCCCGCCACGCTTAGTGTCCTTTTCTTGCCGCGTTTCGTGGCCCTACCCGAGTCGGGTCGAACCACCTCGTCTGCACAGTCCGTTATCTGAGCCGCAACTGTCCGAACGCTAGGCAACCGGGACGCGCCCGATCCGCTGCCGCTGTTCATCTGTCATGGATCTCCGGTACACGCGGTCGGGCGTGTCGCCCTCTCGCTCATTTTCCGGCCCCGAAACTTTCAGCTCCCTGGGCCGAGAATGCGCACCGGATGCACTCCAATACGAGTGCCAGTTAAGGTACTGCTTCCGTCCTGCATGGGCCGCGCGCAGCTCGTTTCGATCCACATCGCGGCCTCTCACCCCATCTGTTTCGGGGCGCAAATGACCGCGTCCCAGACAAGGCAACCCGATCAGTATGCCGTACCGATCCACCAGACCACAAACCAGGCTCTCCTCCGCCGCTATACAACTCGGCGGCACTGGGGCGCCCAGCCCTGCTCATCAGGGGTGAAGGTGTTCTCAGTCCACCTTGACCACCGTCCCCGCGTGACATACTCGAGGACATGCCTGTGTCTGACACCGCCGTTCTCGTCGAGGGGATCGAGAAGTCCTTCGGTGACGTGGCAGCGCTGAGGGGTGTGAGCTTCGAGGTACCGCGCGGCACTGTGCTGGGAATTCTAGGCCCCAACGGCGCGGGGAAGACCACCACCGTCAATGTCTTGTCGACTCTGCTTCGACCAGATGCAGGTCGCGCCCAGGTTGCCGGCCACGATGTCGTCGAAAACCCCGCGGGCGTTCGTCGCAGCATCATGATGACCGGCCAGTATGCGGCCCTCGACGAGTCATTGACCGGACGAGAGAACATGGTGCTGTTCGGCCGACTGATGGGCCTGTCCAAGAGGTCCGCGAGATCGCGAGCCCAGGAACTGCTGACGCAGTTCGATTTGGTGGACGCAGGCGACCGCAGAGTGTCCGGCTATTCCGGCGGCATGCGGCGGCGCGTCGACATCGCTTGCGGCCTGGTGATCCGCCCCCAAGTGGTGTTCCTCGACGAACCGACCACAGGCCTCGACCCTCGCAGTCGCCAGGGCGTGTGGACGCTCGTGTCCGCGTTGAAGGAGCAGGGCATCACGGTCCTGCTCACGACCCAGTACCTCGAGGAGGCCGACCTCTTGAGCGACAACATCGTGGTCATCGACAAGGGCACCGTCATCGCCGAGGGTACGGCCGACGAACTGAAGGCCCGCACAGGCGGTAGTTACTGCGAGGTCGTCCCGGTCAGCCTCGACGACCTCGCCCGCATCCGGGACATCCTCGCGACCCTGTGCCCGCCGGGGCACATTCTCGAGGAAGGTACCGACAGGGTGTCGATTCCTGCGGAATTCGGCGCCCAGACGCTCACCGAGGTGCTGCGCCGCCTCGACCTCGCCGGGATCACGCTCGCCGACATCGCCTTGCGGCGGCCTTCACTCGACGACGTATTCCTCTCACTGACCGGAGAGGTCAGCGTCGACGAGAGCCTGCTCTCGTGACAGCACCCACACTGATCGAATTCCATCGTTCGGCCGAGGGAAGGCATAGGCGACCGCAGCCGACGCTCAGCCAGCAGTGGATTGCCCTGTCCAAACGGAACCTGCACACGATGTGGGGGACGGGCCAATTCTTCATCGCGGTACTGGCCCCGCTGGTCTTCACCGTCGGCTTCTACCTACCACTGCGCCTGGTCATGCAGTTCCAGGGCATCGATTACGCCCAGTTCGTCATGGCAATCATCGTTCTTCAGGCCATGGCATTCACGGCGATCTCGGCGGCCCACCGCGCGGCCACGGAGGCGTCGAATGGCATGAACGCCCGGTTCCAGACCATGCCGGTCGGGGCCGCGGTCCCACTGACCGCGCGTATGACCGCGTGCTTGGTGCACTCGTCTATCTCGCTCGTTGCGGCAATCGCCTACGGATACGTGATCGGCTTCCGTTTCTCCGGCGGACTGGGTTTGACGGCCGCGTTCTGCGCGCTCGCGATGTTGATCGGGTTCACCCTCACGACCGGCGCCGACGCTCTCGGAACCCTGACTCGAAGCCCTGAGGTCACCAGCCAGGCGTTGACGCTCCCGCAGTTGATCCTCGGCATGTTCTCCACCGGATTCGTGCCGGCGTCGCAGTTTCCCGAGTGGGCACAGGGCTTCGTCCGAAATCAGCCGATCTCGCAATTCGCCACGTCCATGCGCGCGATGACGGACGGAACGATCACCCTCGACCTGTTGACACCCACCCTGCTGTGGTGCGGCGGGCTGGCACTGGTCTTCGTTCCGTTGTCGATCTGGGCGAATGTGAGGCGCGGATGACTACCGAGTACCGATCCGAGACACCGGCAAGCGTGACATTTCCCGAGGTAGTCGAACCGCACGCGGAAAACTCTCTGGCCGCGCTCTACTCGCACAGCTTGTTGCAGACCAGACGACTGCTACTGCGCTGGATCCGGGACCCGTACACGATGATTCAGGCGATCGTGTACCCGGCGTTGATGTTGGTGATGTTCTGGGCCGTGCTGGGAATCTCCATCACCAGCGCGACCGGTGTCGACAGCATCTTCGGGACCGTTCCGATGATCACGCTCGTGGGTGCGATGTTCGGGTCCATCGCGGGTGGGTTGTCGTTGAAGAAGGAATGGCAGGACGGGCTCTTGAGCCGGTTCTGGGTTCTTCCGGTCCACCGGGCTTCAGGCCTTCTCAGCCGTCTGATGGCCGAATCCGTGCGGATCTTGATTACCACCGTGCTGATCATCACCGTCGGTTTCGCGCTCGGGTTCCGGTTCGACCAGGGCATACTCGCCGGCATCGCCCTGATGCTACTGCCGCTGCTGTTCGGCGTCAGTTTCGCGACGATGGTGACCGCGCTCGCCGTCAACGCGGCCAAGGCACCCCTGGTCGAGATCCTCTCCATATTGGCCACGCTCTTGTTGTTCTTCAACTCGGGGTTCGTCCCCACCGGGGCTTACCCCACATGGCTGCAGTCGTTCGTGGAGAATCAGCCGATGTCCTGCGCCATCGACGCGATGAAGGGCCTGTCGCTGGGCGGACCTGTCGCAGAACCTCTGCTCAAGACAATTGCGTGGTCAGCCGCCGGATTCTTGATCTTCGCCTATCCGGCCATTCGCGGGTATCGCAGAGCCGCCGGAACCCCGGGGTAGCAACAGTTCCTCGCAGACGAGTCGAGCTGCTCCCCGAGACCCTTCCGGAGATTACGCGGCACAGATGGGCACCTGCCGCCTGCGAATTTCGATTGACTTTTGTCGGCCGATTCGGCACGTTCCGAGTCCCCATTTTCGGTATTTCGCAGTTCACGTCGCTCTGCCGGACACCTCCCGATCTCGGGAAGGAGGCCGAGAACATGTTCAGGACGGAGCGAATCCTGTAGCTCGGTTAGGATGGGCGGCAACCTAATCGGCATGCAACAGCCGACTACCGGAGGTGACCATGACCCGGACCGGCACGGCAACCGAGACTCCGATCCGCCGTCGGCCGAAGAATCGCAAGGCACAAATTGCGAGGGTCGCGGCCGAAGCCTTCAACGAACGTGGCTATCACGCCGTCGGAGTTGACGAGATCGCAGCCACCCTAGGCATTTCGGGGCCAGCGCTCTACAGGCACTATCCCAGCAAGTACGCGCTGCTGGTGCACGCGGCCAACACGGCCGCGGATGCGCTGCAGGCTGCAGCCGACAGCGCGCTCGAGAGCGCGAACGGCAGCGACCCCCGAGATCGACTCGATCGTCTGATCGCCTCGCTCGTCGAGACGTCCATCGAGAACCGTAAAGTCGCTGGACTCTACCGCTGGGAAAGCAGGTACCTCGAGGGCGAGGATCACACGCGCATCCGCGACATCTTCGCCCACGTAACCCAGTCTCTGGCCGCGCCATTGCGTGAGCTCCGCCCGGAACTCCCAGCCGTCGACGCGACGACATTGAGTGCCTCGGCACTGAGCGTGATGGGCAGTATCAGTGCCCACCACACGACCCTCGCCATGCGCCGGCTCGATTCTCTGCTCAGGGCGGCGTGCGAATCCGTCCTCTTCACGACCCTCCCTCCTGCGGTCCCCAACGACTCGGCGAATGCCGCGGTCACAGCGCCCAGCACACACGGTTTCGCGGTGACGTCCAAGCGAGAGTTACTGATCAACGCGGCCGAGAAGATCTTCGACCGTCGCGGGTACCACGACTCGAGTATCGAGGAGATCGGTGCTGCCGCGGGTATCAATGCCTCCAGCGTGTATCGGCACTTCCCCAGTAAGGCAGACCTTCTGGCGGCTGTGTTCTACCGCGCGGGCGACCGTATGGCAGTCGCGACGTCCGCCGCGCTTGCCGCCACCGGTCCCGGCGATGCTCTCCGGGCCCTTGCGGAGTCCTATCTGGAATTGTCATTCCGGAACCCGGAAGTGCTCACGGTCTATTTTGCCGAAATCGGCAACCTACCGAAGAACGAACGCGCAAATCTGCGTCACGTCCAGCGGCGGCATATCGAGGAATGGGTCAACCTCCTGACCGCGGTGCGGCCCGAACTTACGGCACCGGAGGCGCGGTTTCTCGTTCACGCGGCTCTTGGTCTGGTCTTGGACATCGGTCGCCTGATGCGCTTCGACACCCGCGCTGAGTCGCGTGCTCGCCTCCATACACTGATGATGTCGGTGCTATTGGGCAATTGACCAAAGTGATCGACGAGCGAGACCACCGCTTGCGAGAACCGCTCCCGAAGATCGCGAAAAACGTGCCCTACCAGGCGAGGGCCTCCGAGTCACGAAACCGAAACGGCGACTTCCGGATAACAACCATCTGGCAAGTATCCATCCGATGCAAGACAGCCCACCCGGCGATCCTGGATACTGATGGAACGAACCATGAACAACACGCGTTGGTCGGTAGGAAAACTCTAACGGCCAATCGAGTGAGCGAGGCGACCATGCACTTCTCCCTTGGGCGACGGAACGGCGACGATTCCGGAGAGGAGCCAGAATCGCCCGCGGAGCACACGCTCGACACTCTGCGAACAGAACTCGACACCGTCGACGCGGCTCTCCTCGACGCGGTTCGCCAACGCCTTGAAGTGTGCTTGCGCATCGGTGAATTGAAGCGCCGCGAACACATCCCCCTGATGCAACCCGGCCGTATGGACTTTGTGCACGAGCGCGCACGCGAATACGCCGACCGCCACTCACTGTCCCCCGAGTTCTTCGATGCGCTCTACGACCTCCTCATCGCCGAAACATGCCGACTCGAGGACTTGGTAATCAATGCCGACGCACCTAGCCCGGACACGAACGGGCGAGACCACCGCGAGAACAGCCCCCGTACTCGACACGGCGCTGATTCCTCTGCCAATGCGGAGTCGCGATGAGTACCCGGACGCTGCTGGTCGACAACTACGACTCCTTTACCTACAACCTGTTCACACTGCTCGCAGAGGTGAACGGCGAGCCACCCACTGTCGTGCACAACGACGTGGAATGGGATTCGATCCCCTGGTCCGAGTTCGACAACATCGTCATCTCGCCCGGACCCGGACGGCCCGAGCGCCGGCGCGATTTCGGCATCAGTGCCCGGATCATCGCTGAGACCGAACTCCCCATACTCGGGGTGTGCCTCGGCCACCAGGGACTCTGCCAACTATTCGGGGGCAGCGTCGTCCTCGCACCCGAACCCATGCACGGACGGGTGTCCCTCGTCGACCACGATGGTTCCGAACTCTTCGCCGGAATCCCGTCACCGTTTCCCGCGGTTCGCTATCACTCGCTGATCGTCCGGGATCTACCGGACGACCTCGAAGCCACAGCCTGGACCGATGACGGACTGTTGATGGGCGTTCGACATCGGACTCGACCTCTGTTCGGCGTGCAGTTCCACCCTGAATCCATCAGCACCGCCTTCGGGCACGAGCTGCTCGCGAACTTCCGGGACCTGACACCGACGCATTCCGGCACACCGCAGCGCAGCACGATGCGCAAGATACCGATTCCCCGGGCGCCATATGTCATCCAGAAAGTGCGGGTCGACCACGAGGTCGACCCGCGCACCACCTTCGAGGACCTCTTCGCGGACGGGCCCAACGCGTTCTGGCTCGATGGCACTTCCGCATCCGAGCCAGACTCCCGCTTCACCATCATGGGCAACTGTTCAGGCCCCCGCGCGGAATACATCACGTACGACGTCAGTGAGTCGATCGTTCGGATTGCGCGCGAGGGGTTGCCCGTCGAACAGGTGCATGCGCCGTTCTTCGACTATCTCGAGCGACAGTTGCAGGCCCGATCGGTGCCAGGTCTTCCCGGCGTGCCGTTCAGCCTCGGCTACGTGGGATATCTCGGATACGAACTCAAGTCCGAGACCGGCGGCGGCGCGGTCCACGACTCGCCCACCCCGGACGCCGCGCTGGTGTTCGCCGATCGCGCGGTGATCATCGACCACAACGCCCAGCGCACCTACGCGCTGTGCCTGAGTGATCAACAAGATGACCCCGAACAGCACCGATGGCTCGATGAAATGGAGACGGCTCTACACAGACTGGCCGAACCGGACCATTCGTCAGGCACTGTGTCACCGATCAGGAAACCCGACTCCGCCGAGCTTTCTCTGCGTCACGAACACGACAAGTACCTCGAACACATCGTCTCCTCGCAAGAGGAGATCAGGGCCGGCGAGTCCTATGAGGTGTGCCTGACCAACATGGCGGGCGTGGACCAATCGATCGATCCCCTGCGCACGTTCGAACTACTGCGGTCCATCAGCCCCACCCCGTACAGCGCCTATCTCCAGTTCTCGGGGATGTCGGTACTCAGTGCCTCCCCCGAGCGGTTCCTGAAAATCCGTGCGGACCGGTCGGTCGAGTCCAAACCCATAAAGGGAACGAGACCCCGCGGCGTCACCCCCGCGAAGGACGCGGCACTACGGCAGGACCTGCTCGACAGCGAGAAGGATCGTGCCGAGAATCTGATGATCGTAGACCTGACCCGCAACGATCTGGCCCGAGTCTGCATCCCCGGTTCCGTTCACGTGCCCAAGCTCTTCGATGTCGAAACGTATGCCGCTGTTCATCAGCTCGTATCGACCGTGCGTGGAACTCTCAGTGCGGATGCCTCCGTCGTCGAGTGCGTCCGAGCCGCCTTTCCCGGTGGTTCGATGACCGGTGCCCCGAAGATCCGGACCATGGAGATCATCGATCGCCTCGAGTCGGGGGCGCGAGGCGTGTATTCAGGTTCGATCGGCTATTTCTCATTGAACGGTGCCGCCGACCTGTCGATCGTGATTCGCACCATCGTTGCCACCGACACGGAGGTGACCTTCGGCATCGGCGGTGCTATCACGGCGTTGTCCGATCCGGAATCGGAATTCGACGAGGCGATGATCAAGGCCGCCACCATGTTGCGAGCACTGGCGGTGACCGCGGACAGGCCGAACGAGATCGGGCAGTGAACGGCCCGGCCTCGTCTGCTCGAACCGTCGCCGTGATCGGCGGTTCCGGTGACGTAGGCAGGATGCTGGTGGACCGTCTGCGCGGCGATGGGCACACGGTTCGCACCATCGATGTCCGATTCACCGACCGGTCGGACGCCGACCAGGTGAAAGGTGATGTCACCGACCCTTCCCCAGAGGTCCGGTCGGTCATCGCGGGGGCAGACGCCGTGATCCTCGCGGTCCCCGAGGTCGTTGCCTTGGAATCGATCCCGACCGCCGTCGCACTGTTGGCTGACGGTGCTCTCCTCGTCGACACGCTGTCGGTGAAGTCGCGTTTCGACGCGGCGCTACGCGCGAGTGCACTGCGTAACAGCGCAGTAGGTATCAACCCGATGTTCGCGCCCTCGCTCGATCCGGCAGGTCGCCCGATCGCGGCGGTGACGTATCGGGATCTCGGCGATGTCGCCTGGTTCCTGTCGACGCTGTCCGGGTGGGGGTCGTCGGTCGTGCACCTGGACGCCGAGCACCACGACCGGCTCACAGCATCCACTCAAGCGTTGACCCACGCCGCGGTTCTCGGGTTCGGCCTCGCCCTCGCCGAACTCGGTGTGGACGGCGCCGAACTGGCCGAGGTAGGCGCTCCGCCCCATCTCGTGTCTCTCGCGCTTCTTGCCCGTGTCGGCAGCGGGGTACCGGAGGTGTACCGAGACATCCAGGTGGGCAATCCTTTCGCCGGCGAAGCCCGCCGCGCACTGATCACCGCTTTGACGGCCGTAGTCGACACCGTGGAGCACGGATCGGAGGACGACTTCGCCTCACTGATGTCGCGAGCGACATCGGCCCTCGGCGACCAGAAGGTACCCCTTGCCGAGCTGTGTGCCGATCTGTTCAGCGATAAACGCCTTCACCGCACAGCGCCCCGTTCGCGGGAAAGGAAAGGAGACTCGTCATGAGTCCTCAGCACTCGCTTCCGGAACACGACCCGACCGATCCGGTCGAGAGCGCCGTGATCACTCGGCTGGTCCGAAACTGGGGGCAGCGGGCCACCGTCAAGAAGCCGGAACCGGACCTCGACGAACTATTCGATCGCGACAAGCGGGACTACCCGAACGAGTTGCTGCCCTTTGCCGACCATGACCGGTTCCTCGGACTGACCGACGACCAGCAGGACCAGTTGCGGGCGTGGGCGTGGATCGCCTTCAACAAGAACGTCATGGACATCGAACAGTACGTCGTGAATCCCGGCTTCGATCTCGTTGCGCACGACGGTCTGGACACCGGACTCGGTGACACATTCGCCCTGGCCGTGCACCAAGCGATGGTGGATGAGCAGTACCACACGCTCATGCACTTGAATGCCAGTGCGGTCACCCGAAGACAGCGAGGGTGGGCCCTACCGAACGACGCCCTGCCCGATGTCATGACATTGCGCCGTCAGCGCGAGGTGGCGGCTGCCGACCCCGACTCCAGGCGAAAAGCGATCTCCCTCTTTGCATTCATGACGGTGGCCGAGGTCTCGATCAGCTCGTACCTCGACCTGATTTCGGAGAACGACGTCATACAACCGATCAATCGGGCGACGGTGCGACTGCACAACCGAGACGAATACTGCCATTCCTCGATCGCCGACGAGATCGCAGGCATCGTCTACGACACCCTCAGGCCCGACGAACGTCGCCACTTCCTGGACGGACTTGTCCATGCGATGAACGCATTCAGCAGCAACGACTACTCCACGTGGCGCACAATCGTCGAACTCATGGAACTCGAGGGCGGCCACGCGATGATCGACGACGCCGAGCACGACACCAGCCACTCGAAGCTGGTCCAAGACTTCAGCGGAATCCACAAGCTCTGCAGGAATCTCGGTGTGGCTGAAGAGATGTCGTTCCAGTGGACCTGACCCGGCCGATCACGAGGCAGGTTTCGGCATCGACAACTCATACACCGACACGGACGGTGGTCGGCGAAGATGCCAGTCGGTCGCACTCTGAAAGGCACTTCCCGCCTGAGCCAGGAGTAGCTCGTCGAGGTGGCGCGCCACGAGTTGAAAACCGATCGGCACGCCGGATTCGTCGAAGCCGCCCGGAAGCGTGATCGTCGGGTTGCCGGAGAAGTTGAACGGGGCGGTGTACCGGAAGACGGTCGGCAGATCGTCGGAGTCGTACAGCAACCGTGTAAAGCGATCGAGCGTCAAACCAGCCAAGGGCAAGACGGGAAGAACGAGTAGATCGACGTTCTCGAAGTGTCCCGCGAGCTTCCCGGCGAAAAGTCGCCTCTCGTTTTCGATGCGGGCGATATCCATACCCGACACCGCGTACCCGGAACCCAGGAGCTCCCGCATCCACTGACCGTATTCCGTGGACCTGGACGGAAACGTCTCTTCGTGCACAACTGCGGCCTCGGTCCCCGCGTAGGCGCCCCATCCGGCTGCCAGCCCCATTGTGGACGGCAGCGACACCTGACGAATGTCCGCGCCCAGGCTCTCCAACATTGCCAGCGCATCGCGCACGACCTTCACCACCGCGGGCTCGACACCGTCGAACGCGGCCTCTGGATCGAACCCGATCCGTATCCCTTGCATCTCGGGCGGACCCACGGAGTAGTCGGGTACCTCAGCCCTGACGGCGGTCGGGTCGTTCACGTCGGGACCGGCGATGGCTCGCAGCATGTGGTACGCATCCTCGGCGTTTCGCGCCATCGGTCCGACAGCGTCCAGCGACGGCGCCATCGCGAACACGCCATGGACGCTGACACGTCCCCATGTCGGCTTGATGCCGGTGACTGCGTTCATGTTGCACGGGTTGCGAATAGAGCCGCCCGTATCGCTTCCGAGGCTGGCCGTACACATTCCGGTCGCGGTGGCGACGGCAGAGCCGCTCGATGACGCCCCGGCCCAGAAACTCGAGTTCCACGGATTCACCACCGCAGGGAGGTCGGGATGGTACTCACCTCCAGCAGCCTCGGTCAGGTTCAGCTTCCCCAGCAGCACTGCTCCGGCACGGCGCAGTCGAGAAACCACCGTTGCGTCATAGCTGGGGACGAAGTCTCGGTGGATCGGCATACCAGCGGTGGTCCGAACGCCCTCCGTACAGACCAGATCCTTCACGGCAATCGGAACGCCGTGAAGGGGTCCCCGGTGTTCGCCGCGGGAGATCTCCTGCTCGGCCCGCCTCGCATCCGCGAGAGCGTTCTCCTCCATGACCGTCACGTAGGCGTTCAGGTCAGGGTCGAGCCGATCGATACGCTCCAGATGGGCTCGGGTCGCCTCCACAGGGGACAACACCCCGCTGTCAAAGTCCCGAGACAGATCGGAGATCGAGGCGTAGCACAAATCGACTTCCCCCACTACCTCACTATCGCGCACCCGGCGCAATCGGGGCAATACTCATGACACACCTGCAGTACGTCAGACGTGATCTCGCCCTGTGGAAATCGGAACTCCCTGCATCAGAAAGGTCTCGGTTCTATTGCTGTTGGACTTCCCGCCAACACCGCAGAGCTCATCCAAGGTCTCATGATCAATTGCAAGACAAATACTCTCAGCGCAACGGTCAATCCCGGATGCACTCCATGACCACTGCGGGTGGATAATTCAGATAGTCGTCCCAGTAGTCTCCCTCGTCGTCTGCCGTGGGCGCGGGTGACAGTTCGGGCATGTGCACCGTGAAATCACGGAAGCCTGCATCACGGAAGGCCGATTCGTAAGCGGCGATCGGAAGGTAGTAGTTCACGATCGCCAGGGAGGAATCATCCAGGATCGCCGTCAACGTGATCGGCGCTCCGTCAAAAACGGACTCGGCCAGCTCTATCTCGAATCCGTACTTGCGGTAGTTGGGCACCCGCTCAAACGAGTACAAGTCCGGATTGGTGGTGATGGTGACGAAGCGGCCTCCCGACTTCACGCGGCACGCCAGGCCACGACACATGCGCCCGAGTTCGTCTCGATCTTGCGCGTACATGAGCAGGTAGGCCGCGACCGCGACGTCGAAATCCTGCTGCGGCACAACCGAGCGGGCATCGGCAACGATATATTCGATGCCCAGCGGTTCCCGCTCCTCCTCTTCTCGTGCCAGGCCGATCATCTTTTCGGAGATGTCCAGCCCCACCATCGGGGAGGCACCAGCTCGGCGCAGAACTCGGGTGAAATCCCCGCACCCGCACGCGACGTCGAGAACCTTCCTGCCCTCCACGTCGCCGACGTGCTTCAGGAAGGAATACGCCTCGATTCGGGATCGGACGGGAAAGTCCTTGGTCTTCTCGTACTTCTCAGCGATGAGGCCTTGGTTGTAGTCGATGACCATGCCGCCCCCCATGATTCTCATGCGGCCGCGTCGGGCACACATCCAGCACAGTTTGCGACCGTCTACCCGAAGTTTACGCGCGGCGCGCTGTCACCGTCTCGATACCGGCAAAGCAGGTTCTCGCACCACTTGGAAGCACTTGCCCGCTCGAATGCCAGGCTCGAGCCATCCGTGGCGCCGATCGCTTTCACCGCCTGAACTGAACAAACCAGTCGAGCAGGTCGGGGTTGTCGACGGCACCGGCATCGACTGTGCGACGCACATCGGCACCCTGAAGGATCCTCTTGAGGGGAACTTCCAGCTTCTTGCCCGTACGCGTATGCGGTATACCGGGAGCGGCGATGATGTCGTCGGGCACATGGCGGGGCGACACCTGCTCGCGAATTGCTCCGCGAATCCGGTCTTTCAAGTCTTCGTCCAGTTCCGCGTCGCCCACGAGGACCACGAAGAGCGGCATCCAATACCCACCGTCCTCGAGATCCACACCGATCACCAACGCTTCTGCGATCTCCGGAATCTTCTCCACCACTTGGTAGATATCGGCGCTTCCCATTCGAATCCCATTGCGGTTCAGGGTGGAATCCGACCTGCCATGCATTTGGACAGTCCCCCGACCGGTGATCGTGATCCAGTCACCGTGCCGCCACACACCCGGAATGAAGTCGAAATATGCTTCTCGGTAACGCTTTCCGTCCGGGTCGTTCCAGAACGATACCGGCATCGACGGCATCGGTCCCGTGATGACGAGCTCGCCGACCTCGTCCCGGACCGGCCTGCCCGACTCGTCGAAGGCGTCGACCGCAGCCCCGAGGTATGGCGCCGACAACTCGCCCGGCCATACCGGGACAACCCGTGCTCCTCCGATGAACGCCGACACCACATCGGTCCCGCCGGTGATACTCACGACCGGAACGGAGCGACCGACATTCTCGGACAACCACAGTGACGATTCCGCAGGAAGGGTCGACCCCGTGACGCCGACAGCGCGGAGCGCACCGAGATCGTGCTCGCGCACGGGTACCACCCCGGCCTTGGCGCATGCGAGGATGTACGCCGGACTGGTCCCGACTACGGTCACGCCCAGCCGTGATACCAAGGACCACAACGCATCCGGAGCCGGAAACGACGGACTTCCGTCGTAGCAGACGATGGTGGACCCTACCAGCAGCCCCGCCGTCTGGAAGTTCCACATCATCCAACTCGGGCTCGTGTACCAGAACAGTGTGTCTTTGTGCCCGATATCGAACTGCAGAGCCATCGACTTCACGTGCTCGAGGAGCACACCGCCGTGACCGTGCACGATTCCCTTCGGCTTACCAGTGGTGCCCGAGGAGAAAACCACCCACAACGGATGGTCGAACGGGACGTCGGTGATCTCGAGCTCCGCGTCTCGGTCGGTCGCCTCGGTCCAGGATACGATGCCGTCGGCTGTCATTGCACCGTCGCCTGCCGCTGCACTGTCGACTGGCGCTGCACCGAGGTTCGGCGTCACCACGGTGAGGGCAAGGCTCGGCAACTCGTCTCGCAGGTGGGATACGGCATCGAGCCGATCGTGCGCCTTGCCTCCGAACCGGTAGCCGTCTGCGGTGATCAACGCCTTGGGCTCGAGTTGACCGAGGCGAGCGAGTGCGGCCGGCGCCGAGTAGTCCTGTCCACACGCCGCCCACACCGCCCCGAGCGAAGCCGTCGCAAGGAAGGCGATGACGGCTTCCGGAATGTTGGGAAGGTATCCGACGACGCGGTCGCCCACCCCGATGCCGTTCTCACGCAAAGTTGCGGCGAGGGCCGCGACCTGCGTCCGCAGCTCGTCCCATCCGATCGTCCGGTCCGGGGCCGCCTCACCCGCGTAGATGATCGCCGGCCCGTCGGCGCGTGCATTGCGGAAGACCTGGTCGACGTAATTGAGCGCGGCACCGGGAAACCAGACCGCTCCCGGCATGGAGTCGTCCGCCAGGGCGGGCCCGAATTCCGTTGCCGACCTGAGGTCGAAATAATCCCAAATGTCCTGCCAGAAAGCGGACGGGTCGGACACCGACCAATGCCACAGCGCCTGGTAGTCGTCAACGGTGACACCGTGGCGCCGAGACACGAACGCGGCGAAGTCGGTAATCGCCGCGTTGCGAACGTCAGCTTCAGTTGGCATCCATTGCGGTTCGGTGGCCATGGAACAAAATCCTTCCCGAGAGCGATCTGCTACTCCGCGCTCAATTGTCTGCTAGCTCTTGGGGACGCGCACAATGAGAGCGTCGCCCTGGCCACCGCCGCCGCACAGTGCCGCCACCCCGACGCCACCACCGCGACGCTGCAGCTCCATCGCCACGTGCAACGTGATCCGTGCCCCCGACATCCCCAGTGGATGCCCCATCGCGATCGCCCCGCCGTTGACGTTCACCCGCGCCGGATCCACACCCAGCTCGCGCGTCGACGCAATCCCCACAGCGGCGAAGGCCTCGTTGATCTCGATCAGGTCCAAGTCCCGCGGATCGATCCCCTCCCGCGCGCACGCCTTCTCGATCGCCCGCGCCGGCTGTAGCTGCAGCGACGAGTCCGGACCCGCCACCACGCCGTGTGGCCCGATCTCCGCCAACCACTCCAGCCCCAGCTCCTCCGCCTTCGCGCGGCTCATCACCACCACCGCAGCCGCACCGTCGGAGATCTGCGACGCACTGCCCGCGGTCACCGTTCCGTCTTTGGAGAATGCCGGGCGCAACTTCGCCAACGACTCCACCGACGTATCCGGGCGCACTCCCTCATCGGAAGAAACCATCACGGGCTCCCCTCGACGTTGCGGAACCGGCACGGGAACCACCTCGTCGTCGAACAAGCCGTCCTTCCACGCCCGCGCCGCATTCCGGTGCGACGCCGCCGCGAACTCGTCCTGCTCCTCCCGGGAAATCCCTTGACCCGACGCCTGATTCTTCGACTCCGTCAGAGCTCCCATCGCCTGATCGGTGAAAATGTCGTGCAACCCGTCGTAGGCCATATGATCCCGCATCGTCACATCCCCGTACTTGAAGCCTTCTCGCGACCGCTCCAGCATGTGCGGCGCCTGAGACATCGACTCCTGACCTCCGGCGACGACGATCTCGAACTCTCCTGCCCGAATCAATTGATCCGCCAGTGCAATCGCGGAACTCCCCGACAAGCACACCTTGTTGATCGTCAGAGCCGGCACCCCCATCGGGATTCCAGCAGCCACTGCCGCTTGCCTCGCCGGAATCTGACCCGCTCCAGCGGTAAGCACCTGCCCCATGATCACGTAGTCCACCTGATCCGGAGAAACTCCCGCCTTCTCCAACGCGCCCCGGATCGCCACCCCACCGAGATCCGACCCCGACATATTCTTCAGCGAGCCCAGCAAGCGCCCCATCGGCGTGCGGGCTCCAGCAACAATTACGGACGTCGTCTTGTCAGACATGTTTTCTCCCGATCGAATCGACTCTTGACCTAATTCTCCAACGCCGACCGTCGACGACAACCCGCAGGGTGAACCCGTGGAAGTTACTCATCCGTTTTCGGTCGCGACGACCCAGAGTTCGTCCTACAACCGATCGGGCAACGCGCGCACCGACCAGTGCTTCTGTGGGCCCCGGACGTCCTCGTCGTGGACGAACATCTCGGCAAGATCGCCGGACCTCGATTCGAACGGACGACGGTCCTGCGACGAGACGTACCGTGGGAGTCGACCGGACTCTCATGTGAGGAGCCACAAATGTCGACGATCACCATGACCGAACACGAACGCGAGCAGTTCCTCGCCGACGTACACGTGGGGGTGATCGCCGCGGAGCAAGTCGACCGGCCACCCCTCACAGTGCCGATCTGGTACGACTACTCCCCTGGCGGCGACGTGGTCGTGTGGACCAACCGCGGCACCGTCAAGGAACGACTCATTCGGGCAAACGGCAGGTTCAGCCTCTGTGCACAGCAGGAGGCGCCGCCGTACCGGTACGTCAGCGTGTCGGGGGCTGCCACGTTCGAGGACGCCGTCAACCCCGATGACGTCCTCCCACTCGTGCGCAGATATCTGCCCGAAACCGAGGCGCAGGCGTTCATCAGCGAGTCGTTCGACGACAAGGCCGTCCTGATCCGGATGCGACCCGAGCGGTGGTACACCGTCGACTACGGGAAGCTCGAGTCCTGAGCCTCACGGCGACCTCCGCATATGACGTCGAGGCCCGTTCGGCGCGCCACCTCTCGACCACCTCATCATCGACTCGCCCGGTCGGTATGCGGGCCGGACCGGCGTCGCAAAATCGACTCTGCGTGACGAAGCACCGGCGCATCCACCATCTGTCCCTCGAATGCGAAGACGCCCCGCTGAACGAGGGCCTCAGCAAGGACCCGGTTGGCCCAGTCGATATCCTCCTCGGAGGGCAGGTACGCGTCGCGGATCACCTCGATCTGAGTGGGATGGATACCCACCTTGGCGTCGAAACCAACCGCTACGGCATCGTCGGCCTCGGCGCGGAGCCCGTTCAGATCCTTGATGTCGAGGTAGACCGAGTCGAGGGCGTGTCGGTGGTACGCCTTGGCTGCCAGCAACGTCGACGACCGCACCGCCGTCGCGACGTCTCGGTAGCTGCCGTCTTCGCGGCGACTGGAGTTGCCGCCCATCGCGGCCACCAGGTCTTCCGCACCCCACATCACTGCGATGGTGCCGGCCGCCAGGGCGATCTCGCCGACCGCGAGCGCCCCGAGGGGCGACTCGACGAGCGCGATCACCTCCCGTGGCGCGAGCGAGAGCACCTGATCGGCCGACTCGCACTTGGCCAACATCAACCGGGTGTAGTGGGTGCCGTCGAGGGCCAGGAGGTCGAGTTCGTGGTCGTCGGTGCCCACCGGATTGACTCGCACCACCGTGCGATCCGGATCCAGCGGGGTATCGATGAGAGCGATCCGCGCGGCTTCCTTGTGTGCAGGCGCGACTCCGTCCTCGAGATCGAGGATCACCACGTCGGCCGCAGCGGCGGCCTTCGCGTAGCGCTCCGGGCGGTCGGCGGGGCAGAACAGCCAGGCCGGCCCGGGTAGCACCCAGCTCACGATGGCTTCTTCTGGACGAGCGTCTTGCGCACCGCGATCGCAACGACCTCACCGTTCTGGTTCCGGCCGGTGTGCTCGAGCGTGACGATGCCCTCTCCTGGCCGGCTCTTCGACTCTCGTTTGTCCGCGATCCGCGTCTCCGCGTAGAGCGTGTCGCCGTGGAACAGAGGCTTCGGGAAGCTGATCTCCGAGAAGCCCAGGTTCGCGACGATCGTCCCCTGTGTCAGCTGGGCCACCGACAAACCCACGAGGGTCGACAACGTGAACATCGAATTGACCAAGCGCTCGCCGAACTGGGTACCGGCGCTGTAGGCCGCGTCCAGATGCAACGCCTGGGTGTTCATCGTCTGGGTTGTGAACAGAACGTTGTCCGCCTCGGTGATCGTGCGTCCCGGGCGGTGCTCGTACACCGCGCCAAGCTCGAACTCGTCGAACCACAAGCCCCGCTGAACGATTCGGGTCGGCTCCATTTCTTCGCTCACAAGCCTGCCTCCCGCGCGATCAGCATCAGCTGCACTTCGGTGGTGCCCTCGCCGATCTCGAGGATCTTGCTGTCCCGGTAGTGCCGCGCCACCGGGTACTCGTTCATGAACCCGTAGCCGCCGTGGATCTGAGTGGCGTCACGAGCGTTGTCCATTGCCGCTTCGGACGCGACGAGCTTGGCGATCGCCGCCTGTTTCTTGAACGGCTTGCCCGCCAACATCAGTGCGGCGGCGTCGTAGTACGCCGTTCGCGCGGTGTGCGCCCGCGCCTCCATCCGGGCGATCTTGAACGCGATGGACTGGTTGTGCCCGATGGGACGTCCGAACGCCTCGCGTTCCTTCGCGTACTTGATGGATTCGTCGACACATCCCTGCGCCGCTCCCACACTGAGAGCCGCGATGGCGATGCGGCCCTCGTCGAGGATTCGCAGAAAGTTGGCATATCCCCGGCCGCGCTCACCGAGCAGGTTCTCCTCGGGAACCCGGACATCGGCAAAGGTGAGCGGATGGGTGTCGGAGGCGTTCCACCCGACCTTGTTGTACGCAGGTTCCGCGGTGAAGCCGGGAGTCGACGTCGGGACGAGGATGGTCGAGATCTCCTTCTTACCGCCCTCGTTCACACCGGTCACCGCGGTGACGGTGACGAGCTTGGTGATGTCCGTTCCGGAGTTGGTGATGAACTGCTTGCTGCCGTTGATGATCCACTCACCGCTCGATCCACCCCCCGTCGCTTCGCTCGCCCCGACCAGCTTCGCGGTGGTCTTCGTGCCGCCGGCATCGCTCCCCGCGCCCGGTTCGGTCAGTCCGAATGCCGCGAGCGCTTTGCCGCTGGTCAGCTGCGGCAACCACTCCTGCTTCTGCGCCTCGTTGCCGAAACGGAACACCGGCATTGCGCCGAGGGAAACGCCTGCCTCGAGGGTGATGGCCACGCTCTGGTCCACCTTGCCGAGTTCTTCGAGCGCCAGGCAGAGGGCGAAGTAGTCGCCGCCCATTCCGCCGTACTCTTCCGGGAACGGGAGCCCGAACAGGCCCATGTCCGCCATGCCCGACACGACCTCGTACGGAAAGGTGTGGTTTGCGTCGTGTTCCGCCGCAACCGGTGCCACCACGTTCTTGGCGAAGTCGGCGACGGTCTTGGCCAACTGCTGATACTCATCGGGCAACTGGCCGGTGGCAAGGAAATCGGTCATGACGCGTCTTCTTTCGTGTCGGTGTGCGGAATGACTCGTGCGAGAAGCTGGTCGACCACCACCTGATCGCCGGGCGTCACAAGTATGTCGACGACTCCGTCGATGGGCGCGGTGAGCGAATGCTCCATTTTCATGGCTTCGACCACGATCAGTGGCTGACCAGCGGTGACTGTAGCGTCAGGCTCGGCTCCCACTGCAATGACGGATCCTGGCATGGGACTGGTGATCTCGGCCTCGCCGGCGTGGACATCGCCGGTGCGGACGCTTTCCTCCCGTACCTCGCGAAGCATCGTCGTGCCCTCGGAACCTGCAAGCCAGATGTGCCCGTCGGACTGGGCAACCCGATAGGTCTGCCGGTGTCCATCGATCACCACTGACAACGTCGAACCGTCGAGTGAGGCCGTGAGCGGCAAGGTGTCCCCACCCTCGACCCGCACCGCGGCCTCAGACGGGCTGCCTGTGATGTGAACATGATCCGTTCGAGTGGGCGAGGCCAACCTGATGCTGGTGGGCGCCCGAAACCCGATACGCCATCCGCTCGGAACATCCCAGGGGTCGGCCGAGTGAGCGTCCGGCCAACGTTGCAGCCACCGGAATGCCGCGGCGGCGATCAGCGCGACATCGGGCGCCTCCGCCGCGACGAAGTCGGCGAGCCGCCGGTCGAGAAGTCCCGTGTCGAGACTCCCAGCCACGACGTCGGGATCGGCGAGCAGGAATCGCGCGAACTCGATATTGGTGACCACTCCGAGTACACCGGTACCGGCAAGCGCACGGTCCAGCTTCCGCAACGCAGCCGCACGATCGCCGGCATGCGCGATGACCTTCGCGAGCATCGGATCGTAGTCGCTGCCGACGACCGTTCCCGGCTGCAGGCCGGAATCGATGCGGACACCGGGACCGACGGGTTCGACCACGTCGCTGACGATGCCACCCGTGGGGAGGAACCCCCGGGCGGGATCCTCGGCGTAGACGCGGGCTTCGATGGCGTGACCAGTGAGAGTGATGTCGTCCTGAGTAAAGCCCAGACGCTCCCCCGCCGCCACCCGCACCTGCCACTCGACGAGGTCGCGCCCCGTCACGAGTTCGGTGACGGGATGCTCCACCTGAAGGCGGGTGTTCATCTCCATGAAGAAGAACTCGTCCGGCGCGTCTGCGGAGACGATGAACTCGACCGTTCCGGCACCGGAATAGTCGACGCTTCGGGCGGTGTTGCAGGCAGCCTCACCGATCCGGGCCCTGGTTGCCTCGTCGAGCAGCGGCGACGGAGCCTCCTCGATGACCTTCTGGTGACGACGCTGCAGGCTGCACTCGCGTTCGCCGAGGTGCACTACGTTTCCGTGCTTGTCCGCGAGGATCTGAACCTCGATGTGCCGGGGCCGCAACACGAATCGCTCGAGGAACAGCGTGTCGTCACCGAACGCGGACGCCGCCTCCCGCCGTGCGCTGAGCAACGCTTCGGCCAGCCCGGCCGGTTCCTCCACCAGGCGCATTCCCTTGCCGCCACCACCCGCGGACGGCTTGACGAGCACCGGATACCCGATGTCCTCGGCGGCTGAGATCAATTCTTCGTCGGAGAGACCGGGACGCGCTACTCCGGGGACGACGGGAACGTCGAACTTTGCCACCGCGTTCTTGGCGGTGATCTTGTCGCCCATCACCTCGATGGCGTGCGCCGAGGGGCCGAGGAATTCGATCGACGCGTCGGCACAGGCCGCGGCGAACTTCGCGTTCTCCGAAAGGAAACCGTATCCGGGATGGATCGCCTGAGCGCCGGTGGCCTGCGCTGCCGCGATCACCTTCTCGATGGCGAGATAGCTCTCGCGTGCTGCGGCCGGACCGAGTAGCACCGCGGTATCGGCCTCGCGCACGTGCCGCGCGTCTCGATCCGCCTCACTGAACACGGCGACGGAGCGAATTCCCATGGCCCGCAGCGTGCGGATGACGCGAACCGCGATCTCGCCGCGGTTCGCCACCAGGACAGTGTCTATCCGAGTCATGTCAGTCATGTCCGTTCACATCCGGAAGACGCCGTAGGAGACCGGCTCGATCGGCGCGTTCGCACACACCGAGAGGGCCAGTCCGAGAACAGTTCTGGTATCGGCTGGATCGATGATGCCGTCGTCCCACAGCCTGGCGGTCGAGTAGTACGGATTGCCCTGCGCCTCGTACTGCTCACGAATCGGCGCCTTGAACGCCTCTTCGTCCTGTGCAGACCAGGGGTTGCCCGCGCTGTCGAGTTGGTCGCTGCGCACCGTCGCGAGCACCGATGCCGCCTGCTCGCCACCCATCACGGAGATGCGGGCGTTCGGCCACATCCACAGGAAGCGCGGCGAATAGGCCCGCCCGCACATCGAGTAGTTGCCCGCACCGTACGAACCGCCGATCACGACGGTCAGTTTGGGCACACGAGCACACGCCACGGCCGTGACCATCTTGGCGCCGTGCTTGGCAATGCCACCCGCCTCGTAATCGCGGCCGACCATGAACCCGGCGATGTTCTGCAGGAACACCAGGGGAACACTGCGCTTGTCGCACAACTCGATGAAGTGTGCGCCCTTCATCGCCGACTCGGCGAAGAGCACTCCGTTGTTCGCGATGATCCCCACGGGATGTCCTTCGATGCGCGCGAACCCGGTGACGAGCGTCTTGCCGTACTCGGCCTTGAACTCATGGAACTCACCGCCGTCGACGATGCGGGTGACGACCTCGTGAACGTCATAGGGGGTGCGCGGATCGGTGGGGACCACGTCGTAGAGGTCGGTCTGCGGCGCCGGCGCAGGTGCGGGCGAGGCCACGTCCCACGGGCGCTGCGCACGCGGTCCGAGCGTCGCCACGATGTCGCGCACGATCATCAACGCATCTTGATCGTCTTCCGCAAGGTGGTCCGTCACGCCGGAGACCTTCGAGTGAAGGTCTCCGCCGCCGAGTTCCTCCGCCGTGACGACCTCCCCTGTCGCCGCCTTCACGAGGGGCGGGCCGCCGAGGAAGATGGTGCCCTGGTTGCGCACGATGACCGCCTCGTCGCTCATCGCCGGAACATAGGCGCCGCCGGCAGTGCAGGAACCGAGGACGGCCGCGATCTGCGCGATGCCTCTCGCACTCATGGTGGCCTGGTTGTAGAAGATGCGGCCGAAGTGTTCGCGGTCGGGAAACACCTCGTCTTGCCTCGGCAGGAACGCGCCGCCCGAGTCGACCAGATAGATGCACGGCAATTGGTTCTGCAGAGCGATCTCCTGCGCCCGCAAGTGCTTCTTCACCGTCATCGGATAGTAGGTGCCGCCCTTGACGGTCGCGTCGTTGGCGACGATGACGCATTCTCGCCCGGAAACCCGGCCGATGCCGGCGATGATGCCCGCGCCGGGACACTCGTCGTCGTAGAGTCCGTTCGCCGCGAGTGGGGCGATCTCGAGGAAGGGGCTGCCGGGATCGAGCAGGGTGTCGACCCGATCACGGGGCAGCAGCTTGCCCCTGCTGACGTGGCGCTCACGCGACTTCTCACTACCGCCCAGAGCCGCGGCGGCAAGCTTCGAGCGAAGCTCGTCCACCAGGTTGGTGTGCTCTGCCCGGTAGCCCTCTCGCACGGTGGTTCCGCCCAGTGCCATCCTGCCGCCTTCTCGTCTTGACGCCCGAACCTATTGAGTTAATACTCGATAACTGAAACTAAGATAACTGTGATTAACTGAGTTGTCCAGACCGCGGCCGAGGGAGAAATGCGATGACCACAGACGTCGACGGCACCGCAGCCCTGACCTCCACGACAGAGGCCGACGAAGTTCCCATCACGACACCTGACGACGCTGCGGGGCCGACACCGATCACTCGCAGGGAGCAGATGAAGGCCGATCGCCGCCGGCAGCTATTGGACGCCGCGGCACGCCTCATCGCTGAACGCGGCTTCCTCGGTGTCCGCCTCGAGGATCTCGGATCCGCGGTCGGCATCAGCGGCCCAGCCGTGTACCGGCACTTCCCCAACAAGGACGCCGTCCTGGTCGAACTGTTGGTGGGGATCAGCACACGACTGCTCGAGGGCGGCTCCGGCGTTGTCGCGAAGGCCCCGACCCCGGAGGACGCACTCGAGGGCCTGATCGACTTCCACCTCGACTTCGCGCTCGGCGAACCCGACCTGATTCGAATTCAGGACCGCGATCTCGAAAGCCTTCCGGCCGAGGCACGGCGAGAAGTCCGGCAAACGCAGCGCAAGTATGTAGAGGTGTGGGTGCAGGTGCTACTCGAAGTGGATCCGAGCCTTGACGAAACGGATGCCCGCACCAAGGCACACGCAACGTTCGGCCTCATCAATTCGACGCCCCACAGCGCAGACCCCAAGACACCGTCGCGGACGCGGAAGGTATTGCGCAGCATGGTGATCGCATGCCTGCGTTCCGCGAGCTCGCGCTGACCTCCGATCGCGGCCTATCCGCTTTCTGGCGTCTTCCCCCCGGCCGGACCCGAGCTGTTGCCGCCCAGAGCGCTCGGTGCGCCGTGAAGATGCGCGAAGTTCTCGATATGGACCTTCATCAGCTCGGCTGCCCGGTCCGCCTCTCCTCGGATGAAGGCCTCGACGATCGAGCGGTGCTCCTCCAACTCCTCGGCGCTGGTGTTGATTCTGTGCCACCCGCCCACGATGGCCAGGCACAAACGCTCCTCGTAGGTGGTCAGAATGCGGATCACTTCCTGGTTGCCGCAATCGGCAACCAGCTTCCGGTGCAGTGTCCGATTGATGGCGGCGAGGCCGTGTAGTGACCCCTCGGCCAATAGGACCTCGGCTCGTTCGATGAGGGACGTGAGCTCTTTGGCTCGGCTCTCGTCGGCTACCGCACTCGCTGAGCGGACCGCCTGCGACTCCAAGATCGCGCGGACTTCGTAGATGTCTCGAATCTCGTCGTCGGACAGCCGGCTGACGCGCCAGGTGCGGAAGGCGTCACTGGTGACGAGGCCGCTGTGCGCCAGAAGGCGCAAGGCTTCACGAATCGGTGTCTTTGACATGTCGAGCCGCTGAACGAGGTCCGCCTCGACCAACGCAGCCCCGGGGAGCAACTCGCCCTCGAGGATCGCCCGACGAATCTCTCGCAGGGCGCGATCTGCCAATGGAACACGACCCGTACCGGCCCGGGATGACTGTCCAACTAGTCCTGTCTGCATGACCGTCGACACTACGTTCTCCACTCCCGATGTTGACAGCATCACACTGCGTCCCTACCGTTCGATATATCACATCGTATACCGTTTGGAGTCGAAGTGCGTCTGGTATCCAATCTCGACCAACTCTGCGCGCGAGGGTTCGATGCGAGGACCGCGCTTCTCAGTCCGCGCCTCCGGCGTGACGCGCTCGGCATGACCACACCGCTGCTCGTCGAGGACGACGAGCAGCCGCCTACCTGGCTCGTTCGCCACCAGGAACGTGGCGCGATCGAGGTATCGACCCTGGCCGAGGCCAACGTGGTCTATCACGATCCGTACATGACGCTCAACGCTGAGCGTGATCGCGTCGAGCCCTCGCTCTCCGCCGCTGTCGAGAAACTGGCCGGTGGGCAGGCGGTCGAAGTCGATCCAGATCTGATCCTTGCCCGATTCGATGCGATCGCTGAGCGCGTCACACTGCGGATTCGGGAATCGGAGCCCTCAATTCGTGCCGTTGCCGAGGGAACCCACACGCTGGACACGCAGACCCTGGACACACAGACCGTCGAGCAGCGATTTCGAGAACTGCTGAACCAGATTCGTCCCGCAGCCCAGAAGCTGGTGGCTGCCTCGGAGGATCTGGCGCCGTTGGGCCCGTTGATGGATGAATGGACGTCCGACACCCGGTTCGCCGATCTCGAGGAGTTGTTGGCACAGCGCGGCGCTGACGCACTCCTCGCAACGTCACCGATAAACACCGAAGAGCTACTCGGAAAACCCTCGGCCACCTACGCCGGTGCGATATACGCGCGCAACTCGGGTGAGGTTCGGTTGTTCTCCGCGGATCCGCTACCGGCGCTACGGGCCAGCCGAGCCCGGAGGATCCTCGTCGAGGAGAACGACCTCCCGATCGGGATAGCCGCAGCTCTGCGATCCGAGGGGTTCACTCTCGACTACGGCTCCGATGCGATCGCGAAGTGGCGTGAACGCCGCGACTACCAGTACCTCCCCGCCTTGATCATCGTCACGGCAGCGAGCAGATACGCCCTCGATGAGGCGATCACTTGGGCGAGGGATCAGATCTCCACTCGGGCCGCGATCACCGAGCGCGACGTCCAGCACAAGTACCTGCAGTATGCCCGCAGATTCGCCAAATCCATTGGTGTCGAAGGGGTTATCAACGAGTTCTTCTCGAACTGTCATGCCGGGACTCGAACCCTGCATCCGTGTCTGGCGGCACCGTATGACCTCGATCTCGGTACGACGTCGCTGAAGCTCGATGCCGGGTTGGCTGTCGTCGTCGACGGAGTCACGCTTGCGACCTCGGACGTTGCGAGAACCTACCTCGGCAGTGACGAGGCGACCGGTGTCTACGAGGCCTTCCAGAAGATCGTTCGCGAGACGATCGCCGATCAGCTGCGTCCCGGTGTCGTGTTCGCGGACCTGCATGGACACGTCCTCGAACGCATTCGGTCGGAACGCAGCCTGCTCTCTTCGGCCGGTCTGTGGCCTTCGGGCATCGACCTCGACACCCGCTACGCGATGCGCAACGTCGGTCATCTGATGGGCAGGCAAGAGTCGTTCTCCTCCGAATTCCGGGTTGGTGAGGCCGAGCAACTGCGAATCGGTGACTACGGCGCATGCGAAATCCAATGGCCCTTCGGCAACCACGCCATCGGAGCCGAGGAGATGTGGATCCTCACCCCGACCGGCCCAATCCTTCTGACCAAATAGGAAGCGAATCCCCAGAAAATGGATAATCGACCCGGACCACGCATGGCCGGCCATGCTGTGGTCGAGCAACTCGTCGCGCACGGAGCCGACAAGGTCTACGCCGTGCCGGGCGAAAGCTACCTCGCCGTGTTGGACGGCCTCTACGAACACAACTCCTCGGTCGAGGTGATCATCACCAGACAAGAGGGAGGTGCCGCGTTGATGGCAGCGGCACACGGCCAACTGACCGGCAAGCCCGGAATCTGCATGGTCACCCGAGGACCAGGCGCCACCAATGCCAGCATCGGTGTGCACGTGGCGTCACAGGATGCGAGCCCGATGGTCCTGTTCATCGGGCAGGTGCCGCGTAGGAACAAGGGCAACCGCTCGTTCCAAGAGGTGGACTACTCGGCAATGTTCGGGACGATCGCCAAGGAAGTCATCGAGATCAACCAGGCCGACCGGACTCCCGAACTGGTGGCGCGGGCGATGAACACAGCAATATCCGGGGAGCCGGGCCCTGTGGTCGTGGTGCTTCCCGAGGACGTCCTCACCGACGAGACGACTGCGCCGATCCTCGAGCCTCCTGCTCCGATGCGGTCCTGGCCGCATCCGGCGGACATCGAGCGAGTCGTACAGATGCTGGGTAACGCCCGGTCGCCGGTCATCGTCGTGGGGCACACACGATGGACCTCCGAGGCATGCAACCGCCTGCGCCGATTCGCCGAAACCTCCGATATTCCCGTGGTTGCCGCAGTACGGTGCGCGGACGTCATCGACAACGACTCGGAAGCCTTCGTCGGCACTCTCGGCCTGCGCACAACACCGGGCCTGGCAGAGCAGCTCGAACGAGAAGCCGATCTCGTGATACTGCTCGGCACTCGCCCGGATGCGTTGACACTGAGCGAGTTCCCCACACTTCGCGACCCTGAACGACGCGCCAAGGTGGTGCACGTCTATCCCGATCCTGACTCGCTCGATCGCATCGTGGTCGCCGATGTCGCGATTCCTTCGCCACCAGAAGAGTTCTTGAATGCGCTGCCGCAGAAGATTCCTCCGACCGCGGAGCGGGCACGGTGGCGCGGTGTGCTTCGCGCACTGTGTGTGAACAATGACGCGCTGATCGAAATGTACAGCGCGGAGGACCCGGCTCCGGCCTTCATGGCGGTATTCAACAAACACATCGATACCAATGCCATCGTCTCAACAGGCGCAGGCAACTACACCGGATGGCCACAGCGTTTCCACCGCTTCTCCACGTACCCTTCGCTCGCGGGATCGCAGAGTGGTGCCATGGGCTACAGCATCCCAGCCGCGGTTGCCGCAGCATTGGCATTTCCCGATCGACGCGTCGTCGCGTTCGCCGGCGACGGTTGCTTCCTGATGAATGGCCAGGAACTGGCGACGGTGAGCCAGTATCGACTCGACGTCCTGGTGGTCGTTGTGAACAACAGCCGGTTCGGGACGATTCGTGACCACCAGGAAAGGCGCTTTCCTGGACGCGTGAGCGGCACCGGGCTCGCCAATCCCGACTTCGCCGCACTGGCACGCGCCTATGGCGGGGACGCACAGCAGGTACGCACACCGGAAGAATTCTCGATTGCGTTGGGCGAATTCGCCGACTCGACAGGGCTCCGACTGATCGAGATCCAGACAGAGACCGACGGCCGCGTCGACCGGCGTGCGCCCAGTCACGCACAAGGGAGCCGACAATGAGTGCATCCGTGGCCGGAGTGCAATCTCGACCGGGCCCGCAGCGATCGCCGAGCACGCCCCGCCGGGTGGCCGCCGGAGCTGCGATCGGCCAGGTCGTGGAGTGGTACGACTACGGAATCTACGGGTTTCTCGCCGTTCCGATCGCATACACGTTCTTCTCGTCCTCGGACCCGACGGCGGCGCTTCTGGCGACCTTCGCCGTCTTCGCAGTCCCGTTCGTCGCTCGCCCCTTCGGTGGCGTGTTGTGCGGGTACCTGGCCGACCGGATCGGCCGCCAGCGTGTCCTCGTCGGAGTGCTCTTGTTGATATCGCTGGCGACAGTCGGAATCGGCGTCCTGCCCGGGTACACCAGTATCGGGATCGCAGGGCCGATCATCTTGGTGCTGTTCCGCCTGATGCAAGGCCTGTCGGCTGGCGGGGAGGTGGTCAGTGCCATGTCGTTCGTCGCCGAGCACGCACCCCCTGGTCGCCGCGCATTCCTCATGTGCTGGGGCCAGTCCGGTGCATTCATCGCACTCTTCGCGGGCAACATCGCCGGCCTCACTCTCGCAGCGACCCTGACCGAAAACCAGATCAACGAGTGGGGCTGGCGAATCCCCTTCTTGCTCGCGCTTCCGCTCGCTCTCATCGGGCTCTACATGAGACGGCACCTCGACGAATCGCCCGCCTTCCGTGAGATCCAGGAGCAGCGTCGGGAAGAAAAGCCCGAGCCGCTGCGTGCAGCGCTCGCCGCGAAGACGACCCGTCGTGCCATCGTGCTCTGTGCAGCCCTCGCGTTGCTGAACAGCTCGGGCTACTACGCCCTGTTCACCTACATGCCGACCTATCTCATGGTCAACCTCGACTATTCGCAGCAGCAGGCCTTCGGCGCGACCGCCCTCGCAATCATGGTGATGCTGCTCGTGATCCCGATCGGCGCCATCACCTCGGATCGCATCGGCCGCCGGCCCGTCCTGCTGTTCTCGTCGATCCTCGTCATGATCATAGCTATTCCGTCGTTCGCGCTCCTGGACAAGGGAATTGGATTCCTGATCATAGGCCTGGTGGTGCTGGGAGTCACGTTCGCCGCATACACGGGCACCATTCACGCCGCGCTCGCAGAACTGTTCCCGACTCGAATTCGAGTGACCGCGTACGCAATTGGATACAACTTTTCCACCGCGGTGTTCGGTGGGGCAGCCCCGTTGATGTTGGTCTTCGCGATCGACCGCACCGGCATCAGCATGTTCCCCGCGTTCTACCTCATCGCCACCGCACTGGGCACCGCGATTGCCGCGTGGCGGATGAAGGAAACCAGCGAAATTTCTATGACCAAGGAAGTGAGCCAGTAATGCAAGACCTCTTCCCCGACATCGACGAATGGGGGCCGGAGAAGGTCGTCGTCGTTTCCGACGCCAAGACAGGGATGAAGGGTGTGTTGGTCATCGACAACTCCGCCCGAGGAATGGGAAAGGGCGGCACCCGAATGTCCCCGACCCTGACCGTGGGTGAGGTCGCCCGACTCGCCCGGGTCATGACTTGGAAATGGGCCACGAACGATCTGTTCTTCGGTGGCGCCAAGGCCGGTATTCTTGGCGATCCTGCAGGCCCGAACAAGGAAGCAGTGCTCCGTGCCTTCGCGCGCAAGCTCTCCAACGAAGTTCCGCGGGAGTACGTGTTCGGGCTCGACATGGGCCTGACCGAGAACGACGCCGCGATCATCCAGGACGAACTGGGCGACCGCGGAGCCGCGGTGGGTGTCCCCGCGGTCCTCGGCGGAATTCCCTACGACGAGTTGGGTGTGACAGGTCATGGTGTGGCCGAGGCCGCGATGACGATTCTCGACATCCACGACCTCGAGACGGCTCAGGCGTCGTTCGCAATTCAGGGTCTCGGCGCAGTCGGTGCCGCAACCGCTAAACGATTGGCTGAGGAAGGAGCCACCATCGTGGCGGTGTCGACTTCCAAGGGTGCGCTGCTCGATCCGGGCGGGCTCGACATCCCGGCACTGCTCGCGTTACGCGCCACCTACGGTGACGCGTGCGTAGAGCACTACGGCATCCCCACCTCACCGTTGGGCGCCGAGCTGACCACGAATGCCGACGTATTGATTCCGGCAGCAACTCAGGATGTTGTGGACGTCGACCTGGTGTCTGCGATCAAGGCCAGATTCATCGTCGAGGGCGCCAACCTCCCCATCTCGACCGACGCGCTCGACCTTCTGCACTCCCGAGATGTGCCTGTCGTTCCCGATTTCATCGCGAACTCCGGCGGAACCATCGCCGCCTCCTACAGCATGGATGCGCGGTACTCGCCCTTCCGCCCGGACCTGGCCGCAGTCTTCCGCACCACTTCCGAGAAGATCAGCGCAAACGTGCGGACCGTGGCGGAGAAATCCTCCGCGGAGCGGCTCACCCCACACCGTGCCGCACGAGCCCTCGCGCAGGATCGCGTGCGCCAGGCAATGCTGCTGCGGGCAGGCCGGGGACACGATCTGCGATGACTGCTGCCGTAGTACCCAGCGCGGAGTATCCCGAGATCGAAATGCTCCTCGACGGACAATCGCTGAGCTTGGGCGATGTCTCCTCTTCCGTCCCGATCATCAATCCGGCGGACGAATCAACCATTGCGTATCTCCCCGTAGCCGGACCCGAGCTGCTCGACCGCGCCGCCGCAGCATCAGCACAGGGATTCGAGGAGTGGAGGGCGGAGAACCCGAGGAACCGGGCTGCGGTATTGCTGCGGGCGGCGGACCTGCTCGAGGAAAGGCTCGATTCGATCAGCACCGCTCTGACGCTCGAGCAGGGAAAGCCGGTGCGCGAGGCAAAGGCCGAGTGGCAGGCCACGATCGACCTGTTCCGCTGGTTCGCGGAGGAAGGACGCCGGACATACGGCCGCGTCATCTCGGGTGTACTGCATGCGCGACACCTCGTCGTGAGCGAACCGGTGGGCCCTGTGGTGGCCCTGACACCGTGGAATGTCCCCGCGCTCGCCGCGGGGCGGAAGGTGGCGCCCGCGCTGGCGGCCGGATGTTCCGTCATCCTCAAGGGACCCTCGGAAACTCCCTCGGCGAGCTACGAAATCGTCAAGGCGCTGCACGAGGCGGGCGTCCCGCCACTGGCAGTCCAGGCTGTGTACGGCGAGGCGGCCCAAGTGTCCGAGCGCCTGATCGGCAGCAGCCACATCCGCAAGGTCTCCTTCACCGGCTCCACTCGGGTCGGCCGGATCATCGCCGGACTCGCGGCGCAGGGACTCAAGCGTTCCACCCTCGAACTCGGCGGCCACGCACCCGTGCTGGTCTTCCCCGACGTGGACGTCGAGGAGGCGGCGAGGAATGCAGCGCAGTGGAAGTTCCGCAACGCCGGGCAGATCTGCGTCTCGCCGACCAGATTCATCGTGCACGAAGACGTGCTCGAACGCTTCGTCGACGAGTTCGCGAAGACGGCCCGCGGTATCCGGCTCGGCAGTGGGCTCGACCCGGATACCGCCATGGGACCGCTGTTGTCGAACGATCGCGTACGGGCTGTGCAGAGCCTCGTGGACGATGCCGTCGCACATGGCGCCGAGATCGTCGCCGGCGGCAGGCGCGTCGACACGAAAGGCTTCTTCTTCGAGCCGACCGTAATCAAGAACATCGGCGACGGAGCCAGTATCCTGCAAGAAGAGCCGTTTGGGCCGGTCGCACCGGTGATTGGGTTCTCCACGTACGAGAATGCGGTCGAGCAAGCAAATTCGGTGAACGTCGGTCTGGCCGCGTTCGTGATCACCGACTCGGCACGCATCGCCCGTGCCGCAGCGGCGGACGTTCAGGCAGGCATCGTCGGTGTGAATGACTACAACTGCTCCCGTTGCGAAATCCCTTTCGGCGGTGTGAAAGACACGGGATGGGGTCAGGAGGGCGGCACTGAGGGGATCGAGCCGTATCTCGTCAAGAAGGCCATACTGAGCGTCTAGAGAGGGGACAGTTGAATGTCTATCACCAGGGTCGCGGTCGTCGGAGGCGGAATCGTCGGTCTGTCCGTTGCCCGTGAACTCGGCGCGCGACTTCCCAAATCAGCCGTAACGGTCTTCGAGAAGGAAGCCACCGTAGGAGCGCATCAGACCGGACACAACAGTGGTGTTGTGCACGCCGGCCTGTACTACGAGCCAGGCAGCCTCAAAGCCCAACTCTGTCGACGAGGCGTGGGCCTTCTCGAAGAGTTCGCCCTCACCTACGATGTCCGGTACGAAAAGTGCGGCAAGATCGTCGTGGCCCAGAACGAGGTCGAGAATCGGCGGCTGAGGGGGATTCACGAGCGGGCCGTCGCGAACGGAGTTCCCGGGGTCCGCCTGATCCGCGGATCGGAGATCCCGGAGATCGAGCCGCATGCTCGCGGGCTGGCCGCGCTGCACTCCCCCGAAACGGCCATCATCGACTACCCCGGAGTGACACGCGCTCTCGCCGAGGAGGTCGCCTGGGCAGGTGGGAGGATTCTCCTGCGCTCCGAAGTCAGCCGCGTCGAGGAGCGGTCCCGTGAAGTTGTAGTTCACGCGAATGGAGGCGCGGAGTCGTTCGATCTGGTGATCGCCTGCGCCGGACTGCAATCCGATCGCCTGGCAAGGAACTCGGGCGAGGCGGTCTTCCCGAAGATTGTTCCGTTCTTCGGCGACTATTTCCTGCTCTCACCGCAGAAGTCGGATCTGGTGAACGGGTTGATCTACCCCGTGCCAGATCCCAAGTATCCCTTCCTGGGAGTGCATCTGACCAAGACCCTCGATGGCAGCGTCGTCCTGGGCCCGAACGCCTTCCTGTCCCTCGGACGTGAGTCCTACCAGCGGGGCCTCATCTCGTTGAGGGACACGATCGATGCCTTGGGATTCCCCGGTTTCTGGCGCTTCGCAGCAAAGAACGTCCAGGCGGCGGTCCGGGAGACCCGCACCGCGCTGAGCACGCGAGCGTTCGTCGAGCAGGCACGCCAGTACGTCGCCGAGATCTCCGTTGCCGACGTCAGCCGTGGCCCTCGCGGCATCCGCGCACAGGCGATGAACAGCGACGGAAGCCTCGAGGACGACTTCAAGATCACAGGAACTGCGCGGGTCGTCCACGTTCGCAATGCCCCTTCACCGGGTGCAACATCGGCGCTTGCCATCGCCGAGCACATTGTGACAGAGGCGCTCAACCGCGTCGATGAAGGCGCCTCGACACCGTGACCAAGCCGGGCCTAGCTGCCAACAACGAGGGATTGGGCTAGGCGCGACTCTTACGGGTCATCGAGGTGTACCCGAGGACGAGAACGGCGGCGGCGGCGATGCTGATGATCCAGCGGATCCAGTCGATTCCACGTGTGTCGCCTTGGCCGAGGAGCCCGCCCCACACCCAGTACCCGATGAGCGCGCCTGCGACGCCGAGGACAACCGTGACGACCCAGCCCATCGCCTGTTTCCCGGGGACCACGAGACGGGCGAGTACCCCGATGACCGCGCCGAAAATGATGGTGGTGATGATCTGGCCGATCATTTCTCCGTCCTCTCAACGCATGTTCACGGTGCGAGCGGATGGTCACCGCTCCATTCGAACGTAATCACCCGGCGCCCCTTCGTGGTCGGCTTCGGCGAATCGTTGCCGAACGGTGCTCCCGTTACCACGGCTGGCCCGACCCCTCGATCAACCCGAGCGACTGCTCGCGCATTTCGACCTTGCGCACCTTGCCGGTCACCGTCATCGGGAACTCGTCGACCACGTGAACGTAACGCGGAATCTTGTAGTGAGCGAGCTTTCCGGTACAGAACTCACGGATTGCCGCTGCGTCCAGCGGGGTCGCACCATCCTTCATCCGGACCCACACCATGAGTTCTTCGCCGTACTTGGCGTCGGGCACACCGATGACTTGAGCGTCGAGGATGTCGGGGTGGGTGTAGAGGAATTCCTCGATCTCGCGGGGGTACACGTTCTCACCGCCGCGGATGACGATGTCCTTGATCCGCCCGGTGATTGCGACGTAGCCGTCGGAATCCATTACCCCGATGTCGCCGGTGTGCATCCACCGTCCGGCGTCGATGGACTCGGCGGTCTTCTCCGGGTCGTTCCAGTAGCCGAGCATTACCGAGTAGCCACGTGTGCACAGCTCCCCCGGTTCGCCGCGCGGCACCGTGAGACCGGTGTCCGGTTCGATGATCTTTACCTCGAGGTGCGGGCCCACCCGGCCGACAGTGGAGACTCGCTGGTCGATCGTGTCGTCGACCCGCGTCTGCAGTGACACCGGCGATGTCTCGGTCATGCCGTAGCAGATGGAGACCTCGGCCATCCCCATCTGCTCGATCACCTGCTTCATCACCTCTACCGGGCATGGCGATCCCGCCATGATGCCGGTACGCAGGCTCGAGAGGTCGAACTGCTCGAAGCTCGGATCGGCGAGTTCGGCGATGAACATCGTCGGCACGCCGTACAGCGAGGTGCACTTCTCGGTCTCGACTGCCTGCAGCGTCGCCCGAGGATCGAACGCTGCACCCGGGATGACCATGGTGGCTCCGTGGCTCGTGCATGCGAGGTTGCCCATCACCATGCCGAAGCAGTGATAGAACGGCACCGGAATGCACACCCTGTCGTTCTCGGTGTAGTGGCACAGCTCCCCGACGAAGTAGCCGTTGTTGAGGATGTTGTGATGACTGAGAGTCGCGCCCTTCGGGAAACCCGTTGTCCCCGAGGTATACTGGATGTTGATCGGATCGTCCGACGACAATGCTCGTTGCGCGGCCATCAGCACCGTCTGATCCGAGTCGTGCGCCGCCGCCCCGTCCGAACACAGGCGGTTCCAGTCATCGCTGCCCAACAGCACCACCATCTCGAGATCCGGGCAGTTGGGCCGGACCGTCTCGATGATCGACGCGTAGTCGGACGACTTGAACTCCGGTGCCGACACGAGTAGCCGAATCCCCGCCTGATCGAGGACATATCGCAATTCGTGTGTCCGATAGGCGGGATTGATGTTGACGAGGATCGCACCGATCTTGGCGGTTGCGTATTGGATCATGGTCCACTCCGGGCAATTCGGTGCCCAGATCCCCACCCGGTCGCCCTTCTCAATGCCTCTACTCAGCAACCCCACCGCGACAGCGTCGACATCACGAGCGAGTTCGGCGTATGTCCAGCGGCGACCCGACGGCCTGTCGACAAGCGCCTCGCGATCGGCATGGGCTGTCACCGTCCGATCGAAGTTGTCGCCGATGGTGTCGCCGAGCATAGGGGAGTCCCACACGCCCGAGGTGTAGCTGCGAAGCGGGGTTGTCATCGTCTGTCCTTTCCGAGCTGGATCAGAGCTCAGTAGATAGAGTCCACCTGGTCCTCGATCACCGAACCGTCAGCCCGGTGAACCGGACCCTCGGTGCCATTCGCGTCGACGAAGGCCGTGGACGAGCACGGGTACGGCTGCGGCGCTTGCGCGTTCGGCTCCAGGAACATCGGGTTGATCAACCACTTTCCGTCACTGTTGTCGTACGCCTTGCACATCAACTCGGGGTTGTTCCGATTGATGACCAGCCGAGCCCCGGTCGCGTCACCGAGGAACGTCACGTCGGTACCCGTATCGCCGGCGGCGAACACCTGGCGCTCCTCGGCGGGCAGAGGTGCGAACGCATCCGCGCCGGTCACACCGAACACCACCTGATTGACCTGGCACCGCTTGCCGTCGACAGTGGGAACCACACCGTCCTCGCCGTCGGGTACATCGCCACACCCCACCAGGTGTCGGGTGATGATCCCGTTGTCGATCACGGGGCGCACCCCCATCACTCGGTCCGGCTCGAATCCGAGTTCCTCAGCCCACACCCGCACGATCGGTTCGGCCGACGCGGAGATGATCCGCACATCGAAACCATTGACGCGAAGGGTGTCTATGAGATCCACCATCTGCGGGTAGTAGCGCACGGACGCGTCCACCCGGTGAGTGCCGACCGTCTGCTCGGCGCCCAACGTTGCCGCGAGGTTCTCGGTCCGCGCCGACCGCGCGAAATCGGTGATGTCCTGCACCGAATGACCGCCCATGATTTGAACGAACCACGCATATGAAGGGTCGTTTCGCCGATGGTCGTAGGCGCCGAATGCGGGCTCACCCGCGGCGGTCTCCCCCTCGAGGACGGCTAGGATCTCGTCCGCGCAATCGAGGTCGGTACCGGTCGGGAGTGGTTGGCCCGGTTCCACATCCCCGCCACACGCGGCGGAGAGAGCAGAGGCCGCCTCGGCCGTCATGTATCGGCTCGTGGCCGTCCAGTCCCGATCCGGGGGTTGGAGGATTTTGTCGTTCTTGATCATCCAGTACACAGTCGCGTAGCTGATGTCGTTCTTGACCACGGTGTTGTCCCAGTCGAACAACGCCAGCGGGGCACCCTCCGTCACATCGCCACTACCCCCACATTCGCCGTCGCGGGCGATCAATTGGTCGAGTTCCTGCCGGTTGTCTCCGTACCATTCGAGGTTCGAATCCAGCGATCGGCACGAACTTACCTCTGCGACCTGCGGTCCCGCCGCTTCCCCGCCGCCTGACGTGCATGCGGCGACCAGCAAACTGATAGAGAGCGAGAGCGAACCCATCCACATGGATCGGGCACTGGGCGACTTCATGACTGACCTCAATTCTTTACGCGCTGCCCACTTCACAACGCGTTGACCTACATTGGACCGAACAAGAGTGCGAGAGCCTCGAGCGGCTCACTCGAGGCTCACAACCTCACCGGGTGGCAACCGGTCCGAGCGGGAAGTGTCTTTGAGGTCGACACCCGACCGGCCCAGCCTCCGCGCTCCGGCGATGAGGCCCGCCACGACTCGGGCTGCGTGCTGGTAGCCGAGCCCCTCGGGGGGATGGATGTTGGAGACGCAGTTCCGATCGGCGTCGGTGCGCCCCGGCCGCGGCAGGTGAGTGAGATAGACGCCGACGCTGTCCGCTACAGACAGCCCCGGCCGCTCCCCGATCAGCAGGACGAGGGTTTGAATCCCCATCGCCTGTCCGATGTGGTCTCCGAGCGCGACCCTCGCTTGGGTTGCGATCACCGGTGGGGCCAGCGTGTAGATTCCGTCGAACTCCGTGACCAGGGCAGACAGGAGCGGAACCCCATGATCGTCGAGTGCCCGTGGCGACAGACCGTCTGCGAGAACGAAACCCACCTCCGCGTTGCCTGCTCGCACCACCGACAGATCGGCCGGTATGCGCCCCAGGTCGGGTCTGCGCAGGTACTCCCCCCGATCCGACGCACGGCTCGTAACCACTACCGGCCGTCCCAGGCCGACCGCTTCGACATGCTCGACCAATGTCTCCGAGTCCAGCGGTTGATGCACGGCATCTCGAGCCGCGGCGTGCGCCGAACGCAGCTCGAGCACACGCTCGGTCGGGAGTGCGTCTCCCGCCCGGCCGAGTCCGATGCGCGCCTGCGTCGTGGAGCGCAACTCATCCCAGAAGTCTTGCAGGGCCGGGTCACTCATGGCGCCCCGTCAGTGCCCGCAGCGGCGAGGCCGCGGCATCGACTGGCAGAACCCGGCCTTGTTCGTCGACCATGCCGAGCCGACGCATCCAGTCCTCGAACTCCGGAGCGGCCCGGAGTCCGAGCACCTCACGCGCGTAGAGGGCATCGTGGAAGGACAGACTCTGGTACCCGAGCATCACGTCGTCTGCGCCCGGGACTGTGATGACGAAGGCCGTGCCAGCCACCCCAAGCAAGGTGAGCAAGGTGTCCATGTCGTCCTGGTCCGCCTCCGCATGGTTGGTATAGCAGACGTCGACACCCATCGGCAGGCCCAGTAGCTTCCCGCAGAAGTGGTCTTCGAGTCCGGCCCGAATGATCTGCTTGCCGTCGAAGAGGTATTCCGGACCGATGAATCCCACGACCGTGTTGATCAACAACGGTTCCAGGTCACGGGCTACCGCGTACGCCCTCGCCTCGAGGGTTTGCTGGTCGACGGCGCGACCGTCCGTGCCGAGGTGTGCCCCCGCACTGAGCGCCGAACCCTGGCCGGTTTCGAGATACATGACGTTGTCCCCGACGGTTCCCCGCTTCAGCGAACGTCCGGCCGCGTTGGCCTCGCGGAGCAACGAGATATCCACGCCGAAACCGGAATTGGCCCCCTCAGTGCCAGCGATGGACTGGAAGACGAGATCGACCGGAGCACCCTCGGCGATCAGGCCCATCGTGGTGGTGACGTGCGACAGAACGCACGATTGCGCGGGAATGTCGAAGCGCTGGCGAATATCGTCGAGCAGGTGGAGCAACTCCGAGGTCGCATGCGGCGAGTCGGTCGCCGGGTTGATTCCGATCACGGCATCACCGCAGCCGAGCAGCAGCCCGTCGAGCGTGGCTGCCGCAATACCGCGAGGGTCGTCGGTCGGATGATTGGGTTGTAGGCGAGTTGCGAGGCGACCGGGCACGCCGAGCGTGGTTCGGAACCCGGACGTCACCGTCACTGCTCGCGCCACGGCGATCAGATCCTGGTTGCGCATGATCTTGCTGACCGCCGCCACCATCTCCGGTGTGAGAGCGGGAGCGACGCGGCGGAAGGTCTCCGCCGCGCCCTCCCCCGCCGCGACATCGAGCAACCAGTCGCGGAGCCCTCCCACTGTCAGATGCGAGATCTCGCCGAACGCCGCCCGGTCGTGCGAGTCGATGATCAGCCTCGTGACCTCGTCGTCCTCGTATGGAACGACGAGCTCGTTCAGGAAGGTGCCGAGTGGAACGTCGGCCAGCGCCCACTGCGCCGCAGCGCGTTCGGCGTCCGAGGATGCCGCACACCCAGCGAGTTCGTCACCGCTGCGCTGCGGTGTCGCCTTCGCCAGCAGGTCAACGAGACCGTCGAATGTGTACCCGACGCCTGCTACCCCGTGGCTGTAGACCGTCATTCCAATTCATCCTCCGCCTCTGCAAGAACAGCAAACTCCTCATCGGGCGAATTGGCAACGAGGTGGTGTCGGCTGTACAGGGCGAAGTACGCCATGAAAGCAGTGAAGGCGATCAGGGTCCACAGTGCCGCGACCGGATCGACCAGGAACGTTGCGATCACCGCGCCAGCCGCGATCACCAGCGCGAACGATGTGGTGGCGATGCCGCCCGGCGTACGATACGGGCGCTTCATCTGCGGCTCGCGCTTGCGAAGGACGATGTGGCTGACCATCATCAGGACATAGCTGACGGCGGCGCCGAACACTGCCATGTTCAGCAGCATGGCCCCTTCACCGGTGAGCGAGAGCACGAATCCGATCACGCCGGGAACGATCAGCGCGAGTGTCGGCGCCTTGCGCGAGTTGGTGATCGACAGATTCCTCGGAAGATAACCGGCACGCGAGAGCGCGAAGGTCTGCCGAGAGTAGGCGTACATGATCGAGAAGAAGCTCGCGACCAGGCCGGCCAGCCCGATGTAGTTGACCACCTTTGCAGCGGTTCCTCCGCCGAGCGCCTCTACCAACGGGTTCCCGGAGTCCGCCAGACCCGCAGCACCCATCGCCCCCGTTGCCAGGAACAGAACGGTGGCACCGGTCACGATGAGGATCAGCATGCTGATGATGATTCCGCGGGGAACGTTCTTCTCCGGCTCACGCGCCTCTTCCGCGGCGAGCGGGACGCCCTCGACGGCGAGGAAGAACCAGATGGCGAACGGCACGGCAGCCCAGATACCCAACACGCCGTAGGGCAGGAAGGTGGACGCCCCCACCGCATCGGTGGGGGCGATGTCGGTCAGGTTACCCACGTCGAACAGACCGATCGCCGCGACCGCGAAGATCACAAGACCCACGAGGGCGATCGCGGTGATGACGAACATGGCCTTGAGCGCCTCGCCCGCACCCGTCAGGTGAATCCCGATGAAAATGGCATAGACCGCCAGATACACCCACCAGCCGTCGGTGATGCCGAACAGGTTCAGTGATTCGACATAGGCTCCGATGAATGTCGCGATCGCCGCCGGCGCAATCGCATACTCGATGAGAATCGCTGTTCCGGTTGCGAACCCGCCCCACGGGCCGAGGGCACGCCTGGCGAAGGTGTAACCACCGCCCGCTGCGGGGAGTGCGGAAGACATCTCAGCCATGCCCAGGACCATCGCCAGGTACATGCCCGCGATGATGACGGCGGCAATGAGCAGGCCGCCGAATCCTCCATGAGCCAGGCCGTTGTTCCATCCGGCGAAATCACCGGAGATCACGTAGCTGACCCCGAGCCCAGCGAGCAGCACCCATCCCGCCGAACCCTTTCTCAGGGAACGCTTCTCCAGATAACTACTGTCTTCCGAGTGGAAGTCGGCACCGTCGTGGTGCCCTTCCACTCCGGTGCTCTGCGATGGTTTTACAAGTGACATTCATGTCCCTCTGCGTCGGCCGTTCGGTACGGCGTAGTTCTGCCGCACCGAACGCTAAGTTCGATTCGTACACGTCGCGTCAACAGAGGATGACGTCGATGTAAACCCCAAATCTGAATCCCTGCAGTATGTTACGAACTCGTGCGCGAGCCCGGCACCGGGCAGGCGTCGACTGCTTCGGCAACGACCTGTGGTTCGGATGAAGGTGCCGGCCGCACGCCCTGTTCCCATTTCTGCCCGACGATGACGTCCTCGGCGGCCAGTTGCGCATTCTCAGCGGGAGAGAACGCGCGGGCACGGCTGAGAAACCGCATGCCTTCCGGACTTTCGAGGCTGAACCCGGAACCGCGCCCCGGCACGACGTCGAGCACCAACTGAGTGTGCTTCCACAGCTCGAATTGCGTACCAGAAATCCACACCGGTACAGCATCGATGCCCTCGGGCCGAGTAGGCAGCGTCTCCCCGGCGCCTAGGCGCAGATCGAGGACACCGAGCAGCACATCCTGGTCGCCTACGATGAAATCGCCGTCGGGATAGCACATCGGCGCCGAACCGTCGCAGCACCCGCCCGACTGATGCATCATCAATGCTCCATGGATACCGCCGAGGCGGCGGAGAAGCTCCACCGCCGCGACGGTCGCCCTCAAGCGGCCAGGAGCCTGGGCTGTATCCATCAGAAGAAGCCTTGAGCCTTCGGCGTGTAGCTGACCAGGAGGTTCTTCGTCTGCTGGTAGTGCTCGAGCATCATCAGATGGTTCTCGCGGCCGATACCGGACTGCTTGTAACCACCGAACGCCGCGTGGGCGGGGTACTGGTGGTACGTGTTGGTCCATACCCGGCCAGCCTGGATGTCGCGACCCGCTCGATAGGCGACGCCGCCATCGCGCGACCAGACACCGGCGCCGAGACCGTACAGCGTGTCGTTGGCCATCTCGATGGCATGGTCGTAGTCCTTGAAAGAGGTGACCGAGACGACGGGGCCGAAGATCTCCTCCTGGAAGATGCGCATCTTGTTCTGTCCGGTGAAGATCGTCGGCTGCACGTAGTAGCCGCCGGACAGGTCGCCGCCGAGTTCTGCACGCTCACCACCGGTAATGACCTTGGCACCCTCACCCTTGCCGATCTCGATGTAGGAGAGGATCTTCTCGAGCTGGTCGTTGGACGCCTGGGCACCGATCATGGTGTCGGTATCGAGGGGATCTCCCTGACGCACGGCCTTGGTGCGGATGGCCGCCATCGCCAAGAACTCGTCGAAGATGTCCTCCTGGATCAGCGAACGCGACGGGCAGGTGCACACCTCACCCTGGTTGAGGGCGAACATGGTGAAGCCCTCGAGAGCCTTGTCCTGAAAGTCGTCGTTGGAAGACAACACGTCGGAGAAGAAGATGTTGGGACTCTTGCCGCCGAGCTCCAGGGTGACCGGGATCAGATTCTGCGATGCGTACTGCATGATGAGGCGGCCGGTGGTGGTCTCACCGGTGAACGCGATCTTCTTGATCCGCGGGCTCGACGCCAGCGGTTTGCCCGCCTCGACGCCGAATCCGTTGACAATATTCACCACACCCGGGGGCAGCAAGTCGCCGATGATCGAAATCAGATACAGGATCGACGCCGGGGTCTGCTCGGCCGGCTTGAGGACGACGGCGTTGCCCGCCGCAAGTGCAGGCGCGAGCTTCCACACGGCCATGAGAATCGGGAAGTTCCACGGGATGATCTGGCCGACGACACCGAGCGGCTCGTGGAAGTGGTACGCAACCGTGTCGGAGTCGATCTCGGAGAGCGCTCCTTCCTGTGCGCGGATCGCACCCGCGAAGTACCGGAAGTGGTCGATCGCCAACGGAATGTCGGCGTTCAGGGTCTCCCGAATCGGCTTGCCGTTGTCCCAGGACTCGGCCAGTGCAATCGACTCTAGATTCTCCTCGATGCGGTCGGCAATCTTGTTGAGAATGACGGACCGCTCGGCAACGGTGGTCTTGCCCCATCCCGGTGCGGCCGCATGCGCCGCGTCGAGGGCCAGCTCGATGTCCTCCGACGTCGAACGGGCAACCTCGCAGAAGGACTGCCCAGTGACCGGGGTCGGATTCTCGAAGTACTGCCCCTTGACCGGCGCGACCCACTGACCGCCGATCCAGTTGTCATAGCGCGGTTGAAAGGACATGAGGGCGTCGGGTGAACCCGGGCGGGCATACACGGTCATGGGTAACTCCCTGGTGTCGTGAGTTTTTCTGGTGTGACTCACAACACTACTGGCCGCACCGTTGCAACTACGTTGCGTACCGCCGATCGAACAGATCGATTCGGGCCTTGACCTGGGCATGAAGGGCTGAACGCGGGTCCAGGCCGGCCAGGTACGCTTCCCAGACCGCGTGGTCCTGCCTCCCGTGAACGGAGGTGGTCCACCTGGCCAGCAGGCGCTGATCGCCCTCACGCAGCAACGCCGCTTGTACGCGCGTCCGCAACTCGTCGCGAAGGTCCGCCACACCTGGCGCCTCCGATCCCGGCAGCACCGGGCCGGGGTAAGCCTCGAGTGCGGAAGCCAGTTGACCACGGTCGAGCGCGTCACGAACCTGGCGCACGTCCGACCCCAATTCAGTGAGCAAACGATAGGGTCGCGAACCGAGATTCGAGGAACCGAAAACCTTACGCAGCCGAGACATCTCGGCGCGAATGGTGACGGCGTCGAGTTCACCCTCGTCGAGCAGAACAGCCAGGCGTTCCGAACTGAGCCCCTCCGGATACTCGGCCAGGAGCAGGAGTATCTCGGCGTGGCGTTGTGAAAGCGGAACTCGCTCGCCGCGGCGTAGCAGACTCGGACGGCCCGAGCCGAGCACTTCCAACCGCAAGGCTGTGTCGGCCCGCGGGCTCGTCGAACTCAGCAGATGCAACCGCAATTCCGCCTCGGCAGCCGCGACAGTCGCCCTGATCAATGACAGCACCTCGGGCGCGGCCACCCGCGGCCCACCGGTGATGTCGATGGCGCCGACGATCCGTCCGGTAGCGGGGTCGTGAACGGGAGCCGCCGAACAACTCCAGTCGTGCGCTGATCGGATGAAGTGCTCCGCCCCGAATATCTGCACACAGTGGTCGAGCGCCAGCGCCGTGCCCGGCGCATTGGTTCCGACGGCGTCCTCACTCCAGTCACAGCCCTCGGCGAAGTTCATCCGCTGAGCACGATCCTTGGCCGAGGAATCACCCTCGACCCAGAGCAAGTGCCCCTTCTCGTCCGCGATGGCCACGAGCAGGCCGGTATCCGCAGCGTCCTCGACGAGTAGCTTTCGCACCACCGGTCGAATAATCGACATGGGATGCGCCGCGCGATACGAGGCGAGATCGGCACCCGACAGTTCAACCGATCGCGCCGCCCCGTCCGGATTCACCCCCTTGCGAGTGCTGCGGATCCACGAATCGAGGACGACCGATCGAACAGAGTTTCCGTCCTGATCATCGGCGGAACTTCGACTGTCGACGAACAACTGATGCGCCGAGGACACCCTGCGCGCGCGCTGCGCGACATCGTCCCCCGGGCGTAACGCAACCCAGGGATTACCCCGCTTCGGCAGCTCACTCTCCATCAAGATCCTCCACGGCGTATGTCGAACACAGAATTGCGGGTCACGCGGATATCGGTCTTCACCGTCTTGATTGGGTCAAGAAGGTGCTTATGCGCTCGGCGACCATGACGGCCGTGGCATGCGGCCCCCGGCTGGGAACGCTTGGGAACACCGAGGTGTCCGCGATCGTCAACCCCTCCACGCCGCGCACTTCACCGCGTTCGTCGACGACGGCGGATGCATCGTCACTTCCGCCCATTCTGCAACTTCCGCACAGGTGGTAGGACGTCTCCAGATGGGCGAGCATGCAGCGGTCCGACACCTCCTCGTACAGCGGAACTACGAGCCGGCTCAGCGCCGGGGAGTGCAGAAGATCCAATCCGATCGCCTGTCCTTGGCGCATCGCCCGGCGATCGGACTCCGACTGCGCATACCGGTATTCGATGCGGGGACGGTCGCCGCGGTCGGCCGATCTCAGCCGGATGTCACCCCGACCCTCCGGGACCATCAACCCGATCCCGAGAACCTGATCTTGCTGACCGGATCGCGGGACGAGAACCGCGGGCGGAGCCGTATACGGCCGGATCTCGATATCGGCCGTGTTCAAGACCGTCTCGATCGGTGGACTCGTGGTGTCGCGGCGCAACGATTCCCGAGGGCGATATGGCAGGGTCACTTGAGGATGGTCACTGAAATTGCTGCCCACCCCCGGCGAATCGAGAATGACGGAAATACCGTTGTCCATCAGGTGATCGGCCACACCAATTCCCGAGTGCATCAACAGAACAGGAGTCTCGACGGGACCGGCCGCCAGGACAACTCGCCCGGCGTGAACTATCCGCCGCACCCCTGCGGTCTCGACCTCGACTCCGACCACCCTGCTACCGGAGAACAGAATCCGCACGACGTCGGTATCGGACTCGACCGTCAGGTTGGGTCGATTCCACGCAGGCAACAGGTACGCCATCGCGGTGTCCAACCGCACGTCGCCGTCAATATTGAGCGGTACCGGACCGACACCGCCACCACCGGCGCCATTCTTGTCGGGCTCCTCCGGATACCCCCTCTCCAGGGCTGCGTCTAGGAATGCCTCGCTGATCTCGCTCAATCGGTCCGAACGCTGCCTACGTACCGGAATCGGCCCCGAACTGCCATGCCACGGTCCGCCGAAATCGATATCGCGTTCGAGTGCCCGGAACGCGGGAAGCACATTCTCGTACGACCACGCCTGCGGCCAACGGTCGAAATCCGCTCTTGTTCCCCGCACGAAGTAGACGCCGTTGACAGCACCGGAACCTCCCAGCACGCGGCCCCGTACCATCGTCGAGGCCACACCCGGAGTCAACTCGACACCGTAGACTTGCGCATAGTCGCTACCCGGACCGACCGGCAAGGCCCGATAATCCCGGACCCGGCGATCGTGCACCGCCCGATATCCTGGTCCGGACTCGACAAGCAGAACAGATCGTTCGGGATCCTCGCTGAGTCGAGCCGCCACGACGCATCCACTCGAACCGCCGCCCACGACCACGACATCAGCGCCGCGATTTGGCTCGACCACTACTGCTTCAACCGTGGCTTCAGCGCATCGAGGTCGCGAGCAACCAGCGCGCCTTTCCAGAGTCCGGCCCCGTAGGCGATGTCGTCGATCCGCTTGAACATCGTGTGCCGCAGCGGCCCCAGACCTCCGGGCTCACGGTGCGTAGCCCAATCGGCAACCCCTTCGGCGACCGCAACAGCAAGGGCGATGCGGCGAATCCGTTTCGACGCCAGCACAGCAAGGAGCGTGACCGGCCAGTAGTGGCGACACAACGCGGAGGCCAGCTGCCAAGCGCCACCCACGAAACCCTGTGCGGCGAGGATGGCGGCGATGCGTGTGGGCTGGTCGACCGCCCGGAACATCCGGCGAAGTCGCAGCACGGTCACGGCGACCGTGGCCCCGGCTCCGAGAAGACCCAGCCGCGTGCACGTGGCGGCCGCAACTACCGCGAAGAAGGTCCATGGCGACATCGACAGTGGAGCGACCTTGCCGGCGTGCCGTGCCGCGAGCGGAGCTGCACCCGTTCCGTAGAACATCTTGCGGTCGAACCATTTTCCGAACAACACGCGGTGGTCGTGCGCAACGTGAGCCACCGGCTCATAGCGCAACCGCCAACCGGATTCCTGCAGCCGCCAGCACAGGTCGACATCCTCGGCAACGTTCATGGACTCGTCGAAACCGTGGAACTCGTCGAGAACCTCGCGCCGGGCGATCATCGCGGCGCTCGGAACGTAGGACACCGCACTACCGGACTGAACCGCCGACTCCCTACGCCCGAGATCAAGTGAGGAACGGGCGTGCTCATAGCGCGCAAGAGTGCTCGCCTCGGGTTCGAGAGCCACAATTCTCGGGGCCACGAGCGCGACCGCCGGATCACTGAAGTGGCCGAGCATGACCTCGATCCAGCCCGTGCGTGGCAGGACGTCGGAATCGAGGAACGCCACGAACGGGGTCTCGGCGTGACGAAGTCCTGTATTTCGTGCTGCAGCTGGACCTTTCGCGGCCTCATGCCGCAGGACGGTGACTCTGCCGCCACACGTCTTCCCCGGCGTGGGGGCATCGATCGGGACGTCGGACCCGTCATCGACGACGATGACGTCGAGACCGCGGAGCGAGCCCAGGACCCGTTGCAGTCCGGACGCATTGTTCCTCACCGGGATGACTACGGTGACGTCACGGGGAGAAGGGGTGCTCATGGGACGAGGGTTCGCAACGCCCGAATCGAGAAGCCGGCGCGCAACTACCGCTGACTCCAAGTCGACCACCTCGAGGTAGCCGTCACCGATCATTGCCGCGGCCGTGGGTGCAAGCTTCAGCATCCGAGTCGGCGAACCTCCGATGAGTACTCGGCCTCCGGAGTATGCGCGGACCTTGGGGTCGATACGAATCCCGAATCCATCGGGGAGTCGAGCCTGACGCATCAGCTGATGGTATGCGGATGGAAGATTATTGGCAGCGCATGCCGGAAATTGATCGGCGGTGCGCCCCGAAAACTGGTGGTCAGGGAATCGGGCAAATCCATCCTCGGCAGCTCGAAGACGCCCGAACAGATCATGTGAGCCTCCCGTCTCGGCCCGGTTCCCACCGGAGCCTTCCATCTCGACCCGGTTCCCACCGGGCTAGTGCCTTGGTGACGCGTTCGACAAGTGCGCTGAAGAACTGTTCCCCCTCCGCGGCCGTGGCGCCAGTCGGGTCACCGAGCACTCCGTTGGCGGACACGGTGACCATACCGCCTTCGCGCAGTCTGGGTAGCAAGCTTGCGATAGGTTCTTTGTTTCCGGTCTCCGCACGCGACATCTTCACCCGGTCGGGCGAAAGGTGCAGCAACATGGACGTTTCCGTCCGGCCTGCGTGCGCGTCTGCGTTCGGGACCACACACGGGACCCAGGCGACATCGCGTCCCTCGTACCGCAACAAGGTAACAGCCTTGACCAGTGCGGGCCCGTTGCCGCCGTGCCCGTTGACGAACAGGACCCTCTCAGCCCACCGGCACGCCGACCTGCCGTACTCGACGAGAAGCGATTCCAGCGCCGACGAGCCCAGCGACACCGTTCCCGGGAAGGCCTCGTGCTCGCCGCTCGCGCCGTACGCAATGGCAGGAGCGTTGAGCACGCCCGGGAGAGCCCGCCCGACCGCCGACGCGATCGCGGTGTCGGTGTCGAGGGGAAGGTGTGGGCCGTGCTGCTCGAGCGAACCGACCGGGACGACCACGGTCGAGGTGCCGGGCTCGATGTCTGGCCACGCGGCGTCGGCGAGTTCTCCGAAGTCACACACGCGTCGATGGTAGGCGCCGGGTCACGTGGCGGGTGGCTACCAGTCCGAACTCAGGATCGAGCCGCGGTTCTGGAAGTACTCGTCGTCCTCGTCGTACTCCTCGGATTCGGGCCGACGGGCTCCAGCGAGAGTGGCCTCGTACTCCGCATCTATCCGACGACGCCCCTCGGCTGCCAGCGCCTCCTTCTCCTCGTCCGTCATCTGGGCTGCTTCGGCGACCGCAGCCTCGGCGAACGGCCGGAACACATCGGGAAAATTCGTCGTCGTCACCACGTCACGCAGGCTCTTCTGGCCGGCGAGAACCTCGAGCAACAGTCCGCGCATCGCTGGATCCGGGGATTTGTCGGCCAGCATCTGGACCGACTTCCGCAATTGGGCGGCCATTGCTGGATCGTCGCGCAACACGCCCAGCAGTGGTTCCTGGTTCGGCTGCACTTCACGCGCCTTCGAATTGATAGGCAGACGTCGGAAGCGCAGGCAGCGGTGTGTCTTTGACGGTCGCAAGGTGGCCTGAGATCAACCCGACGGTAGCTTGTGCGCCGGCCCAGGCGTAGTTCATGATTTCATGAATCTTGTCGACGATGTTCCACGCACTCTTTGCCGCAAGCAGGGCTGCTGCAAGGAACGCGACGGCTGCGGGGGCGCCTGCCCCTGACCCGCCAGCGAACAATGCTGCTGTGGCCTTGATGCCAACGATGACAAGCCAGTCGATGAGATCGCCTACCAAGTCCTTGATCGATTCCGACGCTTCGTACAATCCAAACGATGTCTGATCGAGTTGCTTGGCCATCTTGCGAATCACGGGACTCTGACTCTCGAGGACTTTGCCCAACTCTAGAAAGTAGCGTTCGGCCTCGTCGGCCGCCTCGCCCTTCCATGAGTTCATTGCCGAAGACTTAGCTGTCGAAAGTTCCTCGGCCATAGAGGTACTGAACTCCGCCAGGCCCTCAAGAGATTTGCCCGCGGTTTGTACTGCCTGCCAGTCACCGGCCAACCGGTCGGATATGAATGCCCATGGGTCGTTCGATCCGACCATCCCGCAGAACACCATGGCCTCTCCGACGAGGTAGGTCGGGCTTGTGAGCGAGCCGTCCAGTGCGTTCTCAAGGAGGTTTGGTACCGGGTCCTCCGCAACAGGCGTCGTCAGTGCCGAACTGGGCTCAGTCATGACAACCTGGCCATCACTGCGGCGAGCCTGGCGGCGTTTGCCGCTTCTTGCTCGCGATAGCTCGACGCGGCATCGGCAAGACTCTGAGCCGATCCTTCGGTCAACCGCCGGAGTGAATCACAGTTCTCGACGAGGACGTCACGCATGTCGTTAACCTGCGACAACACGAGCTGGAAGATCACACCGACATCGGACGCATCGAGCGTCAACCACTGCTCCACATGGTCGGCAGCTTGCACGCATTGGGCGGACAGTTCGTCCGTCCGGCGTGCAAAACCCTCCAGTGCTTCAGGATCTACGTTCAGATTCATTTCGCCCCCTCCTCGATGATCCGGATGAAGGTATCAGCCTGGCAATGATGCGAGCATGGCGCCTACACGGTCACCCGATTTGCCGAGGTGACAGCCGATGTCACATCATCAACCGCGTGCCCGAGCCATCCATCGCCTTCCCACTACGCCACGTCGCCGATCCCCCCACCAAGCTCCAACGGAAACACCAGCGTCAACTCGACGCCGAACTACCGTCGGTCTGCGTAATGCACGGCGCACCCGCAACATGGACGTTCAAGGCTTACCTGTCATCACTACCGCACTTTCCCTACGACGATCTCTCGTGGCCGCGCAAATGCCTCCACGACTTCCTCCGACCTGGCGCACGGCCGCAGCGTTCCAAGGAAAGAAGAGAGCGCAGAATCTGGGTACAGAAAACCCGGTGGGCGGCGTGCCCGTCATGTCGCCAGTACCGCTCGAATCGACGGGTTGTGAGCCTCGCATTGGGTGTCCCCGCGGCTCTCGTCATTACGGCACCCCTCATGCCACTGACCGATTGGATGCCGGAGGGCTCTCAGCCGTTGCTGCTCTTCCCCGGACTCATACTCGCTATAGCTGCGATCAAGAGCGTCTCCACCATCTGGGAGCTCACCCAAGCCGACATTCCCGAGGACGGCACCGAGTTGGTGATTCAAGACCCACATCCCGACTTCGCGCGTGAGGCAATCACCTTGGGGGCGAGGCAGCTGCCGGAGAGAGTGAGTCCGGTGGGGTGGTGGAAGAGGCGCGAGGCGCTGTAGTCGTCTGGGACGTGTCCCTAGCGAGTGCGCAGAACTGCAGGGAATGTGCGGCCAGTTCGCTGCAGAAGCGCGCACTGACCGCCCCCTACATGCGATCTAGCGGATGAGTGCGATTCCGATGCTCGGTCCGCCATCTTGGAGTTGGACAAGCGGACTGTTCAGCCACTTTTGTGGCGTCGTGTCGTAGGTCATCCGCTGAAAGATCTGGTTCGCGGCCGGGCGCATGTTGACCACGATGTCGCTCCGCTTGTCTCCGCTGACGACGTAGAAGTGGTCCGGTGCGACAGCGCCGACCGCGACGAACTTCGTTGTCGGCGAGGTCAGGGCGTCGACCTCGTATACGCGCCGGTATTCGGTGCCATAATAGGCGCCCATCTTCGATGCGTAGACGACCTCGACTTCACCGGCCTCGTAGATCGGCAATCCCGCGTTGCGGGCGGCGACGAGAGCATCGACGGGGAGCTTCGCCGATGCGGTACTCCCGCCATCCGAAACACTCGCCACGGCCGCGGTGATTGGCGCCAGTGGATTCGCGCTCGGTGCGGCGGACGCGGGCACCGCCGCACCTGCGGCTACTACCCCGGAAAAGGCCGTCACAGCGAGCACTTGCTGCAGCCTGTGCGTGTTCACGATGGTCCCCCTCTTGTCAGTCCGATTGTCAGTCCGATTGTCAGTCCGAGTGCGCAGAACTGTACAGAAGGTGCGAGTGGTGTCCTCCAGAAGTGCGCACTCGCAAGACCCTACAGCGACAGCCCAACCTTCTCGCCCTCGATGATGGCGGAGTGCGCACGGCGCGGCGCCAATGCGTCCCCGACGCGATGGACCTCGATACCACTGCCGGACAGCGCCTTCCAAAGCCCGTCCTCTGCCCGCTGGTGCGTGGAGGACACCACCCAGTCAGCGATGAACCGCGAAGAGCGGCCGGTCGGGTGGTGTAGAAGAGTGACCGCGATCCCGCCACCGTCGAGAGGCTCGGCACCTGTCGGCACCACGTCGGTCATCGCGGCGATGCCCTTGCAATGCGCGCGCCGGTTCCAGTCCTCGAAGTCCAGGGTGATACCGAGATCCTGCCCGACAATCATCCCCGGCGTGCAGATGGTGACCGCACATCCGGCGTCGGCCGCGAACTCCGCAACGGACGTTCCCTGATGGAAGCCGAGTTCATCGACCACAAGCACGGTTCCGGACGGGTGTGCACGACCCTCGAGAACGTCACGAACGTCTACGACCCGATCCAACACGCCCGCCCATCTCGGGCGCCGTGGACGCGCCCCGGTCGCGAGTACGACGACATCAGGACCGGCCGCTGCCAGAAACTCGGCCGTCGCCTCGGAGTCGGTCCTCATGTCTACCCCACACCGAACGCACTCCTCTTCCAGATCCAGCACCGAGTCGAGCAACTCTCGACGACCCGGAACGCCCGCAGCGGTGCGGATCTGCCCACCGACGGACCTTGCGCGTTCGAACAAGGTCACGTCGTGACCACGTTGCGCCGCCGTTGCGGCGGCCTTGAGACCAGCCGGTCCGCCTCCCACAACGAACACGCGCCTACCCCGAATCGTCGGTTCGGGCAGTAGCATCGACTCCTTGCCCGCGCGGGGATTTACGACGCAGCCGAGCCAACGCCCGAGTCCCATGCGCCCGATACATTCCTGGTTGCAGGCCAGGCACCTTCGGATGGACGTCTCATGCCCGGCCTGCGCCTTCGCGGCGAAGTCCGGGTCGGCGATCTGGCTGCGCACAACCCCGATCAGATCGCAGTGCCCTTCTGCAAGGGCCCGATCGGCCTGGCGAGGATCCTTGAAGCGTCCGACGCCCACCACCGGGAGGGAAACCCGTTGCCGGATGGCGCTCGGGATGAACAGTGCGTATCCCTGAGGAACGGCCATGGATGCCTCGATCATGTGGAGCGTCTCGGTGGCCATGCCGATGGAAGTGTTGATGTAGTCGACCCGGCCATCCGCCTCGACGAGAGCGGCTACCTCCGCCGCCTCGTCGAGTCGTACACCTCCGTCGAACAGATCCTCCCCGGCGAGCCTGACCCCGAATGCGCGCTGCGGGCCGATCGCTTCACGCACGGCCGCGACGACCTCGAGAAGGAACCGGGCCCGGTTGGCCAGTGATCCGCCGTAACAGTCGGTGCGAAGATTCGTCGCGGGGGCAAGAAAGCTTCGCACCAAGGAGGAGTGGGAGCACTGTAGTTCGATGCCGTCGAACCCGCCCTGTATGCAGTGCTCGGCGACCCGCGCGTATCCCCCTACGAGAGCGCGGATTTCCCTCTGGTCGAGCGCCTTGGGAACTTCACGGAACAGCGGATCAGGAACGGCGCTCGGCGCCAATAACGGAAGCCGGGAATACATGCTCGAGCCCTGCCCACCATTGTGGTTGATCTGCGCCAGGATCGGGACGTCGTACTCGTGAACGGCGTCAGTGATCCGTCGGTAGCCGGGGACCACCTCGGGCCGGTATCCGGCAATGACCTTCTCGTACGGCCAGTCTCCCCGATGAGTGGCGTGTTCTTCGGAGATGATCAGGCCCGCACCACCCTTCGCACGGGCGGCATAGTAGGCGGCATGCTGCTCGGTGGGCAGACCCTCGACCGCGTAGCCGGTGAGATGCGCCGAGAAGACCACCCGGTTGCGCAGGGTCAGAGGCCCCAGGCGCAACCGGGTGAACAGGTGACTGTATTCCGGGTCGCTCACACCTTGGTCGCACCCATGTCCACGGTGACCTGACTGCCGGTAACCATCCGCGAACCGTCGCCGGCCAGCCACACCGCCGCGTCCGCGATGTCGTCGGTCTCGGCCAACGGGTGGTCCGTGAGGATCGATGCCAAGCTCGACATGTACTGAGGATGCTTCTCGAAAGTCGCGAGGCCGCCCTGGTCGTTACCCATCGGGGTCTTCACTCCGTAGGGGTGAATCGAATTGACACGAATCCCGTATTCGCCCAGCTCCTTCGCCGCGGCCTGGGTCAGGCCGACGAGTCCGAACTTGGATGCTGCGTAGTTCGCCTGCCCTGGAATGGGTTTGATACCGGCCACGGAGCTGATCACGATGATCGATCCGCCGCGACCGCCTTCGATCATCGGTGGGACCGCGGCCTTGAGCGTCTTCCACGTGCCCGTGAGGTTCACGTCGATCAGCGTCTCCCACTGCTCGTCGGACATCTCCCAGAATCTGTTCCAGTTGCAGATCCCAGCATTTGCAATCACGATGTCGAGTCCACCGAACTGCTCGACCCCGCGATTCACGATGGCCCTCAGTTGCGCGCTGTCCCGTATGTCTGCCTGCTCGGCCAGAATCTTGCCACCCTCGGACTCGACCAGGCGTACTGTCTCCGCCAGATCGTCCGCAGTCGCCGGATCGTAGGTGTTGTACTCCGACACCGGCCCACAGATATCGATTGCGATGATCGCCGCGCCCTCGCGCGCCAACCGTACCGCGTGTGTTCGCCCCTGTCCGCGGGCGGCTCCGGTAATGAACGCGACCTTGCCGTCGAACTGTCCCATGCAATTTCCTATCTCTCGTTGGCGAGGGTGAACGGACTGTGTTCACACTCGGACCGCACGTTCGACGCCACGTTCAGCGCCGCGAGGCGGCCTTCCCTGATCGATTCGAGAAGTGTTCGCGGAGCCACGCAGTCGCCGACCCACACCGCGTCGGGACGGGAGGCGCCGAGCATGTCGTTCGGAAGACGATGCGAGCAGTCGACCAGCACCCCGCACGCCACTACCGTTTCCACATCGGTATACCGGTTCCGGATTCGCACACCCGCGTCGTCAATCGACACGATTCTGCTGTCGAGTCGGCGGGTGACCCCCACTCGCTGCAATCGGGCGTTGGCGTCCACCAGATCGCCGGTCATCCCAAGCCTCGAACCTACGACGGAGTCTTGCGTCACGATGCTCACTTCGCGCCCGCGCGCCGCGAGCCATTCCGCGACTCCCACTCCCGCCGGTCCGCCGACCGGATCGAAGACCACCACCGATCCCTCCCGTAGCGCCAGTCCGCCGAGGACCTCGGCAGCGTCGGCGCACTGAGTTCGCCCCGCAACCGGAAACGGCAGCGGGCGTGGTGTGCTGCCGGTGGCCAGGACCAACGTTGCACCCTCCTGTTCAGCGGCAGCGAGGTCAGCCTCGACCACTGTCGATCCAAGACGGAACTCGACTCCCAGACTGCGGCATTCCGATTCCAGCCAGTCGGCCAGCGGCTCGAGGTGGGGTGCCGCCGAGGCCACCACCCGCACCATTCCACCGGTGCGATCAGCGGAATCCACGACCGTAACGCGCCTACCGCTGCGGGCGAGTACACGCGCCGCCTCCAGGCCCGCCGGACCGGCACCCACGACCAGCACCACACATGGGTCGACGGTATCGGCGACGCTCTCGGCCGGATCGAGGGTCTCGTGTCCGCTCGTCGGGTTCCCGACGCAGGTCACGACTGGATTGCGGGGGTCGAGCACCTGGCACGTCTGGTTGCACAGGATGCACGGACGCGGTGTCTCGCCCAGTCGGATCTTGGCGACGAGGTCTGGGTCCGCGATCTGTGCCCGAGTCATCTCGACCATGTCGGCCACCCCCTCGTCGAGGGCAGTCTGAGCGGCGGACGATTCGATCACACTCCCTTGGAGTACGACCGGTACGGAGTCGGAGGCGGCCACTCGAATGTGTCGGCAGAGAACGGTGTTGAATGACGCCGGGCTGTGGAAGTCAGGCCTGTATTGACTTACCGACATCGGTCCGCCGCGCACCACCACGAGCAAATCGAGGAGGCCGGCCAACTCCCGTACATACCCCGCGGCGATCTCGGGGGTGATACCTGCCCACGGCGCCATCTCGTCGCAACTCAGTCGCAGCGACAGCACTCGACCCGGGCCCAATTCGGCACGGACGGCCTCGATCACCTCGCGCGCCAGACGCAGGGGCTGTGCCCCGTACTCGTCTTCTCGTAGGTTGGTCAGACCCGACAAAAACTGTCGGAGGAGGCTTCTCGGACCGGCGTCGAGTTCTACACCATCCACATCGGCGGAGACCGCGGCGGCGGTACCGGCCCGGAAGGCGTCCACCAGGACGGCGATCTCGGGCCGTTCCATCTGCATCGGCAACTCTCGCGAGATCACGTCGGCAACCGGTGACGGTCCCCACAGCACTGCCTGCGAAAAGGCGCTCGACCCCTGTAACCCGGTATGACCCAATCCGGCCAGCACCAGAGTGCCGTGCGGGCGACAGGCCGCGACCACGTCCTGCCAACCGTCGATGCACTCGGATGCGAGCGGGGCACGTTCATAGGGCCAGTCGGAGGCATGCACCGAGGCCACCTCGGTCACTATGGTGCCCGCACCACCGCGTGCACGCCGCTCGTAGTACGCAACGTGCCGCTGCGAGAGCCTTCTTCCCACACACAGATTGGTGACGTGGGGACCCATGAGAACTCTGGACGAAGCGCGGCGACCAGCCAAAGTGATCGGGCCTGTCAACTGTGCGGACATCGAGACCGTATCCCGGTCAGTCCTCAGATGCCCAGGGCCCGAGCGAACCCCGGCGGGATCACCACGTCGGCGGGGCTGAGGTCGTGGATGGACGCGTGCCCAAGACCCAGCAGGGCGGAGTCGATGCCCCCTCGCAGAATGTCGAGAACGTTCTCGACCCCGGCCTGCCCGTTCGCTGACAGTCCCCACAGGTAGGCCCGCCCGATCATGACCGCCCGCGCACCGAGGGCGAGGGCCTTCACAACGTCGCTGCCGCGGCGAATTCCGCCGTCGAGCAGGACCTCTACCTGGTCGCCGACGGCGTCCACGACGGCCGGAAGAGCGCGGATCGACGCCGGTGTGCCGTCGAGATTGTTGCCTCCGTGGTTGGACACCGAGATCGCGGTGACGCCGGCTTCGACGGCGCGCTTGGCGTCGTCGACCCTCATCACGCCCTTGAGCATGAACGGGCCGCCCCACTGCTCCCGCAGCCATGCTATGTCGTCCCAGGTGGGAAGCGGCGTCTGCATCCATTCGCCGTAGGCGCCGAAGAATGTCGGCGGATCCTGCCCGGGCTTGGCCAGGTTGGGTGTGGTCAGGTCGGGGATCTTGCGGGTCTTCAAGAACCCGTAGAGCCACTTCGGACGAGTGATGCCCTCGGGGGCGAACTTGATCATCGACTCGAGGTTCATCTTCTCGGGAATGGCCGGGCTACCCCAATCGCGCCCGTGGGAGAAGGACCAGTCGGTGGTGACGATCAGCGCGGTCGCACCAGCCTCCCGGGCGCGTTCGGTTCGCTGCAACATTTCGTAACGGCTTCCCACCCAGTACATCTGGAAGAACGTCTGTGGATTGGCCGCCGTCACCTCTTCGATGGGTCTACTCGCGAACGAACTCAGACCGATCGCCGTCCCCCGGGCCGCCGCAGCGCGGGCAACCGCGACCTCGCCATCAGGATGTACCGCCTGTACACCGGTCGGGGACATCACGACGGGCATCGAAATCGGCTGGCCCAGCACGGTCGTGGCCATCTCACGCTTGTCCGAGAGCCCTACGACGTGGGGCGCGAAACCCAACTCGGCGAACGCCGCAGTGTTGTCGTCGACGGTCACGCCCTTTTCGGAACCGGCGATCAGCGCCGAGTAGACCGACTTCGGCAGTCGCTTCTTCGCGCGACGCTGGGCCTCCGCCACAGTCTCGAAATACGAATTCCTACCCATCGAGTACCCCTCGCATCTGTCGAACGAACTATGCCTGTTCCATGCCCGCAAGCGGGTTCTCGTCACACATCTTGGCCGGCGGGCGCGTCATCAGCGTCAACGGAACCGGTGCCCGCGGTGTCCTTCGCTGACCGGTGCGGGAGTGGTCGACGCTGGACTTCGGGATCTCACCCGCGTCAGTCAACGCCGCTTCACCGTTTCCGATGACGCACTCCGGGTCCGGACCGTCCATCGGCAACCCGGTGAAGAACTTCGCGGCCATGCAGCCGCCACGGCAGGAGTCGTAGTGGTCGCACTTGCTGCACGCACCACCGGTCTGCGGCGAACGAAGCTCCCGGAACAGGTCCGAGTGCTGCCAGACTTTCTGGAAACCGCCGTCCGCCAGAATATTTCCGGCGAGGAATTTCTCGTGGATTGCGAACGGGCAGGCGTACACGTCGCCGATCGGATCGATCAGGCAGACCACGCGCCCGGCCCCGCACAGGTTGAGCCCCGGCAGAGCATCACCGTAGGCGGAGAGGTGAAAGAAGGAGTCGCCGGTGAGTACGCCTTCACCGTTGGCGACCAGCCAGTCGTACAACTGGCGTTGCTGTGTCTGGGTGGGGTGCAAGTCACCCCACACGTCCGCACCGCGGCCGGATGGACGCAACCGAGTGATGCGCAGGGTGGCACCGTATTTGTCGGCGAGCGCCTTGAAGTCGTCGAGCTGGGGCACGTTGTGCCGGGTCACGACAACCGAGATCTTCGCGTTCTCGAACCCGGCCTCGGCCAGGTTCTCGAGAGCTCGTACCGCCATCGCGAACGACCCTGGGCCGCGAACCGCGTCATTGACCTCGGCGGTGGCGCCGTCGAGGGATATCTGCACGTCGACGTAGTCACTGGCCGCGAGACGCTCGGCCACCTTCTTGTCGATCTTCACCCCGTTGGTGGAGAACTTGACGCCGACCTGGTGCGCGGTCGCGTAGTCCACCAGTTCCCAGAAGTCCGGGCGAACGGTCGGCTCCCCGCCGCCGATGTTGACGTAGAACACCTGCATGCGCTGCAGTTCGTCGATGATCGACTTGCACTGCGCGGTGCTGAGCTCATTCGGGTCGCGCCGCCCCGATGAGGACAGGCAGTGCACACACGACAGGTTGCACGCGTAGGTCAACTCCCAGGTGAGACAGATCGGGGCGTCGAGACCGAGTTCGAACTGGTCGACGAGGCGCCCGACCGGCTGGGAGGCCGAGGGCCTGTCGAGGATGGAGGTCATGGGCTAATTCCTCTGGTATGGAACGGAAAGGACTGCCGCGGCAGGGCCGGTCACACACGGATGATCATGTGTGACTCGGCCAGGGCGCCGAGTGCGCGCGCGTACTTCGGCGCGAGATCGTCCCCGATGCCCTGCGCTCGCAGCGCGGACCGGGCGTCAGCGTGCGATGGAAGGGCCTCGACCACCGCGACGATCGTGCGGTTCTTCAGAAACGAGAGTTTGCGGGTACCGAAGTGGTAGAGCAACGCCCCGAAGGGTTCGTGGCGCAGCGCCACTCGATGATGAAGTTTCCAGCCCACATCGAGATCGATTGCGGGCTTGCCGGTCGTTGAAGCCGGCGCCGGAGCGGACATGTTCAGTACACGCCGCACATGCCGTCGATCGAAACCTCTTCCACCAGAGATTCCTCGATCAAATCGGTTTCCAGTACCTCGTTGTCGTTGTCCGACATGATTTCCTCCTACTGTCCGAGTGATAGAGCAGAGAATCGATCCGTGTTCCCGGCCACGGAAGAGGCTCTCTGTGATTCGCCTCACCAATCTAATGGCATCGAGTGCAGAATGTACAGAGCGAAAGGATCAAAGGTGAGAAGTCGTCGAAAACCATCCAGCCGAATCGGCCGGCGTCCAGCAACGACGCAGGATCGGATCAGCACCGTCGGGATCGAGTTGTTCACTCAACAGGGATTCGACGAGACCAGCGTCGACCAGGTTGCGCAGGCGTGCGGCATAGCCCGGCGCACGCTGTTTCGCTATTTCCCGTCCAAGAACGCAATTCCCTGGGGTGACTTCGACTCGCATCTCGCCGAGATGCGTACCCAACTCGAGGAGCAACCCGAGGACATCTCGATAGCTGACACCCTGACCGCCGCACTCCTTCAGTTCAATTCGTTTCCGATCAGCGAGGAGGCCAACCACCGCAAACGAATGAGACTGATCCTCCGGGTACCTGCGCTGCAGGCGTATTCGGTAGTGATGTACGAGGGGTGGCGGGGTGTCATCTCGGAATATGTCGCCGACAGACTGGGTGCCGACCCGGCCGACCACATTCCGCGCACGGTCGGCAATCTTGTACTCGGCATCGCGATGTCGGCCTATGAGCAGTGGCTCGACGACGAATCGGTCGAACTTCGGCAACTACTCGCCACCGGGATGCACTTGCTCCGGGACGGATTGGGCGCACTCGGCGAATAGGAAACACTGCAAAGCCGACTCCGGACATCTCGTCCGACAGTTCGAGTCGGCCAGGGTCGGCAGGCGGCTAGATGACCAGATCACGCCGCCGGAACAGCGCGACACCGGTCGCCGCCACTGCGACTGCGATCGCCACCATCCACATCAACGGCGCGCCCGTCACATCAGCGGCGGGAACGGGCGGCACGTGACTGAACGGCGACAGGTTGCGTACGAAATCCGGCAATCCGAGTAGTGGACCGAGCAACCCGAACAGCAGGGACAATGCGAGCGCAGCCCAGGAAAGCCCGGACGCCCACAACGGGAGGCCCCCGAAGAGCAGAACGGCAATGGCGGCCACCACCAGGATTGCAGGCACGAAGACCAAGGACGCCACGGTCAAATCAGCCACATTGCCCGGCACATCCGATGTGACCAGACCGTAGGCGAGCCCCATCGCGGCCCCGGTGACTATTTGCAGTACGACCACACCGGCCACCACCACCGTTACGTGGGCAAACAGCCAGCGAGGGCGTCCGACCGCGGTCGCGAGAACGGGCTCGAGCCGACCCGCCGCCTCCTCTGTGCGCATCCGCAGCAGTGCCTGAACCGAATAGGCGCTTACCGCAATCGCCATTGTGCCGAAGATGGTCGAGAAGTAGGCGTCCACCATGTCGGACGTCCCCCCGAGTTTCCCCATCACCTCCGCCACCTGATCGCCCTCACCGAGGAAATCGTCGATCTGATCACCGACCGCGCCGTATACGAGTGCAATGAATCCGATGCCCACAGCCCACCAGAACAGAACACCCCGTTGGATCCGCCACGCAGATCCGAGCGGTGTCGGCAGGGACCGTGATGCACGGGCGGGCCCTCGCCGTGTTGCGACCAGGCCTGAGCCGAGATCTCGCCGCTCGGTGAGGAGGAACGCGAGACCCACTGCTGCGAGCGTGAATACGGCAGGAAAACAGAGCACCCACCAGGCATTGTCGTCGTAGGCGCGCATCTGTTCCGCCCATCCGATCGGCGACAGCCATGTGGCAAAGCCGCTGATTACCCGCGTGCCTCCCTCGACTACGGTTCCGGACATGTCGCCAACGGCGCGCAGCACGAAAGCCGCCGCCAGAGCCGCGCCCGCGAGTCCGTTGGCCGTTCGCGCTCCGTCCGTTACCTGCGAAGTAACCGCTGCGATTCCCGCAAAGGAAATACCCGCGCCGGCAATCCCGAGCCCGATCGCCAACGACCCGGCCGGGGGAAGTCCCTGTGCCATGAGGACCACCGCGCCGCCTACGGCAAGAACCGCGTTCGCCGCGATCGCAACGATCAGGGCAGCAGAGAGCATTGCCTTCCGCCCCACGACCGCGGCCCCGACCAACTCCGCTCTGCCCGTCTCCTCGTTTTGTCGGGTGTGGCGGACCACAAGCAAACTGCTCATCAGTGCGGCACCCAGCGAGAGCGGCATGACGATCTGGCTCGCAACCACAGCGCCGCCGCTGTAGCCGGAGATGAGTCCGTTGGTGGCTAGCGCAACTGGAGAGTTCGCTGTGGCGATGGCGATGCTCCGGAGACTCTCGTCGGTCGGGTAGAGCCCCAGAACACTCGAGGCCGAAATCGCCTGTAGAGCAATAAGGACGAGTAGCCAAACCGAAAGTTGTATCTGGTCGCGCCGTAACGCCAACCGCACCAGCCGAGTGGTTCCGGTGAATTGCGTTGCCATCACAGATCCCTCGACTCGGCGCGCCAGTGGTTCTCGTCTTCGCGTTCGAGTTCATCGCCGTAGTGCCGGAGAAATAGTTCCTCCAGGGTGGGCGGCTTCGAGGTGAGCGAAGTGATCCCGAAAGGCAACAGGTGGCTCATCACAGCGCCGAGTTCACTGGTCTCCACCTCGCAGCGCGCGTGTAGTCCGTCCACTCGTACATCGAATACGCCGGCAATCGAATCGAGTCCGGTCACGGGGCGCTCGGTCTCCGCGGTAACCGAGGTGCGGGTGAGGTGACGGAGTTCGGCCAACGTACCCGATTCGACGGTCCGCCCTTCCCTGATGATGCTCACACGATCACACAATGCCTCGACCTCGGCGAGGATGTGGCTCGAGAGCAGGACAGTCTTTCCCTCGTTCGAGGCCTCGCCGATACAGTCCCGAAAAACTGAATCCATCAGCGGATCCAGCCCCGACGTCGGTTCGTCCAAAACGTAGAGGTCGACGTTCGACGCGAACGCCGCCACGAGCGCCACCTTCTGCCGATTGCCTTTCGAGTAGGTGCGCGCCTTCTTCGTCGGATCGAGTTCGAATCGCTCGAGGAGATCACTGCGCCTGGACTCGTCGAGTCCGCCCCGCAGGCCCGATAGAAGGTCTATCGCCTCCCCACCGGTGAGGTTGGGCCAGAGATTCACATCCCCCGGCACGTAGGCGAGTCGCCGATGAAGCGAGACCGCGTCCTTCCACGGATCGCCGCCCAGCAGTCGGGTGTGACCCGAATCCGCCCGCAGCAGACCCAGCAGCACCCTGATGGTCGTCGACTTTCCGGAGCCGTTGGGACCAAGGAATCCGTGTACCTCGCCCGTATTCACTTCGAGGTCCAATCCGTCGAGAGCCCGTGTGGTCCCGAACGTCTTGACCAGCTTCTCCACCGAGATCGCAGCAGTCATGGATGGGACGGTACCCCGACAATCCGCTCTGCCCGCGCTAGTTCGTGCTCGAAGCCGAAATCGAGGCCTGGTAGCGCAGTCCTTGCCTCACCACAATGTGGAGACTACAAGGAACAGAGGCGGCGCACGCGGTCGGCGAGGCCCCGTCGGGACACGTCAGCACTCGGTGCCAATCTCGCCCCTCGCGTCCATCTCGCCCAGCAGCGCGGTCCAGCCGGTGACGTTGTCGTCGTAGGTCCATATGAAGGGCCATGTCAAGAACGGAAGCAGCTGTGGATCCGGTACCGACGTTCGATCGTCGAGCATCGGATAGATCAAGAGCTGCGCAGCGATCGCCGGGCCACTGCGATCCCGAGCCATCAGGCATACCCCCGCGGCAAGAGCGCCGCCGGCACTATCGCCCATCACCGCCAGCCGTGCAGGGTCGGCCCCCAACTCGCTCGCGTGTCCGGCCAGCCACTCCAGCGCCGCGTAGCAGTCTTCCACGGGGACCGGATGATGGGCACAGCGGACGCTTCGACGTACCCGCGCACGGTCTTCAGGTCGGCTGCGGCGGCGAACTGCGGCCCAAGCGCTTGTAGTACTCGAGGGTCGAATTGCAAGCTCATGGGATCCCACTCCAATGATGAATCGAACCGTGGGCCAGGTGCCGAGCGCAACGCTACCACCGAATCTCTTGCGCGCCGTGAGTCGATCGAGATGCCCCGGAGCCGACCACCTCTGGGCAAAAACTAGAACGTGTTCTATATTTGGGTTAGGCGTTCGAGCGTTCCGGCGCCGCGAAGCAGGAGAGGACGAACCCCACGATGACGACTGTCGAGGTGCCGCACAGCTCACGGTCGGTGATGCTCACCGTGTCGGGCGTGGTCGAAGAGACTCCCGACTCCCGATCGCTGATCTTCGACGTCCCGGCGGATCTTGCCGACAAGTTCACCTACAAGCCCGGACAGTTCCTCACCCTGCGAATTCCCAGTGACCGCACCGGTTCGGTTGCCCGTTGCTACTCGCTGGCCAGTTCACCGTTCACCGATGACGCACCGAAGGTGACGGTCAAGAGGACCGTCGACGGCTATGGATCCAACTGGCTCTGCGACAACGTCTCCGTCGGCGACACCCTCGAAGTCCTACCGCCGTCAGGCGTCTTCACCCCCAAGTCGCTGGGCCACGATTTCCTGTTGTTCGCTGCCGGAAGCGGGATCACGCCGGTGATCTCGATCCTCAAGTCCGCCCTCACCGAAGGGTCTGGCAAGGTCGTGCTCTTCTATGCCAACCGTGACGAGAAATCGGTCATCTTCAGCGAGGAGTTGCGCACCCTCGCAAGCCGATACCCGTCGCGACTGGTGACCATCCACTGGCTCGAGACGGTCCAGGGCCTGCCCGGCGTGGATCAACTCGCTTCCGCGGTCGCCCCCTACCTCGAGTACGAGGTATTCATGTGCGGCCCGACGCCATTCATGGACACCATTCACAAGGCACTCGCCGACGCCGGGATGCCACGCAGCCAGGTGCACGCCGAAGTGTTCAATTCACTGGCCGGCGATCCGTTCCGCGACGCCGAGGTCGTGGAGATCACGGCGGACGAGGCGGCCCACGCCGCCACCGTGGAAGTGGAACTCGACGGCGAGGTCCACAACCTGAATTGGCCACGCAAACAGACACTCGTCGACATCATGCTGGCGGAGGGAATCGACGTGCCCTACTCCTGCCAGGAAGGTGAGTGCGGATCCTGCGCCTGCACCATTCTCGAAGGGAAAGTCGAGATGGAGAACAGCGAGATCCTGGACCCAGAGGACATCGAGAACGGCTACATTCTGGGATGCCAGGCCCGGCCGGTCACCGACCATCTCAAGATCGAGTTCTAACAGAAATCGCAGTACACATAATCGATATCGACCGAGGTCACGAAAGATCACGAAATATATGCTGACCTGCGGTTCACGTTATGTGAATGCAACGGTCGAGGCATTGATCGGTCGGTCAATCAGGCGTGTACTTGAAGTGGAACCAATCCGCTTCAAGGAGGCTGGACATGAGATCGTGGAGTCGTGTGCAAGATGTTGCGGCGATCGTGATCGGAGGCTACGCGGCACTCTCGCCGCTGTGGCTCGACACCAACAACGCCGCGGTGTGGTCACTCGTCGTACTCGGTGTGCTCGTCGCGCTCTCCGGCCTAGTCCACATGGTCCGGCCGACGATGACCATGGCCGAGTACGCACTGGGCGTCTTCGGCGTGCTGCTGTTCATCTCCCCGTGGGTGATGAGCTTCAACGAGTTCGGGGGCGCGGCGTGGACCGCATGGGTCACCGGTGCGCTGGCGGTCGTCGTGGCCGTTACAGGGTTGCCGATGGCGAGTTCTCGGATGCACGGACAGGGAGGAGTGGCTGCCAGTCACTGATCCGTGAAGCATCACCAGCGAGAACGTCGATCTAGGGCGGGGCGCAGGCTTACGGCCTACGTCCCGCCGTTCAGGTCTGGAAAAAGCCCATGCCCGCAACCCATTCCGGAAAGTCCGCAAGCAACCGCCCGCGGAAAAGTCCACAGCGGCGCAACGCGAAGATCGACGGCGATGCCCGGGCCCGGATTCTCGACGCCGCCGAATCCCTGATTGCCGTAAAAGGATTCGACGCCACGTCCACGGCGTCGATCGCTTCCGCCGCACACGTCCCGAAAGGACTGGTGTTCTACTACTTCCCCGCCAAGACCGACATCCTGCTGGCGTTGCTCTCCGAAAGGCTTCCCACCGAACCGCTCGGTGATCTGGGCACCTTGGTCACACCTGGCGACCCCGCAGCCAGCCTGGTCAATCTCGACAGCGCATTGAATTTGCGCGATCGCCACTCGTCGGTGATGCGGGTGATCCTCTGGCGTGAGGCCGAGACTCACCCGGATGTTCGCGCGCACCTGAGACGGTTCCGCGACTACCTCAGCGATATCACCGAACGACTACTCCTGGCCAGTTCGCCTTATCCCGTGACGCCCGGGACGATTCGGGCGTGCGCGTCGGCATGGGTAGCCGCGATGTTCTCCTTGGCCGGCAACGACCGCCTGCACGATCTCGACGAACTGCCGCGGCGTCCCGGCGAAGAACTCGACAATGTCGCGCGCGTCGTGGCAGCCGGGATGGTTCAACTCGGCTGAGTGTTTCCTTCGGACAGCAACCGCCCGGCTGGGAAGACTTCAGCGCTCGGCGGCAGACGTCCCGGTCGGCCACTGAGCAGGACCTCGACTCTGCCCTTACCGGTACTCGGACGGCCGAGCGCGTCGATGCGACGAAGCGTCTGCGATGCCACCGCTTCGGCGCTGTCGAACAGTCGCACCCCGGTCGGGAGCTTCTCCGCGATCTCGTCAGCCATCAGCGGGTAGTGCGTACACCCAAGCACCACCCCTCCCACGTCCTCGGGTGTGCGTGCGACAGCCGAGACGATGGCCGCGGTGGCCGCCTCCCGTTCGCCGAGATCGATGGCATCGGCGAGGCCGTGGCACGCGACAGCCACCACAGAACTTCCGTTGCCGAAACGCTCGATGAGATCTGCCTGATATCGACTCGCAGTCGTCGCCTCGGTCGCCCACACCGCCACAGACTCACATGCCGCCGCAGCAGGTTTGATCGCGGGAACCGTACCGATGACCGGAACCTGCGGTCCGACGAATTCTCGGACATGCTCGAGCGCGGTGACACTCGCCGTGTTGCACGGCAGCACGATCACATCCGCACCACGGTCGAGCGTCAACTTCACGGTCGCGAGGACACGATCGATCACCCACCGCCCCGATTTCGGACCCCACGGGGCCCCGTCTGGGTCCAGAGCGAGAATCAGATCCAGGTCGGGTCTGCGCAAACGAAGCCGCGCCGACGTCGGCAGCATGCCGAGACCCGAGTCGATGAGCGCAACGATCACCCGACGAATCTATCGCGCCGACGTCCGCCCCTCTACGCGGACGCAGCTTCGAGGACCTCACCGATCGGGGTTCCGGCCGCGATCTTTCCGCGCATCTTCATGACCCCACCCGCCATTCCACCTCCGACGACACCCACCAGCTTCCCCTCGCGCTCGTAGTAGGCAAGGAACTTGCGACCGTCGTCCTTGATCACGTGTACCTCGTCGGTAGGTGCGACAGTGCCCAGCGCCTGAATCTTGATGTCGTACTGGTCGCTCCAGAAGTACGGCACCTGAGCCACGCGATTGTCGTCGCCGGTCCCGGTCAGCGCTCCGGCCAAAATCTTGGCCTGCTCGCCGGCGTTGCTCCAGTGCTCCACGCGCCTGCGATCGCCCACCTGCAACTGCCACGCCGCCACGTCGCCGACTGCCCAGATGTGTGGAACGGTCGTGCGCCCGACGCCGTCGCAGACCACGCCGTTGTCGAGTTCGACGCCCGAACCTTCGAGCCATTCGGTGACCGGCAGCGATCCGACGCCGATTGCCACGACATCGACCTGGACTTCACTGCCGTCACCGAGGACGGCCCCGGTAACTCGGTCGGTACCGCGCAGTGACGTCAGTCCCACACCGGATCGAAGTTCGACGCCCTCCGCACGGTGCAACCGGGCGACCAGACCCCCGATCTCCTCCCCCAGCACGGATGCCAAGGGCGCCGGCTGAGGTTCCACCAGCACCACGTCGAGTCCACCGGCCCGCATGCTCGCCGCCAGTTCGCAGCCTATGAAACCCGCGCCGACGATCAACGCGCGCTTGCCCTCGGCAAGATCGCCGCGCAGGGCGAGGCTCTCGTCGATCGAGCGCAGGACGTGGACCCCAGCCAGATCCTGCAGTCCCGGGATCCGGCGCGGCACAAGACCCGTCGCGACGACCAGTTCGTCATAGTCGAGTTGGGTGCGGTCGGCGAGGCACACGACGCGACGTTCGGCGTCGACGGACACGGCCTCGACACCGAGACGTAGCTCGATATTCTTCTCGTCGAAGAATTCACGCGGCTTGAGTGTGGTCTCGCTGCGCTCGCCGCGCAACACCTCCTTGGACAGTGGCGGCCGGTCGTAGGGCAGATGTGGCTCACCACCGACGAGAACCAACTCACCGTCATATCCGGCCCGCCGCAGTTCCTCGGCCGTGCGTAATCCAGCCAGGCCCGCGCCCACGATCACAATTCTCTGCACTATGCCGCACCGCCCCCATAGTCATCTCTTGTGCACCAGTCATACCAAAACCACCGCACCCCGCCGAGACTGGCCCGGCGGAGCGGCATGTGGAGTCGAGAATCAGCCGGATCAGGCATCGGCGATGGCCTCGAGCGGCCGGGTGCGGGCCGCACGGCTCGCAGGCCAGAGAGCGGCAAACACGCCGACCACACCGGACCCGAGAAGCATCGCAACCACCTGCCCCCACGGCACCGCCACCTGATCGAGCCCCTCTTCCTTCAAGGTGCTGACGAAGCCCCACCCGAACGCGATACCGAGTATCACTCCGACGCCGGCACCGAACACCGCGATGAGCATCGACTCCAGATAGATCGTGCGCCGCATCTGCGTCCGCTGCATCCCGACCGCGCGAAGCATGCCGATCTCACGACGTCGCTCCACCACCGACAACGCGAGCGTGTTGACGATACCGAGAATCGCGATCACGACCGCGAGGGCGAGAAGCCCGTACAGGATCGCCAGGATGGCGTCGATCTGCTGCCCCTGTGCTCCCTTGTACTCCTCCCGGTCCTGTACCTGGACGACGACGAACCGTTTGGTCGCCGACTCGAGTTCACCGCGTAGCTGCGCGAGATCGGTTCCCGGCTTCGCGTCGACCAGAACGAAGAGATCCGGAAGGGTGGCCGCCGGCATCACCTCGCGGTATACCTCGTCCGACACCATCCAGGGCCCCAGCAGTGGGTTGTCCGCGAAGACTCCGGTCACCTGGGTATTCACGACTTGGCCGTCCGCGCTGGTCATCGGCACGGTCGTGCCCACCGTCCAGCCCTTCTCGTCCGCGGTCGTCTGCGACACGATCATTTGGTTGCCGGTGAAGTTCGCGGACCCTTCGACGAGTCTGTAGTCGAGCACGCCCTCCGGTGGACCGTCCAGGGAGACGCCCTGCTCCTCCTCGCCGTCGACCGTCACTCGTACACCATGCACCGCGACCGCGCTCTGCACGTCGGCAAGGTTCCGCACCGCCGGTGCTACGCCGCTGGGAACTCCGATCTGTTGAGGTCCCGACAGCACGAAGTCGGCGCTCACACCGGCGTCCACCAGTTCGTTCACGCTGGCCTTCGCGGACGCACCGAACACACCGATGACCGAGACGAGCATTAACCCGAGGGTCAACGCGAATGCCGTTGCAGCGGTGCGACGCGGATTCCGGACCGCATTGGTGCGAGCGAGGTGCCCCACCGGACCGAACGGCTTCGCCAGCAGTGCACCGAGCGCCCCGACTACCGGTCGAGACAGCGCGGGAGCGGCGAATACCACGGCCAGGATCAGGCCGAGCGCCCCGAAGCCGACGACAACGGCTGCGCCCTTGCCCGAACCCTGGGAACCGATGACGAGTCCGACGACGCCGAGGGCGCCCAGCACAGCTCCCGCAACCGTGCGTACGTGCAGTGAATCTCCCGTGGAGGCGAACTCCTGTCGCATCGCCGCGACGGGGGGAACCATGGATGCGCGCTGGGCGGGTACGTACGCACTGATCGTCGTCACCACCACACCGACCACGAGAGCGATGAGAATCGTACGGGGGCCGACCTGCAATGGCCCGTCGGGCAAACCCACGTCGAACGAATTCAACAGTGCGCGCAGACCGTAGGCCAAGCCGACGCCCGCAGCGATACCGAGCACACTCCCGATCACCCCGACGACGAGGGCTTCGAAGACCACCGACCGACCCACCTGCTTGCGGCCGGCGCCGATCGCGCGCAGGAGCGCGAGTTCGCGCAACCGCTGCGCGACAATCATCGAGAACGTGTTGTAAATGATGAATGTGCCGACGAGCAGAGCGATCGCACCGAACGCGAGCAGGAAGTAGTTGAGAAAACTCAGCGCCTGTGTCACCTGCGCCTCGGTCTCCTCTCGCACCTCGTCCCCGGTCTGCACCTTGGCGTCGGGAAGTGCCATGGCGATCTCGTCGCGCAGCTGCGTCGGCGAGATTCCGGCCCCGGCGACATCGATGTAATCGACGTGCTCACCGTCGGTGAACAATTCACGTGCCTGTGAATCGACGAACGAAGCCCCGATGAATCCACCCGTGTCAGTGCCGGTGTCATAGATGCCGGAAACGGTGAAGTCGAGTACACCCCGTGCCGGTACGAGGACCTCCGTGGTGTCACCGACCGCGAGATTCGCCCGTTCGGCGGCAGCGACGTTGACGGCGATCTGGCCGGCCTCGGCAGGCGGGGATCCCTGGACGAAATCGTCTTGTTCGCCGATTGCCTGCCCCGGCGGCAGGTACGACTGGCCGATACTCGGTGCTCCGCCCGTTTGGACCGCCGCGCCATCGGAGTCGATCAGAACGATCTGCCCGCTGACAGCCGGTGCCACAGCGCGAACACCGGGAAGGCCGGAGATGGTGTCGACGTCAGTCAGCGGAACACCGCTGGAGTGGTGGTCTTCCGGCGAGACTCGGACGTCGACACCCTGCGCGGTGTTCTCGAAGATCGAGTCGAACGTCTTCTGGAGCGTGTCGGTGAAGACGAAGGAACCCGCGACGAACGCGGTGCCGAGAACGACGGACAGCACCGTCAACGCCAGCCGGACCTTGTGTGCCGCCAGGTTGCGCAAGGACACCTTGCGCATGGGAGCGCTCGAGGTTGACGCCATCCGCTCAGACCGCCGAGTCCGACGAGAGGGCATGTGCCCCGACCGATTCCGACGCACTCCTGTCGAGTCGTGGTTCCGATCCAGGCTCGTCAAGTCGTTTCATGGTGTCGAGAACCGAATCGGCTGTGGGCTCGAGGAGCTCGTCCACGATCTTGCCATCGGCGAGGAACACCACTCGGTCGGCGTACGCCGCAGCCCGCGGATCGTGGGTGACGATGACGACGGTCTGGTCGAACTCGTCGACTGCCGCCCGAAGAATCGACAACACCTCCCCGGAGGACTTCGAATCGAGATTGCCGGTGGGCTCGTCACCGAAGATGATTTCCGGCTGGCCCGCCAGAGCACGGGCGCACGCCACCCGCTGCTGCTGACCCCCGGACAGCTCTCCCGGACGGTGATCGAGGCGGTCCTTCAGTCCCAACCTGGTGAGCACGCTGTCGAGCCAGGCGGAGTCCGGCTTGCGGCCCGCGATGTCGAGCGGCAGCGTGATGTTCTCGAGCGCGGTCAGGGTGGGAACCAGGTTGAACGCCTGGAACACAAATCCGATTCGGTCACGCCGCAACTGTGTCATCTGCTTGTCCGTCAGCGCTGTCAACTCGGTGCCGCCGATGAGCACCGAACCCGAATCAGCCGAGTCGAGTCCTGCCAGGCAATGCATCAGCGTCGATTTCCCTGATCCGGACGGACCCATGATCGCGGTGAATTCACCCCGGGAGAAGTCCACCGACACAGCGCTGAGCGCGTGGACCTGGGTGTCGCCGGTGCCGTACGACTTCGACAATTCGACAGCTCGGGCAGCGACAGCAGGGGAATGCTTGCTCATGATCGCCTTTCTTCATTTCATCCGTCACGGTGGCCCGGCCCGCGGTAGCGGTCCGGGCTGGTTGCACGCGTGGCGTACTCCCCCATCTTCGCTGCACCCCCCGCCGGACCGCCATCAGGGGCCAACCTGATGGCGGTCCGGCGGCCGGAGACCGGCGATCTACGAGCTCGGCAGCCGTCAGAGATCGGCGATGGCTTCGAGCGGCCGGGTGCGGGCCGCACGGATCGCAGGCCAGAGAGCGGCAAACACGCCGACCACACCGGACCCGAGAAGCATCGCAACCACCTGCCCCCACGGCACCGCCACCTGATCGAGCCCCTCTTCCTTCAAGGTGCTGACGAAGCCCCACCCGAACGCGATGCCGAGTATCACTCCGACGCCGGCACCGAACACCGCGATGAGCATCGACTCCAGATAGATCGTGCGCCGCATCTGCGTCCGCTGCATCCCGACCGCGCGAAGCATGCCGATCTCACGACGTCGCTCCACCACCGACAACGCGAGCGTGTTGACGATACCGAGAATCGCGATCACGACCGCCAGCGCGAGAAGCCCGTACAGAACCCCCATGACGGTGTCGATCTGCTCGGCCTGCGCACCCTTGAACTCCTCGAGGTCCTGCACCTGAACGACGACGAACCGTTTGGTCGCCGACTCGAGTTCGCCGCGTAGCTGCGCGAGATCGGTTCCCGGCCTGGCATCGATCAGAACGAAGAGATCCGGAAGGGTAGCCGCCGGCATCGCCTCGCGGTACACCTCGTCCGAGACCATCCACGGCCCGACGATTTGGTTGTCCTCGAAGATCCCGATCACCTCGGGGGTCACGACCCTACCGTCCGCGCTGGTCATCGGCACGGTCGTGCCCACCGTCCAGCCCTTCTCGTCCGCGGTCGTCTGCGACACGGTCATGTGATTACCAGTGAGGTCCGCAGACCCTTCGACGAGCCGATAGTCGAGCACGCCTTCCAGTGAACCGTCGAACGACGCACCCTGCTCCTTCTCGCCGTCGATCGTCACTCGCACCGGTACCCGCGACGCAACCGAACTCTGCACGTCGGCGAGGTTTCGCACCGCAGCAGCTACGCCACTCGGTACTCCGATCTGAGCGGGTCCCGTCAACACGTAGTCCGCGGTCACACCGACGTCCACCAGCTTGTTCACACTGGCCTTGGCGGACGATCCGAACATGCCGATCACGGAGACGAGCATCAGCCCGAGAGTCAGCGCGAAAGCGGTCGCAGCGGTGCGGCGCGGGTTCCGCACCGCATTCGTGCGTGCCAAACGGCCCACCGGGCCGAACGGCTTCGCGAACACCGTGCCGAGTGCCCCGACCACAGGTCGAGACAAGGCGGGGGCCGCGAACAGCACCGCCAGGATCAATGCCAGCGCGCCCGCCCCGACGATCGTCGCAGCGGCACCCCCGGTGCCCTGTGCGCCTATGAGGAGGCCTGCCACACCGAGTACGGCGAGGGCCACGCCGGCGCTGGTCCGCACGTGCAGGGAATCTCGAGAGGAGGCGAACTCCTCACGCATCGCGGCCACCGGTGGGACCTTCGACGCCCGCCGTGCCGGTGCGTAGGCGCTGATCGTGGTCACCAGGACCCCTAGTACGAGCGTGACCACGACCGTGCGGGGCTCGAGCTGCAATGGTCCCTCGGGCAGACCGACGTCGAACGAGTTCAGCAGTGCCTGCAGACCGTAGGCGAGGCCGGTCCCCGCGAAGAGGCCGATGACACTCCCGATCACACCGATGACGAGGGCTTCGAGGACCACCGACCGGCCCACCTGCCTACGCCCGGCGCCGATCGCGCGCAGCAGTGCCAGCTCCCGCAGTCGCTGGGCGACGATCATCGAGAAGGTGTTGTAGATGATGAAGGTGCCGACCAGCAGCGCGATCGCACCGAACGCAAGCAGGAAGTAGTTGACGAACTCGAGGTCTTCCGTCACCACGGCTTTGGCTTCCGCGCGGACTTCGTCGCCGGTTTGCGCCTTCACGCCCGGTAGCGCCTGCGCGATCCGGTCCCGTAGCTCCGCTTGGGACACACCGTTGCCCGCGACGTCGATGTACTCGACGTGCTTCCCGTCGGTGAACAACTCGCGGGCCTGTGAGTCGACAAACGAAGCCCCGATGAATCCACCGGTGTGACTGCCGGGGTCGTAGATGCCGGAGACAGTGACGTCGATCATTCCCCGGGCAGGCACAAGCACCTTGGTGGTATCGCCGACCGCCAGCTGTGCCTGTTCGGCGGCGCCGGTGTTGACGGCGATCTGGCCGACCTGAGTAGGCGGGGACCCCTCGACATAGTTTTCGGGTTCGCCGATTGCCTGGCCCGGCGGCAGATACGACTGGCCGATACTCGGCGCCCCGGTCTGGACTGCGGCGCCATCCGAGCCGATCAGAACGATCTGTCCGCTCACGGCGGGGGCTACGGCCTGGACGCCCTCCACCCGGGTGAGGATGTCGAGGTCCGTCAGAGGAAGGCCACTCGAGTCTTCCTCGGCGCTCGATACCCGGACGTCGACACCCTGAGCCGTGGTCTCTGTGATCGAGTCGAAGGTTCTCTGGAGTGTGTCGGTGAAGACGAAGGAACCCGCGACGAACGCCGTCCCGAGCACCACCGACAACACGGTCAGCGCCAGCCGGACCTTGTGAGCCGCGAGATTCCGCAGCGACACCTTGCGCATCGGAGCGCTGGATGTGGTCGCCATGGCGATCAGACCGCCACGGCCGCGGTCGCGGGGGTATCGAGCCGCTTCATTCGATCGAGCACCGATTCGGCGGTCGGCTCGCGCATCTCGTCGACGATCTTGCCGTCGGCGAGGAACACCACTCGGTCGGCGTACGCCGCCGCGCGGGGGTCGTGGGTGACGATGACGACGGTCTGGTCGAACTCGTCGACCGCGGCGCGAAGGATCGACAGCACCTCGCCCGACGAGTGGGAGTCGAGGTTTCCGGTGGGTTCGTCACCGAAGATGATCTCCGGGCGGCCGGCGAGGGCGCGGGCGCACGCGACCCTTTGCTGTTGCCCGCCGGACAACTCACCCGGACGGTGGTCGAGGCGGTCCTGCAGCCCCAGCCTGGTGAGCACGCTGCCCAGCCACGCGGCGTCCGGCTTGCGGCCCGCGATGTCGAGCGGCAGCGTGATGTTCTCGAGCGCGGTCAGGGTCGGAACCAGGTTGAACGCCTGGAACACGAAACCGATCCGGTCACGGCGCAGTTGCGTCATCTGTTTGTCCGAGAGGGTGGTCAGCTCGGTGTCACCGATGAGCACAGACCCCGAACTTGCGGAGTCCAGCCCCGCGAGGCAGTGCATCAAGGTCGATTTCCCAGACCCCGAAGGGCCCATGATGGCGGTGAACTCCCCCCGAGCGAACTCGACGGATACCGTGGCCAACGCGCGGACTCGGGTGTCTCCCGTGCCGTAGGTCTTCGACAGCTCGACCGCACGGGCAGCAGTGGCATGCGTGCTCATGATCGCCTTTCGTCTTCTCTCGTGTTCCGTTGGGGTGCAGGCAAGACGCACGCATTTCACCTTGTCGTCATCTCCAACGAACCACCATCGGGAACCACCCCGGTTTTTCCCCCGGAAACACCCTGACCTTTCCCTGGCTGCACCCTCACAACCCCCACGCAGAACCTCGGGACAGAACGCGGCGAACCGACCTGGCGTCGCGAATCTTCTTCATAGGAAAACGGCTCGGAACGCCTTCTCTCGCACTAACCTCGTGTGACTGACGTCATACGAAAGGTAAGTGCATGCCAGACGCCGACACCATCATCTTCGATCGCGTCGCGCATTGGGCGCGAGTCCGGCCGGATCACATCGCTGTCCAGTTCCAGAACGTCGAATACACGTGGTCGCAATGGCACAACCGGATCCTGCGAATCGCGGGTGCCCTGGCGAAGGTAGGAATCGGCCCCGGTGACGCCGTCGCGTTCGTCGACAAGAACCATCTGTCCTGCCTCGAAGTCACCTACGCCGCCTCACTTCTGGGCGCCGCGAACGCGGTTCCGAACTGGCGCCTGGCCGACGACGAACTCGTCTACGTGCTCAATGATTCCCGTGCGCGAATACTGTTCGTGGGCCACGAATTTCTTCAGGATGTCACGCCGCTACGCGATCAACTCACCCATGTCGAGCGGATCATCGTCGTCGGTGGGGAACACGACGAGCTCGAGGAGTGGGTGGGGGAATCGGATCCCATCCAGGCTGAGCCCACCGTAACTGCAGATTCGACAGCGCTGATCCTCTACAGCTCCGGAACAACGGGCAGACCCAAGGGCGTGCAGATCACTCATCGCAACTTGATCGCCCACAGCGTAGCCGTTCTCGAGATCCTGCCGGCATGGCACGAAGACTGCCTCCTCATCGCGATGCCACTGTTCCATGTCGGCGGAACTTGCTACGCAATCATGGGAATTCACGCCGGTATCAGAAGCCACTTCACGCGGGAGGCAGACGCGCCGTCCCTGTTCGCCGCTCTCGCGGCAGGGGCGAATATGGCATTCCTCGTCCCACCGGTAATCGCCGGGGTCCTCGCCGGGGGCGAACAGGCCATCGCTGCGTTCGGTGCACTCGATCGCATCATTTACGGCGCCGCACCCATGCCCCTTCCACTGCTGCGCAGCGCTCTCGCTGCCTGGCCGAAGACGGAATTCGTTCAGGTCTACGGGATGACCGAGTTGGCGGGCGTCGTCACCGCCCTGTCACCGGAAACGCATCGCGACAAGGTGCATGAATCGAGGATGGCGTCGGCAGGACGCCCCATTCCCGGCGTCGAGATGCGCATCGTCGACCCGGCAACCGGCCGGGACGTTCCCCCGGGTGAACCCGGGGAACTGTGGTGGCGGACAGAGCAACGTACGCCCGGCTATCTGGGCAAGCCCGAGGCGACCGCAGAAACCATCACCGCCGAGGGCTGGTTGCGCAGCGGGGACATAGGCCGCGTCGACGACGAAGGTTTCGTGTTCATCGAGGATCGCCTCAAGGACATGATCATCACAGGCGGTGAGAACGTCTACTCCCCCGAAATCGAGCGCGTGCTCGTCGAGCATCCGGCGGTGGCCGAGGTAGCAGTGATCGGTGTTCCCGACAACCACTGGGGCGAGACGGTGAAGGCGATCGTGGTGCCGGTAGCCGGAACGGAGATCGAGCCGGACGAGCTGATCCAGTACGCCCGCCAGTACCTCGCGAAGTTCAAGTGCCCGACGACCATCGACGTAGTCGACCTTCTGCCACGCAACCCCACCGGCAAGATCCTCAAGCGCGACCTGCGCGCGCCCTACTGGGAGGACCGAACCCGCAACCTGGTGTGAATTCCATCCATACTGGGACGGTGATGGTTCGATGCCCCTGCCAGCTCGGTGAGTCATACGATAACTGTTGCGGGCGATATCACCGCGGAGAGGCGAAGGCGCCCACCGCAGAGCGACTCATGCGCTCACGGTTCAGCGCCTTCGCCCTCCTCGATGTCGCCTATCTGTCGAGAACGTGGCATCCGAGCACGCGGCCGGCAAATCTCGAACTCGACCCCGGGCGACGCTGGACCCGCCTCGACATTCTGGGAACCTGCGCCGGCGGACTTTTCGACACCACCGGCACCGTCGAGTTCCGCGCGCACTACGAAGAAAACGGACGTCGTGGATCGCAGCGCGAGAACAGCCGATTCGTTCGTGAGAACGGCGACTGGCTATACGTCGACGGGTCTTAGGGCGCCACATACCGAACTCCTACATCTGTAGATCGTCCCCGGTTTAGCATCACACTCATGAGTAACCACCGGATCGTTCCCCTCTCCGTGTTCGCTGCCTGCACACTGGCCCTGAGCCTCACCGCATGCTCTGAGTCGAACTCCGCGAGCAGCATCGCCGCCTCGTCGCCGGTCGCGATGCCCTCAGGCAGCGCCACGGAACCCGATACGGAAATCCCGGTTGACGCCTCGGCCAAATCGTCACCGGCCTCCGACTCGGCCAGGCTTACCGTCACCGACATGAGAGTGGGAAAGCACGAGGGGTATGACCGCGTGGTGTACGAACTCGGCGGGATGGGAACCCCTGGATGGCGGGTCGAATATGTCGACACCGCTATCTCGAACGGCAGCGGCGACGAGATCACCTTGCCCGGCAACGGCATCCTGCAGGTCCTGATCGATGGTTCGGCGTACCCATTCGACAGCGGCGTCGAAGGATATTCAGGACCGGACCCGCTTCCCGGAGTTCCGGGCGGCTCGGTGACCGAAGTCAGGGGTGCGCTCGTATTCGAAGGCGTCACTCAGTCGTTCATCGGGGTTACCGAGTCCGACCGACCCTTCTCTGTCTCGGCCCTGTCCATGCCGCCCCGGGTCGTCGTCGACATCGCGAACTAGCGCTTCCCGTCTCGTCCCGACCGAGCCGGCGCGGAACTATCAGCGTGGGTTACGCCTGCCGTCCCGGTCGCGCTGAAACTTGCCGCCACCGCGATTGTCACGGCCGACGCGACCGGGCCTTCCCGGGGGCGGACCGGTATCGGGCTGCAGTTGGATCAGAACCCCGGAGATGCGGGTGCGACGGAGCGCCTCCAACGTCTCGCGGGACAGGTGGGCCGGTAGCTCCACCAGGCTGTGGTCGGGTCGGATACTGATGTGCCCGAAATCGCTACGCCGTAGGCCACCCTCGTTGGCGATGGCGCCGACGATTGCACCCGGGACCACACGATGCCGCTTCCCGACCGCGATCCGGTAGGTGGCGAGTTCCTGCCCCGCCGATCCGTGCGACCGCCCCTCCGCTCCGCGGGATCGCGCCGGCGGGCCGTCGTCGAATCTCCGCTGGGGGCGCTCACGCCGCGGCGGGGGCGGCGGTTCCGGCGCCATGAGGAACGCCTCACCGTCACGGGACTGAACTGCCAGTGCCGCAGCGATGTCGGCGAGCGGCACGTCGTGCTCCTGCTCGTAGTCCTCGATCATCTTGCGGAACAACGCCAGATTGTCGGAGGTGAGGCTCTCGGTGATCGAATCGCCGAACTTGGCCACACGTTGCGCATTGACGTCGTCGACGCTCGGCAGCTGCATCTCGGCCAGGGGCTGACGGGTGGCCTTCTCGATCGCCCTGAGCAAATGCCGTTCGCGGGGCGCCACGAACAGCAACGCCTGGCCCGCCCGTCCGGCTCGACCGGTGCGGCCGATCCGGTGCACGTACGACTCGGTGTCGTGCGGGATGTCGTAGTTGACGACGTGGGAGATGCGGTCGACATCCAGACCGCGTGCGGCTACGTCCGTGGCCACCAAGATGTCGATCACGCCGCTCTTGAGCTGGCCGATGGTCCGCTCACGCTGGGCCTGCACGATGTCGCCGTTGATGGCCGCGGCCGAGAACCCTCGCGACCGCAGCCGCTCGGCGAGATCTTCGGTGGCCTGTTTCGTGCGCACGAAGATGATCATGGCCTCGAAATCCTCGACCTCGAGAACTCGAGTAAGGGCATCGAGCTTGCGCTGGTGCGCCACCTGGACGTACCGCTGCGAAATATTGGACGCCGTAGACGTCTTGGACTTCACCGTGATCTCGACCGGGTCGTGCAGGTACTGCTTCGAGATCTTGCGGATGGCCCCCGGCATCGTCGCCGAGAAAAGAGCAACCTGCTTGTGCTCCGGGGTATCCGAGAGGATGCGCTCGACATCCTCCTGGAATCCCATCTTCAGCATTTCGTCGGCCTCGTCGAGGACCAGGTACGAAAGCTTGGTCAGATCGAGCGTGCCCTTCTCCAAGTGGTCGATCACACGACCGGGCGTACCGACCACGATGTGGGCGCCGCGCCGCAGACCCGACAACTGGACGCCATAACTCTGACCGCCGTAGATGGGCAGGATATGGACGCCCGGAATGTGGGCCGAGTACTTGCCGAACGCCTCCGCAACCTGGAGAGCCAGCTCCCGTGTCGGTGCGAGGACAAGTGCCTGCGGCGACTTCTGGGCGAGGTCGATCCTGGACAGGATCGGCACCGCGAAGGCGGCCGTCTTTCCGGTGCCGGTCTGCGCCAGTCCGACGACGTCGTTTCCTTCGAGAAGCGGCGGAATGGTGGCGGCCTGGATCGGCGAGGGCGACTCGTAGCCCACATCAGACAGAGCCTTCAACACCCGATCGTCAATGTCGAGGTCGGCAAAATTGGGGGGTTCGGGGTCACGCTCGCTATCACTCATTGACCAGCAGTTTAGTCCACGTTTCGGAGTGCCCACGCCACGAGCACCTTCTACGTGCACCGATACCGTGACCTGCACCGAACACGCATCTGACGATGGCGCGGACTGGCGTATCCACGTCGCCGGCGCCTTCGTCGCCTAGCGTGGACGGCATGGTCGATGTCGCCGTCATGCAGTTCGCTCCCGGTCAGGACAAGCCGGAGAACCTTCGCACCCTCACCACTCTGGTCACCGAGGCAGCCGCGCGCGGAGCGAAGGTGGCGGTGGCGCCGGAGTACGCGATGTTCACGGCGCCGAGAACGGACGAGCGGATCGTGGAATCGTCCGAGAGCCTGGACGGGGAATTCGTCTCCGGTCTCAGGGCGATCGCCTCGAAAGTCGGCGTGCACCTGGTGGCAGGAATCAACGAACACCTGCCCGGGGACGATCGGATTTCCAACACTCTGGTCGCCTTCGGACCGGATGGCGACCTCGCCGCTACGTACCGGAAGCTCCACCTGTACGACGCATTCGGCTACAAGGAATCCGATGTGATCCGCGCCGGCGAAATCGTCGCCCCCGAGACCTTCGAGGTCGACGGCCTGACCTTCGGACTGCAGACGTGCTACGACCTGCGATTCCCCGAGGTCACCCGCCGCATCGTCGACGCGGGCGCCGACGTGCTGCTCCTGCCGGCGCAATGGGTCCCCGGTCCGCTGAAGGAAGACCACTGGTCCACCCTCGTCCGAGCGCGTGCGATCGAGAACACCATCTACGTCGTCGCCGCCGACCAGAGCGCCCGAACCGGGGCTGGCGCCAGCATGATCGTCGATCCGATGGGGGTGATCCTCGCGTCGCTCGGCGAACGGGTAGGCACCGCAGTCGCGACCGTCTGCGCAGAACGCATCGCCGAGGTTCGCGAGAAGAACCCCGCGCTTGCACTGCGCCGGTTCACCGTTGCGGAGATGAGTTCGGTCCTGCCGACACGCCAGTGTCGGGAGTAGCGTCGAAGACGAGGCGTCCTCCCCGATCACGGAGCGTTCGATGCAGTACACCAGTCGTGCCGATGCCGGCCGCAAGCTGGCCGGTGCACTGGAACATCTGCGCGGTACCGACCCGGTCGTACTGGGCTTGCCCCGCGGAGGGGTTCCCGTCGCATTCGAGATAGCCGCCGCTCTGTCGGCCCCACTCGACGTTGTGCTCGTCCGCAAACTGGGTGTCCCCTGGCAACCGGAACTCGCCATGGGCGCCATCGGCGAAGGCAATGCCCGAGTAATCAACGATGACGTTCTGCGTCTCACCCGGACCAGCAAGGCCGCACTCGAGAAGGTGGAGGCCGAAGAGCGCCGCGAACTCCAGCGCCGCACCCAACTCCTCCGCGGGAGCAAGAAGCGAACCCCGTTGAAGGGCCGCACCGTCGTGCTCGTGGACGATGGCATGGCCACTGGCGCGACCATGGCTGTGGCCTGCCAGTCGGTGCGAAAGCTCGGCGCAACGCGGGTTGTGGTCGCCGTTCCGGTGGCTGCGCCGGAAGCGATCCACCGTGTGCTCGTGACCGCCGACGAAGTGGTCTGCCCATACACCCCGGTTGATCTCGGCGGCGTCGGCAACGCCTACGACGACTTCCATCAGCTGACAGACGGCGAGGTTACGGACCTGCTGGGCCTCCACTGACGATTCTTCCTAAACAAATCTTCAATTCCAGTGCAACGTTTCCGAAGGCGGTGTCGATACATCGGTCACATCACCGAAGAGTCAACCCTTGGAGGATCGTGTGACCGTCTCCGCCGATACCCTCGAAGCCGTCGTAGCCGCCTGTCGCGATCGGTTGGGCGACCCATCCGAATGGGTCACGCCTGCCGCCTATCGGCACAGCCTCGCCCTCTGCATCATCGAATCGGTCCAGTCGAGTGCCGGATACAGCGCTGTAGCCGTGGTCGACCGCTATCTGGCCTACCGGCAGGCTCGACTCGATAGGCCCATCACCGACGGCGCTCGCGATCTTCTCCGTACGTTCGAGGAAGTGGGAAGCTCCGACCAATGGGCGGGCAAGGTCGGTTCCTACAAGCGACGCTATAGCGCGACCGGAGTGCAGATCGAGGCACGGCACATCCAGCAGGCCGCCGAGCGACTGCATCAGCTACGCATCGACAACATCGACGACCTCCTCGATGCGGCGCGCGACGAGGCTGCGATGGAACAAATCCACAACGCGTGGATCGATGTCTGCGGCGAGAACAGTGACGTCACCTGGACGCACTTCCTCATGCTCGCCGGGATACCTGGGGTCCGCCCGACCCGAGTGGCGGAGGTCTTCGTCAGCGGGGCACTCGGCATCTCGGAGGCCACCGATCCACGGCGCGCAGAGGAGCTCCTCGAGGCCACCGCTGCCGAACTCTCAGTCGATCCGGACCAGTTGGGTTGCGCGATCAGTCGCTGGCTCTCGGCCAACTCACATCGCTTCGCTGAGGTAGCTTGAGTCACGACGGCCCCTAAGGGTTAGACTAGTCTCCGCTGGTCAGGACGAAAACGTGCATATCGGACAGGGCCCGAGCTGCAAATCTGGGGCAAATGTGATCAAATGCACATCCGTCATGTCATTTCAGTGGAGGGGTCACAGTGCGCGAATTTTCGGTACCGCAGTCGTTCTCAATTCCGGAGGGCGCGTCCATGGCCGACACGGTCTTCCGTCACGCTAAGGAGGACCCGAAGTTCATTCCATTCAAGCGGCCGCGTAACGGTGGCTGGGTAGACGTCACCGCCGCCGAGTTCGCGGAACAGGTCTCTGCGGTCGCAAAGGGTCTCATCGCCTCGGGCATCGAACTCGGTGATCGAGTCGCGATCCTCTCTGCGACCCGCTACGAATGGGCCGTCATCGACTACGCCATTTGGACCGCAGGCGGCTGCACCGTCGCTATCTATGAGACGTCCGCACCTGATCAGGCGAAATGGATCCTCGAAGACTCCGGCACGTCACTTCTGGTCGTAGAGAAAGCCGAGCATGCCGCAGCCTTGAAGGTCGTAACAGACGAGGCGCCGGATCTGCGTGAGGTCTTCCAGATCGAGGACGGCGCGATCGAGGAATTGTCCAAGCGTGGCCAGGACGTCACCGACGAGCAACTGCACGAGCGCCGAAACAAGGTGAACGGTTCCTCCGCAGCAACCCTCATCTACACGTCCGGCACAACTGGCCGCCCCAAGGGGGTGCAGTTGACGCACTCCAACTTCTACGCGGAGTCGGCAGCCGTACGTCTGGCGCTAGAGGAATCGTTCCTCCAGGACAGGCGGACGCTAATGTTCCTGCCGCTTGCGCACGTCTTCGCACGGGCCATCTCTTTCGGCGCGTTCGACGCCAAGGTCACCGTCGGACACACATCCGACATTTCGACACTGGTCGATCAGTTCGCCGTGTTCAAACCACACTTCATCCTGTCGGTGCCACGCGTGTTCGAGAAGGTCTACAACTCTGCCAAGCAGAAGGCCTACGACGGCGGCAAGGGCGGCATCTTCGAGAAGGCGTCAGCCACGGCCATCGCGTACAGCGAAGCGCTGGAGAATGGCGGGCCCGGACTGGGACTCAAGCTCAAGCACTTCGTGTTCGACAAGCTCGTCTACTCGAAGCTGCGCGCCGCGCTCGGGGGCGAATGCGATACGGCGGTTTCCGGTGGCGCCGCACTCGGCGCGCGCCTAGGCCACTTCTTCCGCGGTATCGGCGTACCGGTCTACGAGGGCTACGGCCTGACCGAGACCAGCGCCGCGATCTCGGTGAACACCCCTAGCGCACAGAAGGTGGGCACCGTCGGCAAGCCGATCTCAGGCCACGCTGCCAAGATCGCCGAGGACGGCGAACTGCTTCTCAAGGGACCCGTCGTGTTCGGCGGGTACTGGCACAACCCTGAGGCGACCGCGGATTCGATCCAGGACGGCTGGTTCCACAGCGGTGACCTCGGCTCTATCGACGAAGACGGCTACGTCTCGATCACCGGACGCAAGAAGGAAATCATCGTCACCGCCGGCGGGAAGAATGTGGCACCAGCCGTCCTCGAGGACGCCCTGCGCGCTCACCCACTGATCAGCCAGTGCCTGGTGGTCGGTGACGGCAAACCCTTCATCGGCGCCCTCATCACCTTGGATGCCGAAACCCTGCCCGGGTGGCTTGAACGCCACGAGCTGGCCGCAGACACTTCTGTGTCCGACCTGATCAAGAACCCCGACCTGATCGCCGAGATCGACCAGGCCGTTGCAGAGGGCAACAAGAAGGTCTCCAACCCCGAGCAGATCAAGAAGTACCGAATCCTCGAGGTCGACTTCACGCAGGAGACCGGCGAGCTCACGCCCACCCTGAAGCTGAAGAGGAACGTCATCCACAAGGAGCACGGCGCGGCCATCGAGGCCATTTACGCGTAGCGGACCACCCCCTCCACGCCTTTGCACCTTCCCGGCGGCCTCGCCGCCGCCGGGAAGGTGCACGTGTCTGTAGCCCTAGAGGTCGGCCACGATGCGTTCGGCCAGCGGCCGTGACGACGCAGGATTCTGGCCGGTGTAGAGCTTACGATCGACGACCACGTGCGGCGCCCAAGCAGCAACCGCATCGAATGCCGCCCCCTGTTCACGCAAACGGTCTTCGAGAAGCCAGGAGGCCCTCTCCGCGAAACCGGCTTGTGTCTCCTCTTCGTTGGTGAACGCGGTGAGCGCGAACCCGTCGAAGAGCCACGAACCGTCGGCTTTCTTGGCTGGCAACAGTGCCGCGGGAGCGTGGCAGACCGCAGAGATCACCTTCTCCGCATCGAAGAACTCGACGAGCAGATCGCCGAACGATTCGGACACCGCGAGGTCTTCCATCGGACCGTGACCGCCCGGCACGAACAGCAAATCGAAGTCCTTGACGTCTGCGTCCTCGAGGACAGCGGGTGAATCGAGACGCGGTTTCAGCCGGGCCAGGTAGTCCGTCAACTCTTCGACGCGCTCCGCGCTACCGTTGACCTCCGTTGCCAGGCTCGCCTGATCGACCACCGGCGCCTTGCCTCGCGGAGTCGCGATCACGATGTCGTACCCCGCCTCCTCGAATACACGGTGGGCCTCGACGAGTTCCTCCGCCCAGTAACCGGTCGGGTGGGCCGTGCCATCGGCCAATGTCCAGTGGTCAGCTGCGGTGACGACGAACAGCACTCGTGTCATGGGAGCTCCTTCAGTTCAGCGATGCGACCCATGGTGCAACGCGGGAGGGCTAGTGGTATTCCCCTGTCGCGGAATCGAGGACGAAGTCGCAGACCGCCTCCGTCACCGCGGTGTGGACCTTCTCGTGAAGCAGGTCGTGCCCGGCATGGTCGAACTCACGGAGTTCGAGGTTGGCGATCTCCGCTGCCCAAGCCCGGACGGGGTCGACCGGTGCGATCCGATCATCTACGCCGTGGACCGCGAGTAGCGGCATCCCGAGCGCCCTCAGCGCATCGGCCGTCTGCGCAGCGGCCACGATCCTGGGCGTCCCGCACAAAATTGCCGATCGAAACCCCACACTGCCTTCGAGGAGTAGTTCCGTCGCAACCGCAGCTCCCAGCGAATGCCCCATGAGCACGAGCGGGAGGTCCGGCGCGTAGTCCGCAGCAAGGCACGTCAGCAGTACCGCATCCTTCGCCATATCAGGCACCGGCCTTGGGTGATCTCCCTCCGACAGACCGTGCCCAGCCTGGTCGAGTCCCCACACTTCGACTCCCGTCGCGGTCACTCCACGCGCAAACCGATGATAGTGACCTGTGTGCTGCCCCAGTCCGTGGAGAAACACCAACTGCGCGACCGGTCGCCCCACCGCGGTCCAGTGTCGGTAGTGAACCTGTCCAGAATGGCTGTCGAAGAATGGCATATCCAACATTCTCGACCTGTCGCACCGCGATGGCACAATCCCACTGTGTTCCTCCTCGATGACACCATCGTCTACAGCGCAAGCGACCTCGCGGCGGCCTCCACCTGCGAATTCGCATTGCTTCGCGAACTCGACGCGAAGCTCGGACTCGTCGGCGCGCAGACACCCGGCGAATCCCCCGATCCGATGCTGCGGCGCACGTCCGAACTCGGCGACGCCCACGAACGTCGCCGACTCGAACGATTTCGCGCAGAATACGGCGACGGCGTAGTCATCATGGACCGTCCCGAGTTCACCAAACGCGGCCTCTTCGACGCGAACCTCGCCACTGTCGAGGCTGTCCGGTCCGGCGCCGACGTCGTGTATCAGGGGACTTTCTTCGACGGCCGGTTCCTCGGTTTCTGCGATTTCTTGGTGCGCGACGGCGACGAGTACGCCGTGTACGACACCAAACTGTCGCGCCACGCCACGGTCTCGGCATTGCTCCAGCTGGCTGCGTACGCGGACGCCCTGGACAGCAACGGAATACCGACGTCACCGTCGATCCATCTGCTGCTCGGCGACGACAGCGATTCCGCGCACTCGCTCGGCGACATCTCCCCGGTGTACGCGGCGCGACGGTCCGCTCTCGAACGGATACTCGAGGAGCACCGCAACGAGAAGTCCGTCGCGGAGTGGGGCGATCCCCGTTACACGGCCTGCGGCCGGTGCGACACCTGCACTCCGGAGGTGGAGCGCAGCCGCGACCTCCTACTCGTCGCCGGGATGCGGTCGACGCAGCGGACCCGACTCATCGCGGCCGGAATCCACACCCTCGACGCACTCGCCGCTCACACCGGCGGCGTCAAGGGCTTTCCCGACAGCAGCCTCGAATCTCTTCGCGCACAGGCGGCATTGCAGCTTCGGCAAGAATCTTCGGGAACCCCCGAGTTCGTGGTGCACTCGCCGAAGGGGTTGGGCGGGCTTCCGAAGCCCGGCGCCGGCGATATCTTCTTCGACTTCGAGGGCGACCCGCTGTGGGCCGAGAACGGTTCCACGGACTGGGGTCTGGAATATCTCTTCGGTGTAGTCGAGGACGCCGACGACCACACCGTGTTCCGACCGTTCTGGGCGCACAACCGCGCCGAGGAGCGCCAGGCTCTCGTCAGTTTCCTCGACTACGTCGCCGAGCGGCGTCGACGGTACCCCGACATGCACGTCTACCACTACGCCGCGTACGAGAAGTCGGCCCTGCTGCGCCTGGCGGGGCGGCACGGCGTGGGGGAAGAGGCCGTCGACTCCCTGCTCCGCGACAACGTTCTGGTGGATCTGTATCCGATTGTGCGCGCGAGCCTACGGATCGGTGAGCGCTCCTACAGCATCAAGAAGCTCGAGCCCCTGTACATGCCGGAACAGCCGCGCGACGGCGACGTCACCAACGCCGCTGCCTCGGTGGTCGCCTATGCCGACTACTGCGAACTCCGCGACAACGGACGCGCGGAGGAGGCCCGCGCTCTCTTGGAGGGCATCGCCGAATACAACCGGTATGACTGCGATTCCACGCTGAAACTGCGCGACTGGTTGGTCGCACAGAACAAGAAACACAAGGTCGGCTTCCGCGCACCTGATGATGCGCCCACCGTGGTATCGGAGGAATTGACCCCGGCAGAAGCAGCGCTGCGCGAGTTCGCGGGACCCGGACCGAGTGAGCACCGGGACCACGACCGGCAGGCTGCCGCCCTCATGGCTGCGGCAGTCGGGTATCACCGACGCGAGCGAAAGCCCTTCTGGTGGGCGCACTTCGATCGGCTCGACGCGACGAGCGACCTGTCCGACATCCGAGACGTACTGGTAGTCGAATCGGCCGTCGTCGAGAAGGACTGGCACAAGAGCACCCCCCGCCAGCGTAAGTTTCGCCGCCGCCTCGAACTCACCGGTCGCTTCGGGACCGGGAGCACTGTCTCACCGAAGACCGCGATGTATGCGCTGTACGGCGATCCTGTCCCCGAATCGGTCGCCGGCGATGACCCGAACCGACGCGGTGCATGCCCCGTAACCGTTCTCGAAGTGCGGAAAGACCGCCAACGTCGCGACGTCGTGACGGTCGAGGAACTCCTGAACGGCGACGAGTACGGACAGCTTCCGATGGCGATCACACCGGGACCACCGATCACCACAGATCGTATCGAATCCGCAATAGCGGCAGCAGCAGAAGACATGTGCTCAGCACAGCCGCAGTTCCCACGTTGCCCATCGGTGGACATCCTCCGCAGATCCGATCCCCGGACCAGGAGCGGCAACCCTCTCCCCACGGTCGAAGGGACCGACTATGCCGGGGCAATCATCGCGGCACTGCTCGACCTGGACCGCTCCTACGTCGCCGTGCAGGGGCCGCCCGGCACCGGCAAGACCTACACCGGCGCCAGGGTGATCAAATCCCTGGTCGAGGTTCACCACTGGCGGATCGGTGTCGTCGCGCAGTCCCATTCGGTGATCGAGAACATGCTCGGCGGTGTCGTCAAGGCCGGACTATCTTCCGACCTCGTCGGGAAGAAGGGGAAGGACGGACAGCATCGGGCCGCGACGTGGACCGATATCAGCGCCGGCGGCTACACCAGCTTCATCGACGAAGCCGAGAAGACGGGGTGCGTACTCGGCGGAACCGCCTGGGACTTCGCGAACACCGATCGCGTGCCACCGGGCAGTCTCGACCTCCTCGTCATCGATGAGGCCGGACAGTTCGCCCTAGCCAACACGATCGCCGTCGGCGGCGCGGCCCGCAATCTGCTTCTCCTCGGCGACCCCCAGCAACTCCCGCAGGTCAGTCAGGGCACCCACCCCGAACCTGTGGACGCGTCGGCCCTGGGCTGGCTGGCTGAGGGCCACGGGGCGCTCCCGCCGAGCAGAGGGTACTTCCTCGAACAGACATGGCGAATGCATCCACAGTTGTGCGCACCCGTCTCCGCGTTGTCATACGAGGGCAAGCTGCACTCGAAGGAGTCGGCCACTGCTGCGCGAAGACTCGATGGATTAGACGCGGGCGTGCATACCGTGCTCGTGGGCCACCAGGGCAACGCCACCTTCTCGCCCGAGGAATCTCGGGAAGTAGTCAACCGGGTCGAAAAGCTGCTCGGCTCCCTCTGGAGTGATCCCAGCGAGTTCGAGGGAAGCCGCCCACTCGACGAGTCCGACATCTTGGTAGTGGCTCCCTACAACGCGCAAGTCGGACTGATAGAACACGACCTCGCTGCGGTCGGGCTCGAAAAGGTCGAGGTCGGGACAGTCGACAAGTTCCAGGGCCGGGAAGCCGCGGTCGTGATCATCTCGATGACTGCCTCCGCGATCGAGGACGTTCCGCGCGGCATGTCGTTCTTACTCTCGCGAAATCGGACGAATGTTGCTGTCTCGCGAGGCAAGTGGGCTGCGATCATCGTCCGTTCGGAATCTCTGACGGAGTACATGCCGACCACACCCGAGGGTCTGGCCGAACTCGGGGCCTTCATGCGGCTGACCGGTCAGCCGAAGCAATGGCCTTCGCCGCGATAGGTGGGTACGGCGGTGCGAGATCCGTCCGCGTCCACGATATGCACCTCGGCGAATCGTTCGCACAGCTCGCCCGCTTTGGCGTGCCGAAACCACACCCGGTCGCCGATTCCGAGAGTTGCTGCCGCCCTGCCGGTGACGGGGGTCTGCACTTCGCCCGCGCCCTCGTTGCGCAAGAGCTTCAGACCCGACGGCCACATCGGCTTGGGTACACGGGTTCCTCCCGCCGGACCGGAGGCGATGTAGCCGCCACCGAACAGGGTCGCAATGTTTGGCGCCGGCCTCCGCGCCGTTGCCAGCGCGAAGTAGAGGGCCGGGTGCGGGCGAAACGCCCGGTAGTCGTCGAATAGCGTCGGAACGTACAGGCCGGAGCCGGCCGTGACCTCGGTGACGACCGGGTCTGCGGAACTGATTTCGAGCGAACCGGTGCCACCACTGTTGACAATCTCGAGCACCCCGACCTCGGACTGCACGGCGTTCACTACGGCACTGCGCCGGGTCGCAAGCTCCTTCGCCGACGCCTTCTTCATCCAACCGACCGGCCGACTCGAGTCCGGCAGTCCCGCGATCTGCGCCTCGTAGAACATGACGCCGACGACGGCGAACCCCATCTTGTCGGCGCGCTTCGCAAATGCCGCGACTTCCGCCGGTTCGCGCAGTGGCGACCGTCGGACACCGATATGAATGGGGCCCAAGCGCAACGACGCATCGACGTCAATGCACAACCGGGCGCGCAAAGTTGTGGTGCCGGCAGCGTCGAGAACGAAGTCGAGTTGATCTTCGCTGTCGACCATCAACGTGATCCGTTCCAGCAGGTCGGGATCGGCGGATAGTTCCGCGAGGGCCCCCCGGTCGGAGGTCGGGTAACCCATCAGAACGTCGCTCGCGCCGTGTCGTGCGAGCCAGATCGCCTCGCGCAACGAGTACGCCATGATCCCGTGGAAGCCGTCTGCGCCGGTTAGCTTCTCGCCCAAGCAAACCTGGAGCACCGCGCGACACCGGACGGACTTGCTGGCGACGCGGACGGGAGTGCCGCCCGCCCGCCGAACGAGATCCGCCGCATTGGCGCGCAACGTTGGCAGGTCCAGCGCCGCCAACGGCGGGTCCACCTCCGTAGTCGAGGCGATGAGACGGTCGAGCGTGGGAGTCACAGTTCGTCCAATCGTTTCTGTCGGGTCGTGGCGCCAGTCAACCATCGAGCTGGACGCTTGTCTAGATCAGGGTTGCAGACGACCGATCACTGCAGTTCGACGGCCTTCGCCGCGATCGCGAGCACCGTCTCGTCCAGTGCGACCCTCATCGCCTCGTCGTCCCTGTCGACCAGCCACCGAAGCACCACGCCGTCCACGCAAGCCAGCCCGAAACGGGCGATACCCTCGACCGGACTCCCCCAGCGCACTCCAGACATCTCCGCACACGCCGAGAGGAACTCGATGGCTTCGCCGTCCATTCTCCGGTACTGCTGGCCCGCGATGTCTGGGGAACCGTCACTGGCCGTTGCGCGATGCCGCAACGCCTGTGCGGTTATCTCGTACGTCAGCAGCTGCCGATCCGGTGTTTCCTCGATCGTCGGAACCATCCTGCCTATCCCGATCTTCAGGAGTTCACGTAGCCCAGCGATTCCGCGCAACTCCGGCGCGTGCTTCACCTCACCGAACGCCTGGCGCATCGACTCGCTCAGCTGCACAACCAGACTCTCGCCCATCGCGGCAAGAAGTTCCTCTTTGCTCTCGAAACAGTAGTGCACAACACCGAGGGAGACACCCGCCTCCTCCGCCACCGCACGCACGGTGACCGACGCGACGCCACGGCGCTCCGCGATGGTCAACGCGGACTCGACAAGTTGGGCACGACGTTCATCCGCAGGAAGCCTAGTCAGCATGCCTCGATGGTAGAACCTGACAACCGTCCATGAGCGCGCGACACGAACTCAACTGACCCCCCACTATTGCTTGGACGCTCGTCCAGGTTCATGATGGTCGCATGACACAGGACACATGGCGCAACTGGGCGGGCACCGAGACGGCGTCCCCACAGCACTTTGCAACTCCGCGGTCGGTGGAGGAACTGAGTGCTCTGATCTCCGGAGCCGCACGGCAGGGACGGCACGTCAAGGCTGTCGGAGCCGGACATTCGTTCACCGGGGTCGCGGTCACCGATGGCATCCTCGTAAGCCTCGACGCCCTCACCGGGATCGACTCCGTGACACCCAATGAGTCGGGCGGCGCACTCGTCACCGTCTTCGCCGGCACTCGACTTCGCGACATGAACGAACAGCTCTGGCAACACGGCCTCGCCGCGATCAATCTCGGCGACATCGACGTACAGTCCTTTGCGGGCGCGCTGTCCACCGGAACCCACGGCACCGGAGCTCAATTCGGGGGTCTCGCCACCCAGGTCCGTGCGCTGCAGATCGTACTGCCAGACGGTTCGGTGGCCGATTGCTCCCCAACGCAGAACCCCGAACTGTTCGAGGCAGGCCGTCTGGGACTCGGCGCGATCGGCGTCATCACGAAGGTCACGATCGAGTGTGTTCCCAAGTACATGTTGCACGCCGTCGAGGCTCCCGAGTCACTCGATGCCACACTGGACCGACTCGACCACGACCGCAGCACCATCGACCATTTCGAGTTCTACTGGTTCCCTCATACCCGCCGCGTACTGACCAAGCGCAACACCCGACTGCCCGGCGACACTCCGGCGTCGCCGATTCACCCGGTACGCGCGTTCATCGACGACGAACTGCTCTCCAACGTCGTGTTCGAGGGCGTCAATCGGATCGCCTCCCTCGCACCCTCGACGATCCCGAGCATCAATCGTCTCTCCTCCCGCGCCTTGAGCGCGCGCGAGTTCACCGATCGAAGCTACCGGGTCTTCGCATCGGAGCGGCGTGTGAGGTTCAAGGAGATGGAGTACGCCATTCCCGCTGACGCACTTCCGGAGACACTCGCGGAAATCGACCGTTGGGTGGAGAGGTCGGATTTCACGGTGGCGTTTCCGGTCGAGGTCCGGTTCGCCGCCGCCGACGACGTGTGGCTCTCCACGGCGAACGGACGTGATACCGCGTACATCGCGGTCCACCAGTACCACCGTCGGGAACACGAACGGTACTTCTCCGCGGTCGAGTCCATCGCCCGGGAAGTGGACGGTCGGCCGCACTGGGGCAAGATGCACGGCCGCACCGCCGACGACTTGCGTCCCACGTATTCGAACTTCGACGAGTTCGTCGCCGTGCGGGACAAGTATGACCCGGAACGGATGTTCGACAACGCGTACCTGCAGCAGGTCTTCGGGCGCTGACGGCCTCCGGGTGACTGCGCGGTTGCGGCCGAACGACCCACAGCAGTTCTGCCTGGGTCGTTCGGCCGTACCCGTCTCGTAGGTATCGGTCTGCGATCAGGAAAGCCCGATCGTCAGCCGCGCAGGAGTTCCGCCTTTCGCGCATCACTCGCGAACGAGGCCTTGATCGAGTTGCGCGCCAGGGTTTCCCGCTCATCATCCGTCAGACCGAGCTGGTCCCGCAGTTGGATGAAGTTGTCGTCCACGTATCCGCCGAAGTACGCCGGGTCGTCGGAATTGACTGTCACCAGCAGCCCGGCTTCCAGCATGGTTCGCAGCGGGTGATCGGCGAGGGAGTCGACAGCGCACAACCTCACGTTCGACGACGGGCACACAGTCAGCGGCACTTCCTCGTCCACCAATCTAGCTACCAGGTCGGGGTCCTCGAGCGCCCGGATCCCGTGGTCGATACGCTCGGCACCGAGGAGATCGAGCGCCTGCCAGATGTATTCCGGCGGGCCCTCCTCACCCGCATGGGCCATGACGTGTAGTCCCTCGGAACGCGCGCGAGCGAAGACGTCCTCGAACAACGAGGGAGGGTAGCCGACCTCTGCCGAATCCAGGCCCAGACCGATGATGGGAGCCTGCAATCGGATGACCTCCGAAAACACTTCTTCCGCCTCGTGCACCGGAAGGTCTCGGACGATCGCCGCGATGGCACCACTGCTGAGCCCGAACTCGCGCTCGCTGGAGGCCACGGCGTCCATGATCCCGTCGAGCACCTCTGGCAGCGCGACGCCACGGTTGACGTGCGCCTGCGGGTTGAAGAAGAACTCGGCGTGCGCCACCCCCGCGGCCGATGCCCTGGCGAAGTATGCACGAGTGAGGTCGGCGAAATCCTGAGATGTCCTCAGCACCTGCATGTTGGCGTAGTAGAGGTCGAGGAACGATTGCAGATCAGTGAACTTGTAGCGTGAACGGAGATCATCCAGGTCCCTGTAGGGCAACTGGACAGAATTTCGTTCGGCCATCTCGAAGATCATCTCGGGTTCGAGCGATCCTTCGATGTGCAGGTGCAACTCGGCAAGGGGGGAGCTCACAGGTGGTAACCGTCCTTTCGCACCACCTAGGGGGCGATGTCGCCGAAGACAATACGGACGAAGCCGTTGCCGTCGATGCGCGCGGTATCGCCAGTGTGAAACCAGCCACTGGTAAAGCGCTTCGCGGTGGCCTCGGGACGGTTCCAGTACCCCCGCATCACGCCCGGTCCGCGGCAGAGCAATTCACCGTACCCATCGGCGGCATCGGGGCCGAAGAGGGCCACCTCCATACCGCCGAAGGCGATTCCCACACTCCCTGCATGCGTGAGCGCACACTCGTCGGGCAGCGCCAGGCCCGAGCCACAGGTTTCGGTCATTCCCCAGCAGAGAAAGTGCTTCGCATCAGGGAACGTCCGACGCAGCAGCCGCGCCTGATCGGCGGGCAGGCCGGAGCCTCTGTAGTCGATCCAGCGCACCGAGCCGCGAACGAATCTCGTCGCCCTCGCGTCCTCGGCGGCTCGCACGAGAACGTCGGGTGCGGCGGTGAGCACATCTGCTCCGGTCCCTCGCCACGACGCCGCATCGCGGTTCGTCGTCAGCAAGGCCGTTCCACCGACAACCAGCGTCGAGAGAAGTTCTATCAGCGATCCGATCGCGTGCAGTTCGGGATCCACCAGCAGATTGCGCAACCCCTCGGAGCCGAACCCGCGGGCATGAACCACGGATTCGATGGTCGACAAGAGATTCTCGTTGCTGAGTTCGACACCCCTGAGAGAGCCCGAAGAATCGGGAGCGTACGACAGCAACACCAGTTCCTCCGGGCCGGCACCGTCGTCTATGTACGAGATTCCTTCCGGCAGATCACCGTCGAGGGTCAGCACCGACGCACTATCTTCGATCACCTTTCCTGTCTGGGTGTCGTCGAGCGCCGGGCTGACCCCGACAGGCACACCACCGGCGAGTAGCACTCCGACAAACGCCTCCACCCAGCGCAGTCCCACCGGTTGCCTGACGGCGACCCGGTCGCCGATCTCGACGCCCCTCTCCTTCAACCCGCCCGCCACCCGTGCCGCCGAGGTCCACAATTGCGAGAACGTGAGCGCGCGACCGTCGTCCTCCTCGACGGCCACACGGCCCGCGTAACGGTGCACGGCAACGTCGAGCAGTTCTGTGAGCGAGGGATTGAGCCCGCAGTACCTGAGGATGCCGTCGCGAGCGCGGACCACCCTGTCATCACGGAAGAAGAGCCGGTTACACGGGTACTCGACGAGCGACGACGGCATCTGCACCTCCGCTGACAACACTGCTGCGCGAGAAGAAACGGTGGCTCAACTATATGAGATGTAGGTCACAGTTTTCGGGAAGTCTGCGGGAGGGTCAGCGCCCCTGGTAGGTCGCCTTTCCCGGACCGACGTCGAGGAAACTACGGACCGCACCGCGGAGGTCTTCGGTCGCGAACAACGCGCCAGACACCTCGGAGGTAATCGAGTCGGCGTGCGCGACTCCACCCGACCGCCACGCGGAGATGATCTGCTTCGTGGCGTCGTGGGCACACGTCGGTCCGTCCGCGAGTCGTGCGGCGAGTGCACGTGCTTCGGAGTCGACGTCGTCGTGGACAGCGTTGACCACACCCCAACTCTGCAGTGTCGTGGCGTCATAGAGGTCGCCGGTCATGACCAGTTCGCGGGCGCGGCCGGATCCCGCCCGCTCGGCCAAGCGCTGCGGACCGCCCATTGACGGCGTAAGGCCCACGACGTTCTCGACGAGGCCGAACTTTGCATTCGGAGAGGCGAGGATGATGTCGCAGGCGAGCGCGATCTCGAACGCTGCGGTCAGGGTCAAACCGTGCGCTGCGTAGACGACGGGGCACGGCAGCGCCTCGAGCGGATGGCAGATCCCGGCGAACAACTCCTGCCATAGATCTGCCGCCTGCTCCGCGGCCAGCCCGGCGAAGATATGCACGTCCACCCCGGCCGACACCACTTTCCCCTCGGCACGCAGCAGCACCGCCCTCGGCGGATTCTCCGCGAGTCCCGCGACATCCGACCGCAGAGCGTCGAACATCGACTGGTCGAAGAGATTCAGCTGCCCGTGGGCGAAGGTCAGGACCGCAACTTCGGCGCCGGCATCGGTACGGACACGCTCGAGTCGGGTGGGATGTGTGGCGGCGGAGTCAGTCATGTCGCCAGAGTGCCACATCGAGCACGCCTACGATCGAAGTGTGGACTCGCTGGGCACGGCCTTGGCCGACGTCGTCGGCGAAAGGTTCGTGAGCTCGGACCCCGACGTGCTGGCCGCTCGCGCCACAGACCTCACAGGTCGCTACAGCGGGCGGGCGAGCGCACTCGTTCGACCGGCGAACACCGCGGAAGTCTCTGCGGTCCTGAACGTCTGCCGTGGCGCAGGGGTGAAGGTCACCGTGCAGGGCGGTCGCACCGGCCTCGAGGCCGGCACGGTCCCGGAGCACGACGACGTGCTGCTGTCCACCGAGCGGTTGGACGCTGTCGGCAAAGTCGACCGCGAGGAGCGACTGATCACCGCCGGCGCCGGCGTCACCCTGTCTGCACTGCAGAAGACCGTGGCCGACGCCGGGTTACTGTTCGGTGTCGATATCGCCTCCCGGGACTCCGCGACGATCGGCGGGATGGTGTCGACCGACGCGGGCGGGTTGCACACCGTGCGATACGGGCACATGTCGGCTCAGGTGCGCGGTCTGGAAGTGGTACTTCCCGACGGCGCGATCGTCCGGCGCCGCATGCGGGCGAATGCCGAGAACTGCGGATACGACATGCCCGCACTGTGGGCGGGCGGCGAGGGCACACTCGGAGTAATCACAGCCGTCGATCTCGCGCTCCGCCCAGCCCCCTCGCATCGCGTCACCGCTCTCGCGGGCTTCGCGCACCTGCCGCGGCTCATCGACGCCGTGCGCATGCTTCGGCGTCTCGACGACGTGGATGCAGTCGAGATGCTCGACGGCCGCGGCCTCGAATTGGCGCACTCACAGCTGGGCTTGGCGGTTCCCACGGAACTGCCGTGGTATCTGCTGGTGGAATTGGCCGGTACGTCAGACCGCACCGAGGAGTTGGGTGAGGCTCTGCAACGCTGCGATCCGGACGGCGAACCCGCCGTCGGCATCGATCCTGTGGGCCGTGCACGAGTGTGGGCGACCCGCGAAGCCTTCGCCGAAGTGGTCGGATTGTTCGGTGCCCCGGTCAAGTTCGACGCCGCACTCCCTCTCGATGCTGTCGCGGCCTTCGTCGAGGACGCCGTCGCGCTGGTGTCGGACCGAGCACCAGACGCCATCCCGGTGCTGTTCGGCCACATCGCCGACGGAAACGTGCACCTCAACGTGCTCGGCTGCCCCGACGAGTCCGTGCTGTATCGCACTGTGACGGAGTTGATCCGAGATCATGGAGGTGTGATCGCCTCCGAGCACGGCGTCGGCGCGCACAAGCGGAACTACCTCGACTTCGCCCGGAGCACCGAGGACATCACCGCAATGTGGGCCGTCAAGCGTGCCTTCGATCCCGACGACTACCTCAACCCTGCAGTGATGTTTCCCGACTGGGTGCGACGTCCGCGCTGACCTCTCGGTCGCTCTGACGAACCGGCCGGGCGAAGCACACCGAGGCGACGAATCCGATGAGCAGGATGGCCGCCGGCAGCCACACCGACTGAGACATGGCATTGCTGAACGGCTCCAGGACGAACGCGGGCAGTTCGCCCACACCCTCTTCCGGGCGTCCACCGGTCAACCCCTGGGCGGACAGGCGTGCGGTGATGAGAGCGCCGATCGCGGCGCTACCGAGCACCGCACCGACCTGACGGGTGGTGTTGTAGACGCCGGCGCCGGCACCCGCCTGATGGGGCGGCAGATTGTGGGTGGCGGTCGCTGCGACCGGCGACCAGATGCACGCGTTCGCCAGGCCGATCAACCCGATGGGCAGCAACAGTTCCCAGATCGCGACGTCGGGCGACATGACCGTGGCAAGCCAACCCAGTGCGACGGCGAACAACAGAAAGCCCGTGCCCGCGATGTACCTCGGGTGGGTCCTGTCCACGAGCCTGCCGACGAACGGCGCCAAGACTCCGGTGAGAACGGCCATCGGCACCAGCAACAGCGCCGATGCGGTCGGCGACAATCCGCGCACCGCCTGGGCATAGAACATCAGCGGAAGCACCATCGCGGTGACCGCGAAACCCATCGAGGTGATGGCCACGTTGGCCAGGGAGAAATTCCGGTCGCGGAACAGCCCCAACGGAAGCAGCGGCTCGTTCTTGTTCCAGGACTGGTACCAGACGAAGGTTCCGAGAAGAATCAGCCCGGCGGCGATCGAAGCAAATACGGCCGTCGACCAGTCCAGAGTGCTACCTTCCTGGATTCCGAACACCAGAAAGAACATGCCGAGAGCACTGAGGACGACACCGGGGATGTCGAACTTGTGCCGGTGCGTCTCGAGCGACGGAACCAACCGCCACGCAAGAACGAACGCGACTACACCGACCGGCACGTTGACGAAGAAGATCCATTCCCAGCCGAGGTTGTCGACGAGCACCCCACCCGCAATCGGTCCGACCAGTGTGGCTACCCCGGCAACCGCGCCCCACAGGCCCATCGCCGTACCACGGCGGTCGGGCGGGAAGGTACGGGTGATGACCGCCATCGTCTGTGGCGTCATCATCGAGGCGCCGAGTCCCTGAAACACGCGGGCGACGATGAGCATGGTGACGGTGCCCGACAGACCACACCACAGCGACGCTGCAGTGAACAGAACGAGCCCGACCATGTAGATGTTCTTCGGTCCGAATCTATCGCCCAAGCGGCCGGTCACCAGCAAGGGAACCGCGTACGCCAGCAGGTAGGCACTCGTGACCCACACGACGTTGTTGATGTCGGCTTGCAGTGTGTCCATGATCGCGGGGTTTGCCACGGCCACGATGGTGCTGTCGACAAGGATCATGAAGAAGCCGATGACCAGGGCCCACAGGGCGGGCCACGGATTGGTCTGCTGGGGTGGTGAGACGTCGGGTGCCGTGCGCTGGTTATTCACTATCAGTCCTTGTCAGCACCGGATCGTGGCCGGCGCGAGCGTTCGAGTCGGTCGAGGAGTTCCGGTGTGAGCCAGGGCAAATCACCGCATTCGATCTCCTTCACCAACGAACTGAGCCATTGGCGTTCGGCGCCCGCGAGGGTGAGGAGGTACTCGTCGCCCAGGAGGAAGATCCTGGGGACCTCGGCGGAATCGGCTTGCGCGGCCACGGTCTCGAGATCGGCGATCGCCTTCTCGAGATGGCCGAGGCGCTCGCGTAGCAACTCCACCACGGTGGCGGCGTCGACATTGTGCGCCTCCGCCAGCGCCAGGGGGAACTGCGGGAAATCACTTCCCAGAGTGGCGAGCATTTCGCTGACGCGATTCACCAGTGCCTTCCGACCCGCATCCGTGATTTCGTACATGGTGCGCTCCGGACGATTACCCTCCCGGTCGGTACCGGCCGCACGCACCAGTCCGTCGCCCTCGAGTCTGCTCACGGTGTGGTAGAGCGAGCCCGGCCGGATCTTCACCACACGTGCACGCCGTGCGGTGGCGAGTTGGCACATCTCGTACGGGTGCATTGCCCGTTCACACAACAGACCGAGGACGGTGACGCCTAGTGGAGTGAGGGTCACACACACCACCTCCCCAAATACTCCTTGTCGAATACTCTAGTTTGAATACTCCAGATGGAACATACAGCTCCGGCTGGAAACGAACAAGGCGTTACCGTGAGCGTGTGGACTCCCATCACCTCGACATCATCGGGCTCGCCTGGTCCCGCGAACTGGGGCTGCCCGATGACGCGCTGACTACCCGGCGGCAAGGCAGGCGCGCGATCCGCATCGACGACGAGGCAGACAGCATCCGCTTCGTCCGTCTCGGCGAGGCCTCGGCACTGGTAGGCCCCCGATGGGCAATCGACCGCGCCGACGTCCACACGCCGGCTGAGTTGACCGAACCCGCGATCCTGCTCGCGCTCACCCAGGACCGGTCCGGTCGCTGTGTGGGCCCGATGACGCTCTCCTTCGGCACCGAATATCAGGAACCGGTGCCCGACCGGCCACTGGTCTCCTACCAACGAGACCACGTCCGGCAGGTCGAGGCGGCGTGCCCACCCGACGACGTAGCCGAAGCCCAACTAGATTCCCGTGAAAGGCAATTCACGATCCTCGACGAAACAGAGCGCCCAATGTCCTCGGCCGGCTACACCGAGTTTCAGGGCTTCCTCGCCGACATCGGAGTACTGACGGCTCCGGTGTTTCGTCGCCGGGGCCTCGGTGCGCAGATCACGGGCATCGCCACCGACGATGCACTCGATAGCGGACTGATCGCCCAATACCGTTCACCGCGAAACAATCTGGCCGCACGCACACTCGCCACCCACGTGGGATATCGAGAACTCGGAACCTACGCAGAGGTCACGATCTCTCGAAGTACGCTGTAGGGCATCATCCACATACGGGGAACGAGTCGACCATGTCACAGCGAACGGAAGATCAGAACTCCACCAAGGGCGCCTACGTGGAAGCCGGTGCCGAATTCAAGCGAGACTCCCGCTACATTCCTACGCGCATCACTGCGGACGGACGCGACGGCTACCCCGTCGAACCCGGTCGTTATCGACTGGTGGTCGCCCGCGCATGTCCATGGGCCAACCGCGCCGTCATCGTCCGCAGACTCCTCGGACTCGAGGACGCGTTGTCGATGGGTCTGTGCGGTCCCACTCACGACAAGCGCAGCTGGAGCTTCGATCTCGACCCGGACGGACTCGATCCGGTGCTGAAGATTCCGCGAATTCAGGACGCCTACTTCGCACGCTTCCCCGACTACCCACGCGGTATCACTGTGCCGGCGATCGTCGACGTGCCCACGGGGCAGGTGGTCACCAACGATTTCCCTCAAATCACCCTCGACCTGTCGAGCGAGTGGACCCAGTACCATCGCGACGGCGCGCCCGACCTCTACCCCGACAGCCTGCGGGACGAGATCGACGAGGTGGCCGACCTCGTATTCCGTGACGTGAACAACGGCGTCTACCGATGTGGGTTCGCAGGATCCCAGGAAGCGTACGAGTCCGCGTACGACAGCCTGTTCGCACGGCTGGACTGGCTCGAGGATCGGCTCACCGATCGCCGGTTCCTCGTGGGCGACACGATCACCGAAGCTGACGTGCGCCTGTTCACTACCCTGGTGCGTTTCGACGCCGTGTATCACGGTCATTTCAAGTGCAATCGGAACAAGCTGAACGAGATGCCGGCGCTGTGGGGCTATGCTCGCGACCTCTTCCAGACACCGGGATTCGGCGACACGATCGACTTCGTTCAGATCAAGCAGCACTACTACATCGTCCACACCGACATCAATCCCACCCGCATCGTGCCGAAAGGACCTGAACTGTCCGGGTGGCGGGAGCCGCACGGGCGCGAGCAACTCGGTGGCAGGCCGTTCGGGGACGGCACCCCGCCGCCCCCACCGAAGCCTGACGAGGCGGTGCCCGCGGGCCACAGTGCGTAGGGCAGAGCTACCCCGAGACGGTCATGGGTTGGGACCGGCGGTCGCGGTGACCAATCGGGCAGCGGTACGCGGGCCCTGCTCGAGCAGTGACTGTTTGGCAGCACGGTAGGCGGCATTCAAGGGGGCGCTGGTGACGAGGTCACCGAAGATGGTGCGATTCCCGAGAAACGCGCCGGGTTGGTCCCGATCCTGACGGGCAAGTTCGCGCAACTCGTCGGCGTGACCGTCGATCAGAGGCACACCCAGGTCTTCACTGTCGACGACAGTGCACCAGGCAGCGAGGACGAGGGCAATGTGATCGACCGACCCTCCCCGCTCGAGTTGCTCGCGGGCAACCGGTAGCACGAACTTCGGAATCCGGTCCGAGGCGTTGACCACCTGGCGAGCAAGAGTGTCGCGAATGCTGTCGCCGGCGAATCGCTTCCGCAGTTGAACGCAGTATCGAGCGAGGTCGATTCCGGGAACGCGCCTCAGAGTGGGGGTCGCCTCCCTGTGCATGTATGACACTACGAATGCGTCCAGATCGGGGTCGGCAAAGACGTCGTGAACGTAGGTGTATCCGGCCAGGATTCCGAGGTAGCTCATGACCTGATGCGATGCGTTGAGCAGTCGCAGCTTCATCAACTCGTAGGGTTCCACGTCGTCGACCATTTGCACACCCACCTGCTCGAAGGGTGGCCGGCCGAGGGTGAAGTGGTCCTCGAGGACCCACTGCTCGAACGACTCGGATTGAACGGGCCACTGGTCTTCGACGCCGAAGGTCGCCGCGACGGTAGCGATGGTCTCGGTCGTGGTGACCGGGGTAATCCGATCAACCATCGAACTGGGAAACGCAACGGTATCGCTGATCCAGGCAGCCAGGGTGGGATCCTTGCGCTCGGCAAATGCCGTTACCGCGGCGCGGGCGACGGCCCCGTTGTGCTCGAGGTTGTCACACGACACGACCGTGAACGGCGGGATTCCGAGACTGCGGCGGCGAGCCAGCGCTGCGGTGAGAAATCCGAGCACACTGCGCGGCACGCCTTCGTCGTCGAGATCGTGAAGAGTGTCGGGATCGTGAGGGTCGAACTGGCCGGTCGCGTCATTGATGCTGTAGCCACCCTCGGTGATGGTGAGGGAAACGATGCGCGTGGTGGGCGCAGCGAGGCGGTTCAGCACTGCCTCGGGATCGTCCGGGGCATAGAGGAACTCGGCGATCGAGTCGATGACACGCGCGTGGGCGGTGCCGTCGGTGTCTCGGGTGACGAGCGTGTACAAGTTGTCCTGGCTCGCGAGGACACCGCGCATCCGCGTGTCACCGGCCATCACTCCGACCCCGCAAATTCCCCAATCGGTGTGGCCCGCGGCCAATATCCGGTCGACGTACATCGCCTCGTGCGACCGGTGAAAATTTCCGACACCGAAATGCACGATTCCGATCCGTACGTCTTCCCGACGGGCCGGCGTCTCGACAGAAGCGGGAAACCTAGCGAGCGCGCTGCGACTCAGACCGGTCATGGCCGCCTTTGGAATTCGCTCAGACTTCACGAATGACACCACCACAATCGCTACAGAGTCAGCATGCGGACCTGTACACCCACTCCGCACCGTCGGTGTCAAGGTTGTCTGCGGTGATCACCCGGAAACCGGTCTGGATGTCGGAGGTAACCGGATTCCCGTCGAGCGCGTTCATGGCTTGTTGCACACCGTCCTTGCCGATCGTGGCTGGTTCCTGAGCGATGAGCGCCTGCACCGTGCCGTCGCGCAGTTGGTTGACCTGAGCCGGGCCCGCATCGAAGCCGACGAGCTTGACCTGATCCTGCGCATTGGCCTGACGGATACCGGTGGCGGTGCCCTCGGAGGCGAAGAGGTTGGTGGCAAAGACACCGACGATGTCGGGGTCCCGAGACAGCGCCGCGGTCATCAGCCTAGCCGCCTCGGCCGGATCGTTGTGGCTGTACTGCACGCCAAGATATTCGAAATCCGGGTCCTGCGCGACCGCTTGCTCGAAGCCCTCCGTTCGCGCGTTGGTGGTGGAAACGCCTGGATAGAGGTCCATGGCGAGAACCTTTCCACCCTCCGGATTCATCTGCTTGATCGCGTGGAATGCCTCGGCGCCACCACCGACGTTGTCCGATGCGACATGGGACACGGCGACGGACGGATCGTCGAGGGTAGCGTCGACGAGCACAACCTCGATACCTTGCCTTGCCGCCGCGTCGATAGGCGCCTGCATAGCCGTGGCATCGGTAGGCGCAATGAGTATGGCGTCAGGACGGGAGGCAACCACCGAATCGAGAACCGTCTTCTGCAGGGAGGGGTCGAACTGGGTAGGCCCCTGGGTGTTGACGGCGACGCCTTCGGCCGCGGCCTCTTGTTCGATGGCGCACTGCATGCTGATGTAGAACTCGTCGCCTGCCACACCCTGGACGAAAGCGATCTCCTTGGTATCGCTTCCCCCCGCACCGGAGCACGCGGACAACACCAGCGCGCCCGCGCCACCGATGGCGAATATCGTGGCGACCCTGCGAGACTTCTTCGACATTGTTTACACACTCCTGTGGGACGTAGGTGAGAATTGTTGTATCCGTGCATCTGTCGGGTTCACTACGGACTTCGGGACCATAGTTTGCGCAGGGAAGAGAGTTTCGACGCCTCCGGTCGACCGCGCGAAGCGGCGGCGCGGCGGCGTTGGTCTATGTAGACTGCGGCGATCAGAACCGCACCGACGGCGACTTGCTGCCAGAACGGCTGGACACCGATGATGACGAATCCGTTCTGCAGGACCGCGGGAATGAAGAGTCCCACCACCGTCCCGAAAATCGTGCCGATGCCGCCGAAGAGACTGGTGCCACCGAGCACGACGGCGGCGATCACGTTCAGGTTCGTCTCGGACTGCCCCGCAATTGCGGTGGTGCCGTACTGCGCCAGCGACAGGATCCCGGCCAAACCGGCAAGGGTTCCCGACAGTGCGTAGACCTGGATCAATTGCCGGTCTACCTTGACGCCGACACGTCGTGCGGATTCCTCATTCGACCCTATCGCGTAGGTGTAGAGGCCGAACTTCGTGCGGTGCAGGATGATAGAGAAAGCGATGATCAAAACCAGAGCGATCACCGAGATGACCGGGATAGAGGTGGCGGGTAGGTTTCCGTAGCCAACGGTGTCGATGAGGACGGGAGGAACGTCACGAATGTCCACACCGCCGGTGAATACCTGCGCCAGACCGAGTGCGCCGCCCAGGGTTCCGAGCGTCACGATCAGCGGTGGAACCTTTGCCTTGGCAACCAGAAACCCGTTGAGGGCACCCCACGCCATACCGGCAAGGATCGCGACGATGATCCCGACGATGGCCGTGCCCCACCCTTCCCCGCCAATTGCTTGCATCGTCTTGGCGGCGACGACGCCGGAAAAGACGAGGACAGACCCGATCGACAGGTCGATACCGGCTGTCACGATCACGAAGGTCATGCCGATACCGAGGATCGCCAGAATCGACACGTTCTGGATGATCAGCCGGATGTTGCCCCATGCGAGGAATGATTCCGGTGCCATTGCACCGAACACAGCACAGATCAGCAACAGCACCAACAGGATCTGGAAGATCGGAATCCGCAGCAATTTACCGGGGGTCCACCTGGCACCGGATGATTCTCCTTCCGGTTCACCGGTCGGCAGCGAGGTTGTAGGGTTCGCGGTTCGAGTGGACATGGCTACGCTGCTCCGTCGGTTACGCCGGTCATCGCACCGACAAGTTCTTCCATGGAAGTGTTCTTGGCTTCATAGGTGGCCACACGTCGCCCCTGGCGCAGCACCTGGACCCGATCCGCCACTTCGATCACGTGCGGCATCGAGTGACTGATCAAGACCACCGCGACGCCATTGAAGGCGATCCGCCGGATTGTTTCGAGGACATTCTGTGTCTGCACGACCCCGAGTGCCGCCGTGGGCTCGTCGAGGAAGACCACACCTTTTGCCCACGCCACAGCGCGCGCGATCGCGATCGCCTGTTGCTGGCCACCCGACATGACTCCGACCGGATCGGTCAAAGTAGGCACCGTCGCCCTCAGGTCGTCGAGAGCTTTGCGAGATTTCTCTCTCATGGTTTTGGTATCAAGGAACCCGAGACGGCCGGGCAATCCCTTCGCTGGCAGTTCACGGCCGAGAAACATGTTCTGCGCGGCATTGAGATGCGGCGCAAGCGCAAGATCCTGATATACGGTCTCGATTCCCAATTCGCTTGCAGCGTTGGGGTTTTTGAGATCTACATGCACTCCCGAGAAGAGGATCTCCCCCGAGTCGAGACTCAGGTTTCCCGACATCGCCTTGACGAGCGTCGACTTGCCTGCGCCGTTGTCACCGATCAGGGCGACGACCTCACCGGGATAGATCTCGAAATCGGCGCCGTCCAGAGCCCTTACGTGCCCGAAACTGCGGGATAACGCTCGTGCTTCCAAGATCGGCACGGTGGTGGGCGCAGCATTCATCGCGGATACTCCTTGCTCGTGTGCTTCGGTCGCGGCCCCCTCGACATTTCCGTTCTGCGTGGATGCGCCGCTCACCACGAGCTGTCCTCGTGGGAGAGGTCGTCGAGTACTTCGACCACCAGATCGGCGCGCGCACGCATCGCTTCGACGAGATCGGCATTGCGCAGATCCACCTCGCGTACCCATTCGCGGGCCTGAGCGAGGGTTTTCCCGAACGCCTGATGCCGCCCGATCAACCGGCCTTCCCGCACGCGGTGGGGGACATCGAGGAACCACACCTCGTCCAATACCGGGTGAACACGTTCCCAACCGCCGCTGCCGGTCAGTAGATAATTTCCCTCCGTCACGACCAAGGGAACACCGGTGTAGACCGCAACCGCGCTTCCGATGGGCTCCTCGAGCCCACGATCGAACGTGGGGGCGTATATCACGGGAGACTGCTGATGTCGTAGTCGTTTCAGCAGTGCGACATATCCGTCGACATCGAAAGTGTCGGGTGCACCCTTTCGGTCCCTGCGTCCGAGACGGAGCAACTCATCGTTTGCCAGGTGAAATCCGTCCATACCGACAAGCGCAGCCTGCTCCCCCAGTGATGCAACGAGCGCCCTGGACAGCGTGGACTTCCCGGCGCCGGGGGAACCTGTGATCCCGAGTAGTCGCCGCTGCCCACCCGCGATCATGGTGCGGGCACGATCCGCGAGTTCGTCCATAGTCGCCGCGAGAACGATTGGTCCATGTGCATATCCGCAAGCCGTCGCACTCACCACAGGAGCCACAGAATCGTTGTGCCCTTCGGTGCGTTCTCGAAATCGGGCGCGTGAAGCTTGCTGAAACATAACCGGTGGTCCTGTCGCTGACACCTCGTGGACATCAATGGCATCCAGTGTGACCTACACAACTCCCGTTGTCACTACCTGCGGGCAAATTGATGTCATCGGTGACATAGAAAATCTACGCAAGACCATGACATCGATGACATTGCCGCTATGATGGGCATCCGATCGCGGTCAAACATCGCGAAACCGATCGATATTCTCCGATCGACTGTTCGGTATGAACCTGAGAGAGAGTGATCTTGGTGGCCGACTTCACCGGCAAGTCCATCTTGGTAACCGGCGCGAGCGGGGGCATCGGTGCAGCGACGGTGCGCCTGTTGGTATCCCAAGGCGCACAGGTCTTCGCCTCCGGTAGGTCCGTGGAGGCACTGACGAAGCTCCGGGAAGAAACCGGGGCGCACCCGCTGCCGTTCGACCTCGCCTCCGAAGACAGCATCCGCGACGCTCTCCGTGGGCTCGAACTCTGGGGCGTGGTCAACTGCGGCGGTTTCGGCGGCGAGATCGCTACCCCACAGGACACCGATATCGCGGTCTTCGACAAGGCGATCAGCGTCAACGCTCGTGGTGCGCTGCTGGTCATCAAGTATGCGGCACCCTCGATGGTGGCGAAGGGCAAGGGTGGTGCGATCGTCAACGTCTCGAGCCAGGCCGCCCTCGTCGCCCTCCCCGGCCACATTTCCTACGGCTCGTCGAAGGCCGCACTCGACAACATCACCCGAGTCTCCGCCCTGGAACTGGGCAAGTACAACATCCGCGTCAACAGCGTCAACCCCACCGTAGTGATGACGGAAATGTCCGCCTCATACTGGGGACAGCCCGAAATCGAGAAGCCGTATCTCGAGCAGATGCCACTCGGACGGTGGGCTACCGAAGACGAGATCGCGGCACCGATCGGCTTCCTGCTCAGCGACGCCGCTTCCATGATCTCCGGCGTCTGCCTGCCGGTCGACGGCGGATACACCTGCCGCTGATCGGACGCGGCAAGACGGTGTGGCACGCCGTGTGGCAGGCCTGCATCTGGCAAGATCGTTTGGCCGACAATGATTTACCGGTTGCGCGAACTCAGATTGTGCACCGCAGGAAAGATCCCAACCAAGCGAAGGCGCGATGATGACCACGATGCAAGATGTTGCGGAGCTGGCGAACGTCAGCGCGAAGACGGTCTCCCGCGTCTACAACGACGATCCTCACGTGAGTCCGGATACGCGAGCGCGCGTCATGGCAGCACTCGAATCGCTGAACTACGTTCCCAACACGATGGCCACCACCTTTCGCACTGGCCGCCCCGCAGCCATCGGACTCGCCGTTCCCGATATCGCCGACCCGTTCTTCGCCGCGATCGCACACGCCGTCGAAACCAGTGCACACAAAAGGGATATGGCGGTCATCATGACGAGTTTGGGCGACGACCGAGCGCAAGAACGCCCAATTGTCGAGTCGCTGCTGCGTCGTCGGCTGAGCGGGCTGATCTTGGCCCCGACCGGATCCGACCACGGCTACCTCAAACGATGGACCACGCAAGTACCGACCGTGTTCGTCGACCGCGCGACGAAAGGGGTCCCCTCGGACAGCTTCGTCCACGCCGACCACGACGGAGCCGTCATGGCGACCGAACATCAACTGAAGTTGGGGCACCGGCGCGTCGCCTTCGTCGGGGATACCGAGTCGATTCCGACCACCAGGAACCGACTGCTCGGGTACCGACACGCCCTAGACGCCCGGAACATCCCCCAAGACGAGGAACTGATCGTGATGGGGGCAGGGACCCGAGAAGGCGCCGGCAAAATTCTCGAGATGCTGATGTCCCTCGCCTCTCCCCCGACCGCCCTGTTCCTGTCGAATGCCCGAATCTCGATGGCGAGCATCCCCGCAATACAGCAACTGAACCTGCACGATCTCTCCACCATCGGATTCGGCGACTTCCCCATGGCTGACGCCCTGTCCCCACCATTTACGGTTATCGACCAGAGCCCCGCCGACCTCGGACGCCAGGCGATGGATCGAGTCCTCCACCGCATCGACCATCCACGCCGCCGCTACCGCCGAAACAACGTACTTCCCGTTCGACTCATCGAACGAGGATCGTGCTTTCCTCCAGTACATCGAGAGTGAGTGCGCCCGGCCGAATCAGCTTGTAGGCCGACCTCGAATCGGACAAATGTGGCGCTCGCCTACAGTTGGTCCCAGAGCGCGAGGTACGCAGAAAGTGGGGGTCGACGATGATTGGCAATGGTGGATCGGTCGAGAAGGCACTGGTCTCGGTCCTCGACAGCGGAAGTCGCCTTCAGGCCCCTGCGGTGGCCAAGTACGTCGAGTGGGTCCGCCGCTCACATCCCGGCGAATCGCCGGCGCAGATCGTCGAGCGTATGGAGAAGATGTTCCTGCTCGCGGTAACGGGTAGTGGCAGCGCCGTGGGCGCCGCCGCCGCCGTACCGGGTGTCGGTACGGTTGCATCCGTCGCGGCGGTGGGTGCGGAAACAGCGTTCTTCCTGGAGGCAGCCGCTCTACTCACCCTCGCGGTGGCATCTGTGCACGGCGTCTCCGCCGCCGACCATCAGCAACGGCGGGCACTCGTTCTCACGGTGGCCCTTGGCGAATCAGGCATGGAGATCGTCCAGAAAGCGACAGGCGTGACGGCAAAGAACTGGACGAGCGCCATCACCAACCGTGTTCCCGGCTCCACGATGATCGGCATGAACAACACCTTGGTGCGCAAGTTCATCACCAGGTACGCAGCCCGGCGCAGCGCACTGATCCTCGGCAAACTCGTGCCCGCCGGCATCGGTGCCGCCATCGGCGGCGCGGGCAACCGGGCCATCGGCAGGGGCCTGATAGACAACGCACGCGAAGCCTTCGGTCCGGCCCCCGCACACTGGCCGGACCAGCTTCCCGCAGCTCGAGCTTGATCGCCCACCAGGACGGCCCGCCCTCGGGATGAACCGGTTCAGTGGGCGGCGGTCTGCGAAGTCAACTCGGCGATCAACGCCTCTACCTTGACCTTGATCTGGTCGCGGATCGGACGGACCGCATCGATTCCCTGGCCCGCCGGATCATCGAGCACCCAGTCGCGGTAGCTCTTACCGGGGAAGACCGGGCAAGTGTCGCCGCAGCCCATGGTGATCACCACGTCGGAAGCCAACACCGCGTCGACGGTGAGAACCTTCGGATTCTCCGCGGAGATGTCGATGCCGACCTCAGCCATCGCCTCGACCGCGGCCGGGTTAACCTGGCCTGCCGGCGCGGACCCGGCGGATCGTACCTCGATTCGATCCCCGGCGAGCGCGGAGAGGAACCCGGCGGCCATCTGAGAACGGCCCGCGTTGTGGACGCAGACGAACAGCACCTTCGGTGTGGTGGACATGCACGACCCTTTCGATGCGGTCAGAGGTGGGCGGTCAATCAGTGGTGGGGACGAGTTGGCCGAGCAGATCGCGCACCTTGGAATCGATGTCGTCGCGAATTCGGCGGACCTGCTCGAGCGGCTGTCCATACGGGTCGTCGGTAGCCCAGTCCAGATAGCGCTTGCCGGGGTAGACCGGGCACGCTTCCCCGCAGCCCATAGACACCACGATGTCGGCGGCTGCCACGACGTCGTCGGTGAGCGGCTTGGGAAACTCTGAGCCGAGGTCGATCCCGAACTCACCCATCGCCTCGATGACGGCCGGCTCGATGGCATCGATCGGTGCCGATCCCGCGGAGCGGGGGTGAACCCGCCCGAGGGCGTAGTGGGCGAGCAACGCGGCGGCCATCTGGGAGCGGCCGGAGTTGTGGACGCAGACGAACAGCACCTCAGGCGCAGTCTTGGGCACCGCCCCCTGCGACTGCGCGAGCGCGGTGAGCCGATCGGCGGCGAACCGTCCGGCGAGCGTCGGCAGGTGGGTGTGGACCTTCGCGACCAGCCTCAGCGCGGTGTAGGACTCGAAGACGTACCGCTCGACTGTTTGCGGAGAGAACACCCCTGTGTACTTGGTGGCCAGATCCGCGGCCGTCCGGGACAGCACCGCCTCCGGCATCAACAGTTCGGGCTGGGAACGGTGATCGTGGGCGCTCAGTACCTCGTTGAACGACTGATCGGACATCAGGACTCCTTGGACGATCCGCGGCGGCGGGTGAACGCGAGGGTAGAGGTGTGCTCGTACCCCAGCCGTGTGAAAGGTCCGAGCAGGTAGCCACCCACAACACTAGCGCGGAAGCGGGGTCGCAACCGGGTGAGCGTGCGCGGTGCCGTCGGCGACCCGGTAGCTCATCGCGTGCCGAACCGTGGCGCGCGGATCCTTGGGGTCGCTGATGTAGAACCAGTCCATCTGCGCCCCTTGCTTGTTCACCTCAAACACACCGTAGCCGTGAGAGTCGAGTTCGACGTAGCGTATGTGGCGGTTGATCGATTTGATCGCCGCCTCGACTGCGACGGTGGCGGTCCGCGGAGGAACGCCGAGTATGTCGTCGATATTGACCGAGGTCACCGACGGCACCACCAGCTCGGTGCCGACGGTGCCGGCGCCCGGGTAGTCCCCAGCGTTCAGCGGCAGGTCGCACGCCCAGGAGGTATGGATGTCACCGGTGAGGAAGACGGTGTTGCGGACCCCGTTTGCGGCGATGGCATCGAAGAGTCTGCGGCGGTCGGCGCTGTAGCCGTCCCACTGATCGGTGTTGTAGGGGATTCCGGCGTCGGGTAACCCGACCGTGTCGGTGATCGCTCCCATCGTGCGGGGGTCGAGCGGCGGGAGCATGACCGGCGAGATCATCACCGAGTTGCCGACGATCTTCCACTGCGCGGGCGATGTGACGATTCCGCTGGTCAGCCAATCCATCTGCGCACGTCCGGTGATCGACCTGTCGGAGGAGTCGATATTGCGCCACCCGGCGCCCGTCGTCGCCTGCTTGTCGCGGTAGGTGCGCAGGTCGAGCATGGACAGTTCGGCGAGGTTCCCGAACCGGAACCGGCGGTAGAGCGCGGCGTCGCCGACAGTGCCACCCACGCGCACCGGCATCCACTCGAAGTAGGCCTGCATCGAAGCAGCCTTGCGCGCGCCCCAATCCCCCTCCGTGGCCGGATCGTGGTTGTCGGCGCCGCCGACGTACGCGTTGTCGGCAGACTCGTGGTCGTCCCATGTGGCGATGAACGGCACCTTGGCGTGCAACCCCATGAGATCCGGGTCTGTCTTGTACTGCGCGTGCCGGATCCGGTAGTCGGCAAGCGAGACGATCTCGTGCTCCGGATCGTGCAGTCGGACAGAACCGTTCCGCGCGCCGAAGACGTTGCGGCCGTATTCGTAGAGGTAGTCGCCGAGATGGACGATCGCGTCGAGGTCGTCGCGATCGGCGAGGTGGCGGTACGACGCGAAATAGCCGGCCTCCCAGTTCGAGCACGAGACGTCACCGAACCGTATGCGCTCGACGTCCGAGTCGGCCGGGGGTGCGGTGCGGGTGCGTCCTGTCGGAGACGTCTGTCCGAACGCTGTGAACCGGTAGAAGTACTCGGTGCCCGCGCGCAGGCCGGTGACGTCGACCTTCACCGTGTGGTCGGTGTCCGGGCCGGTGTCCGCCACGCCGCTGCGCACGACGTTCACGAAGGCCGGATCGGCCGCCACCTGCCAAGACACCAAAATCTTCTGCCCCACGCCCGACCCCGGTAGCGCGTCGGCAGAGGGGGTGGCCCGGGTCCAGATGATCACCCGGTCAGGGAGGGGATCACCGGACGCGACACCGTGAACGAACCCCGGCACCGCAGACTCGGCCGAGGCCCGTCCCGCTGTCGCGGCAACCAACCCCACTCCAGCCAGAACCATCGAGCCACGCAGTACGCCGCGCCGGCTCACTCCCGTGCTCTCGTTGTTTTCCAACACCTAAGGATCACAACACAACTCGGGCGGATGGTCGGCCCGATTTGGCGGAGTTCTCGAATGTTCACCCGATGTTCGATTTGTGAATAATTTCGGTACACCGCCTGAATCCCGGCCCGGTGGACGACTCCGCAGAACAACCACTCCGTGCGTCGCAACGAGAATCTGTTCGAAGTCGCTCTCGCCGAATCGCCCGAAAGGGATATCGTGCAGGCAGACGAGGTTTACAAGCACGCGCACCGGAGGATTCGATGAGCCCCGAACGCCCCGCAAGACCGTCCGAGACCCGCACGGCCCAGACCACACATGTCGACGTCCTCATCGTCGGAGCCGGGCTGTCCGGGATCGGGGTCGCGGCACGCCTGCGCCGGGAACACCCGCAGCGGTCGTTGCTGATCCTCGAATCCCGCGCGGCCTCAGGCGGCACCTGGGACCTGTTCCGTTACCCGGGCATCCGCTCCGATTCGGATGTGCAGACCTACGGGTACGACTTCAAGCCGTGGAAAGGCCGGAAGGCTCTTGCGCCAGCCGCCGACATCCTCAGCTATATCCGCGAGACTGCTCGCGAGTACGGCATAGATGATCGTATTCGATACCACCACAAGGTAATTCGGGCCGACTGGTCACCCTCGGACGCACTCTGGACAATTACCGCTCGCATCGGCGACAGTGGCGAAACAGCGACGTTCACTGCGAGTTGGTTCTTCTGCGCCGCCGGCTACTACAACTACGACAAGGGCTACACCCCCGAGTTTCCAGGCGAGGACCGGTTCAGCGGACAGATCGTGCATCCCCAGCACTGGCCCGAGGACCTGGACTACGTCGGCAAACGGGTCGTCGTCATCGGGTCAGGCTCGACCGCCGTCACGCTGATCCCCGCAATGGCCGACGCGACCGAACACGTCACGATGCTCCAGCGTTCGCCCACGTACATCATTCCGCTGCCCGCCGAGGATGCGCTCTACGGCGTGTTCCGTCGCCTCCTCGGCGACGAACGCGGGTACCGGCTCACCCGCAAGAAGAACATCGCGCAGAACGTCTGGGTCTACAAGCTGTGCCGCCGCTTCCCGCGGCAGGCACGGGCCGTCATCCGATGGCTCAACAAGCGCATGCTGCCAGCCGGCTTCGACGTCGACACCCACTTCAACCCCCGGTACGCCCCGTGGGATCAGCGCCTGTGCGTCGTCCCGGGCGGTGACCTGTTCAAGACGATCCGTAAGGGAAAGGCCTCGGTGGTCACCGACACAATCGAGACGTTCACCGAGACCGGAATCGCGCTCACCTCCGGCAAGCACCTCGACGCCGACATCATCGTTACTGCGACCGGACTCGACCTGCTGGCGCTCGGCGGCGTCGACCTGAGCATCGACGGTGAACCCGTCGACCTCACGAAACGACTGGCGTTCAAGGGAACGATGCTCTCCGACATCCCGAACTTCTCGTTTGCCGTCGGCTATGTCAACGCCCCTTGGACGCTCAAGGTCAACCTCGTCGCCGACTTCCTGTGCCGGTTGCTGACCGAGATGGATCGCCGCGGCGCTACGGTCGCGGTGGCCGAGAACGACCGGCCCGACATGCCGACCCAGCCGCTGCTCGACTTCGCCGCCGGGTACATCCAGCGGTCCGCGCACCTGTGGCCGCAGGCCGGCACCGAGGATCCGTGGAACTTGCAGATGGACTACTACAGGGACGTCGTCGTGCTGCGAGACACCCCGATCGACGACGGGACTCTGACATTCTCGAAGGCAGAGCCGGCGCCGACGTCACCCCAGGGCGACCTCGTCGAGCCCGACTGACCGAGTTCGTTCAGTCGTCGCCTCCGCCGATTCTGCTGCTGCCGCGGTTCGACGGCATCCTGGCACTCAACCACTTGACCAGGTCCGTCGTGTTGCGGGTCTGCAGCCAGACGCGCCCCGGTCCGGCGAACTCGGTGACGAGCCCCTCGCCGCCGAGAAGCGTCGACTTCCATCCGCCAGCCTTTCGTACGGTGTACTGGACGGTCTCGTCGAACGCTACGACGTGGCCGGTGTCGAGCGTTATCGTCTCCCCCGGTGCGAGCGTCACCGACCGGATGGCGCCGTAGCTGGACAGCAGCATCTGTCCACTGCCGCTGCACCGCAACAGCACGAGACCCGCACCGCTGAAGAACCCCTTGCTGCCGCCCCACTTCGCATCGACGTCGACGGTCGCGTCCGATGCGATCCAGCAACCGGACTGAACCAGCAACGCGCCCCCGGCGTCGATGCTGGTCTCGGCCAGATCACCCGGGAGCGGCCCGGCGACGCCCACGACGCCCCCGTTTTGGCTGGTGAAGTCGTTGACGAAGAAGCTCGACCCACCCAGGACACGACGGAGCCCCTTCATGAATCCGCCGCGCGTCGACGTACTGGTCGAGACGTCGCCCCGCATCATCGCCATCGCCCCGGCCTCTACTCTGACGGATCCTCCTGGCGGAATGGCGATCTCGGCGAACGCGAACGCAGGCCCACTGCTGATCTCTGTCTTCACAATTTCCTCTCGACAACCGCCGGTATCGGGTCGAGCACCCGTGTCAGATCCGGAGTTGTCAGCTAGTGGCGCAGCGTCACTACGCACCGGTCGAATAGGACAAATCGAAGATAGCTGCTCACACGGTCTTCTCGGTGTGGTGCGACATGGGCGTGTTGAAGAAGAACTGCGACGTGCAGAACGGATCCCTCGGACACGGTAACGTCAGTTGAGGTCCACAACGACAGGTTGGTAAGTGGCGGGGTGATTGTGAGGTCCAACATTCAATCCCGGTGGCTCGGGCGTCTGCGCCGCTCGGGGGAGCCCGCGTTCCTGGTAGTCACAGCCCTGGCGCTCGTGGCCGGCGGGGTCGCGTGGCTCGGCGGCGCGCACGACGTCGCCGACGCCTCCTGGATAGCCGGCACGGTCGTCGCGATCGTGCCCGCTACCTGGTGGGTGGTCGACGCGTTGCGACACCGACGCGTCGGAGTCGACCTCATCGCCGTCCTGTCCCTGATCGGCACGCTCCTGGTCGGGGAGTACCTCGCGGGAGCGCTGATCGCCGTCATGCTGGCAACAGGCCAGGCCCTCGACGCCGCTGCAGGCCGGCGCGCCACCAAAGATCTGCGATCACTGCTCGACCGCGCTCCCCGCACCGCGCGCAAACGGATCGACGACGGCGTGGAAACCGTTCCCCTCGAGAGCATCACCGTCGGCGATGCACTCGTCGTAGGCGGTGGCGAAGTGGTGCCGGTCGACGGCTGGGTCACTTCCGAGTTGGCCGTGCTCGACGAATCCGCCCTCACCGGCGAGCCACTCGCTGTGTCGCGGCGACGCGGTGAGGCGGTGCGCAGCGGCATCGTCAATGCCGGTCCGGTCTTCGAGATGCAGGCCCGCGCCACCGCGGAGGACAGTACTTACGCCGGTATCGTGCGACTGGCGCAGGACGCCGCGGCCGAGAGCGCTCCCGTCGTGCGGGTCGCAGACCGCATCGCCGGCTGGTTCCTGCCGCTCGCACTAGCGGTGTCCGGTGCCGCTTGGCTTCTCAGCGGTTCGGCGACCCGCGCGGTGGCCGTGCTCGTCGTCGCCACGCCGTGCCCACTGCTGCTCGCCGTCCCCGTGGCGATCGTGTCGGGGCTCTCCCGCGCATCCCGCCTCGGTGTCGTCATCCGCAACGGTAGTTCTCTCGAGAATCTCGGACACGCAACAACATTGGTGATGGACAAGACCGGTACCCTCACCACCGGCCGACCCACCGGTGCCGAGGTACTCACCGCCCCCGACGGCGATGCCACCGAGGTGTTGCGGCTGGCCGCGTCGGCCGATCAACTCTCCCCGCACGTGCTCGCCGACGCCATAGTGCAGGAAGCGAGGATCCGGGGACTCGAGCTGTCGCTGCCCACCGAGGCGAACGAGGAAGCAGGAACCGGCGTCACCGCCACCGTCGACGGCCGAAGGGTCACCGTCGGCACCCTGGATCTGCCCGTCGACGCACCGGGGTGGGCGCGGTCCGCAAAGGGGCGAGCCGCACTCGACGGCGCCGCGATCGCCTGGGTCACCGTCGACGGTGTGCTCACCGGTGCGATCTTGTTGGCCGATCCGGTGCGCCGTGACGCGTTCCGAACCGTTCGCCGCCTCCGCTCGGCCGGGCTGAACCGGCTGGTCATGCTCACTGGCGACCGGCGCGCGCCCGCCGAAGAGATCGGGTCTGCCCTCGGTCTCGACGCTGTGTACGCCGAGCAGACCCCGGCCGCCAAGGTGGCCGGCGTGCGTACCGAGCGCGAGCGTGCTGTCACGGTGATGGTCGGCGACGGCGTCAACGACGCACCCGCGCTCGCGGCCGCGACCGTCGGCGTCGCAATGGGCGCCCGGGGGTCGACGGCGACCTCCGAGGCGGCGGACGTCGTTCTCACGACCGACCGCCTCGACCCCCTGGCGGATGCGATGGCGATCGCCCGCCGCTCGCGCCGCATCGCCGTGCAGAGCGCGGCCGTCGGGATGGGACTGTCGTTGGTGGCCATGGGCTTTGCCGCGTTCGGATTGCTGCCGCCCGCGGCCGGCGCACTGCTGCAGGAGGGGATCGACGTCGCGGTGATCCTCAACGCGCTGCGCGCCCTGCGCGGTCGGGAGATTCGGGTGCCGGTGGAAACCGCCGCGATGTTGCATCGGTTCTCCGCCGAACACGACGAACTACGGGACCAGCTCTCGATCCTGCGCGACACTGCGGGGCTTCTTGCATCCGGTGACCTCGCTGCGACGCACGATGCCCTGCGCCGCGTCGATACTTTCCTCTTCGACACCCTCCTACCGCATGAGGAGGCCGAGGACCGCGAACTCTATCCAGCGCTGGCGACGCCGCTCGGCAACCCGGAGGCCACGGCGACGATGAGCAGGATGCACGCCGAGATCGACCGACTCGCCCGGCGCCTGCGCACCCACCTCGTGCGCGCCGACGCGGCCGGCGGGATCTCCGAGGACCAGATCGACGACCTGCTGGCGTGCCTGTACGGCCTGCACGCGGTGCTGCGTCTGCACTTCGTGCAGGAGGAGGAGAACTACTTCACCCTCGCGCCCGCAACTGATGTCACGCCGAACAGCTGACGCCTGGACTCTGTCGTTCTCGAACGCAGAGGCGGCGTCGATGCAAACACCACCGCGATGACTACCGACGCCAAGGCTCAGTGAGCGAAGTGCCTTTGCGTCGAATGTCCGCCATTTTTTCGTTGCAATTCGGCGCAGGCTGCTTCAATGGCCTCGCACACCATCGTTCCGAGGTCGGCACTGAACCCCTCGCGAACAACGATGCGTAGCACCGCCACGTCCTCGGCGTCGGCGGGCATCGTGTAGGCGGGTACCTGCCACCCTCTCGCCCGCAACTCGTGTGACACGTCGAAGACGGTGAATCCGGGGTCCCCCACTATTTCGAACGTCACTACCGGAATCTCGGAACCATCGCTGATCAAGGAGAAGTGTTCGATCTCGGAGATCCGCTGACCCACTCTGAGTGCCGTGGAGCGCAGGGTTTCCATGATTGCCCGGTAACCGGCGCGGCCGAGACGCAGGAAGTTGTAATACTGCCCCACCACCTGGTTGCCGGGGCGAGAAAAGTTCAGGGTGAACGTCGGCATGTCGCCGCCGAGGTAGTTGACCCGGAACACCAGCCCCTCGGGTAGGTGTTCGTTTCCGCGCCACACCACAAACCCGATGCCCGGGTAGGTCAACCCGTACTTGTGCCCGCTGACGTTGATCGAGACGACTCGACGAACCCTGAAGTCCCACAACAATTCCGGGTATAAGAACGGAACGACGAATCCGCCGCTGGCGGCGTCTACATGGATCGGGACGTCGGGACCGCCGGAAGCGGCGAGTTCGTCGAGGCTTTCCGCGATGTCGGCCACCGGCTCGAGTTCCCCGGTGTAGGTGGTGCCCACGATCGCGACCACTCCGATGGTGTTTTCGTCAACCGCCTCGCGGACCTGCTCGGGGGTGATCACGTAGCGACCCTTCTCCATCGGCAGATACTTGGGTTCGACGTCGAAGTACCGGCAGAACTTCTCCCACACCACTTGGACGTTGCTGCCGAGCACGAGATTGGGGCGCGAGGTGTCCTTTCCTTCCTCTTCTCGCCGCGCTCGCCACCGCCACTTGAGCGCCAGACCGCCGAGCATGACGGCCTCGCTGGAGCCGATGGTGGAGACGCCGACGGCACTGGCCGGGTCCGTGGGCGACAGATCGGGCGCGTGGAACAGATCGGCCACCATCGACACGCACCGCGACTCGATCGCGGCGGTGGCCGGATACTCGTCCTTGTCGATCATGTTCTTGTCGAACGTCTCGGCCATAAGTTTGTCGGCCTCGGGGTCCATCCAGGTGGTGACGAACGTGGCCAGATTCAGGCGGGAACTGCCATCGAGCATCAACTCGTCGTGGATGAAGCGATAGGTTGCCTCTGGATCGGCCGCCCGTTCCGGCAGTCGCAGCGTCGGGAAGGGGTCGATCGACATGCGTCCCGTGTAGGCCGGAGCGAGGACGTCTCGTCCACGATCACGGTGGTGATGATGGCTCTTGCTCATCTAGATCCCCAATCGAGTGACAGCGTGCGCGGCGGGCAACCTACCGGACGTCATGGGTCGAAGATCGTCGTCGTCGGCCCAGTAGTCTCGAAACCGATTCCAATCGATTGTGTCAGGGGGACGGATTGACCACTGCAATCCCGGGAAGTTTCGCGGCACCGATCGAGGTGCGCGGGCTGTCGAAGATTTTCAAGAACGTTCAGGCGGTCTCCGATCTGAGCTTCTCGGTGCCTCAGGGCTCGATTACAGGGTTGCTCGGCCCCAACGGTTCCGGCAAGACCACGACGCTGCGGATGATCCTGGGGCTGGTCCGGCCGACGTCGGGAACGTCCACCGTGATGGGACTGCCGATTATCGAGCTCGCCGATCCCGCCCGAACCGTCGGCGCCGTCCTCGGCTCTCAGGGCCTGCATCCGGGCCGCACCGCCCTCGACCACCTGACCGTGTACGCGGCCGCGATTGGCGTTCCTCAGGCACGGGCACTAGAGGTGCTCTCGGTCGTCGGCCTTGCGGACGCGGCGCGGCGAAAGGCAAGGGAATTCTCCCCGGGCATGCGGCAGCGACTCGCCCTGGCGACTGCTCTGCTCGGCGATCCGCAGATCCTCGTCCTCGACGAACCGGCCAATGGGCTCGACCCCGACTCGGTCGCCTGGCTTCGCGAATTCCTTCAGGGTTTCGCCGCATCCGGACGCACCGCCTTGATCTCGGGCCACAACGTGCGGGAAGTAGAACAGGCCGTAGACGACCTCGTGATCGTCAGCCGCGGCGTACTCGTGTACCAGGGGCGCATGGACGAGCTGCGCAAGTCGCAGCAGAGCCGCCTGCTGGTCGCATGCTCCAACCCGCCCGCGCTGGCGATGGCACTGGCTGCGAACGGCGTGGCCGATACTCGGTCGATGGCGGACGGGCGGCTGGCGGTCGCCGGTGCCGGTGAGGATCTCGTCCGGACGGTCGCCGACCGAACCGGCGTTGCGATCTTCGGCACCGTCGGTGATCAGATCGATCTCGAGCAACTGTTCCTCTCGATGACCGCAGGCCACTACGTGGCCGGGGCGAGCGCGGCTGCGCCATCGGGTTACGGCCCCCCTCAGATGCACGCACCCCAGGCTTACCCACCGCAGCCTTGGCATGGCCCGCCGGCATACACGCCACCGCCCGGCCACGCCCCACCCCACCACGGCCCACACCACCAGGGCCCAATGCCCGGAGGTCCGCGATGACAGCACTGCTTACTGCGGAGTTCCGCAAAGTCACCACACTGAGATTCTGGTGGATGCTCGGTCTCGCACCTCTGATCGTCGGAATGTTCGGGGGCGCGATCACGCTTCCCGCGACGGGCGCGTTCGCGAACGAATTGGAGACCGATTCGCTCCACCCCAACACCGCTGCGGCCCTCCTCGGGCTGGGGGTCGCACTCGCCCTCACCGTGCTGTTCGCAGCGCTCTTCGGGGCGATAAACGTGGGAACGGAGTTCCGCTACAAGACGCTGACCACCACGTTCCTCACGGCACGCGGTCGGGACGGTGTCATCGGAGCCAAGCTAGCCGTCACCGCGGCGTTCGGGTTCCTATACGGCCTCGTCGTGGCGGTGGCCAGCGTCGCCCTGCTACTGACGTTCGGGGGCGAGAGCTTCGAAATGAGCGGAACCCTGCTGGCCATGCTGAGCGTTGCTCTGGTCAGTGCAGCGCTGTGGGCACTTATCGGCGGCAGCGTCTCGATGCTCACCGGCTCTTCCGTGTGGGCCTGCGTCATCCTCTTGGCCTGGTACATCGTCGGCGAAGTGGCCCTCCGATCGATTCTCAGCGGAGTCGAGCTCGGTTCGATCGGAGGATTCCTCCCGGTGTCGGCCACACTCGGCACGATCGCCAATGCTGCTGCGGGCAACGAACTCGACGCGCTGCCTCTCTGGCCGGCCGCACCCCTCACGCTTCTGCTCTGGACCGTGGCCTTCGTCGCGGGCGGTTGGGCGCTCACCCGGCAACGCGACATCAACTGACGTCACGAGGCCAGGGAGGGCGACGAGGCCGGCGCCAGTACGAGTCAGTAGCGGTCTTACTCCACCAATCTCCAAGTGCCGCAGCCTCTAGAGGTGAATTCACCGTCGGTTGGTGCGATGGTGACCGTCACCGAAGGTGGAACCGAGACGGAGTTGTTGTCGATGATGTTGCCGTTGGCGTCGGAGCGCTCCCAGTAGCAATCCCGGGCAGGCCCTTCAGTTCGGTACGTGCCAGGCGCCAGATAGTAGCTCCCCCACGGCGTCTTCTCCAGCCCGTTGCCGATGAGCCGCTTGCCGCCACTGAACGTCGTTTGCCGAACCTCACCGGCCATGGCTTGGTCCAGAATCGGCTGCTGATCGGGGCACAGGATGGGGACCATGGTGATGATCCGGGGGCCGATTCCGGTCTGAGCCAACACTCCGTAGCTGGTAGCGAAGTCATACGGGTCCAGATCCCCGGAGCGCAAATCATCGCAAGTGTCAGTATCCCAGTCCCAAGACGAGCCGTATTCGCGCCCAGGCTCGAATTCGATTCCGGCCGCAGTAAGTGCACTGGCGTACTCCGAGTACAACGCTTGCTCGGCACTCACATTCGTTGTCGTCGCTGCGGTCGAGGTGGGGCTGGTTGTCGAGGAGGATGTGGTGTTCGCTGACTCTTCGGTCGGCGGGCTTCCGCACGCGGTAGCCAGCGCGCCTGCCGCGGCCAGAACGAGAACACGCTTGATCATCCGCCATACCGTACTCTCACGTCCTCATCACGGCTGACCTTGTTCCGGCGCATCTTCCGTCGAATACCGCCACAAGGAACAAGGAGTACCGCCACAAGGAACAAGAAGGTTTCTAGGAATCACGAACCCACGTCTCGAGGGTGAACCCAAGCCCCGAGGGTCATCAATCGCTCGAGACCTTCTCACTCGCCCTGCGCCGTCTGCGGGAGTAGTACTGGATGGGAACCCACCGCGAGCGGAGAGCACCGGACATCATGGATTTCCTGCGACCAGAAGCTTGGGAAGACGCCCTGACCGTCATGGTCGAACGTCCCAGCACCGTACCCATCCAGGGCGGCACCAGCGTCATGGTCGGGTTGAACTTGGACCTGAATCGACCGACGGCGCTGCTGGACCTCAATCCGGTCACCGAACTGACCAGGTGGGAGCAACTGGAGAACGGAACGCTGCGGGTCGGGGCGGGGGTGCCGTATGCGCGACTGATCTCGGAACTCGGCGACCGACTACCTGCACTCGCCCAGGCCGCCCGGACCATCGGCTCGAGCCAGATCCGCAACCGCGGTACCGTCGGCGGAAATCTCGGTGCGGCCTCCGGTGACACCCATGCGCCGCTGCTGGCGATGGGCGCCGTGATCGAAGTCGAATCGTCTGCCCGCGGCGCGCGAATGATCCCGGCCACCGAGTTTTTCCTGGGCGCGAAGCGGAACGCGCTCGCCCCCGATGAGCTCATCCGCGCTTTCCATGTTGCGCCGGCCTCCGGCCCGCAGTACTTCTCCAAGATCGGTAAGCGGAACGCGATGGTGGCGGCAACATGTTCCTTCTCGATTGCTCTGTTCCCGGGGGAGCGCCGCGTCGGCACGGGGCTCGGATCGGCCGCCCCCAGCCCACGCCGCGCCCTTGCGGCCGAGGACTTCCTGGCCGCCGAACTCGATTGGGACGGTGCGCTCGACGGCGCGGTCGCCCGCACGTTCGGCAATCTGGTTGCCGAGGCTGCCGACCCAGTCGACGATGTTCGAGCCACGGCGCAATACCGCAGGCACGCTCTCTCAGTCATCGCCAGAAGAGCTCTCACCTGGGCTTGGCAAGACCATGCGAACAACGGGAAGGCAGCCTGAACATGCGTGTGACATGCACAGTCAACGGCAAGCAGCAGGTGGTAGACGATGTGTGGGAAGGCGAGAGCCTCCTCTACCTCCTCCGCGAACGAGTAGGGCTTCCGGGCTCGAAAAACGCCTGCGAGCAGGGCGCATGCGGGTCGTGCACGGTCTATCTCGACGACCTTCCGACATGCGCCTGCCTGGTGGCCGCGGGTCAGGTCCAAGGACGCGAAATTCGCACAGTGGAAGGGCTCGCTGATGGCGACCAGCTCGGTCCGATTCAGGAGGCATTCGTCGAATGTGGCGCCATCCAGTGTGGGTTCTGCACCCCGGGCATGGTGATGCAGGCACATGACCTACTCGAACGAGTGGACAATCCGTCCGATACGCAAATTCGTGAGGCCCTCGCCGGCAATCTGTGCCGCTGCACTGGCTACGAAAAGATCCTCGACGCGGTGCGCCTCGCCGCCTCACGGAGAGCGGGGTCGATCGCCACCTCACCGAGGCCGGTGTCACTGTGACCACGCCATTGCAGACACCGAAACCATCGCGGACACCGGGAGAAATCGTCGCGCCGGGTCAGGGAGGGGTCGGTGATAGCCCACTACGGCCGGACGGGTCGCTGAAGGTCAAAGGAGAGTTCGCCTTCTCGTCAGACCTCTCGATCGACGGAATGCTTTGGGGTGCAACCCTTCGCAGCCCACACCCGCGGGCAAGAATCTTGTCCGTGCAGATCGGTGAGGCTCTCGCCACTGCCGGCGTGGAGGCAGTCCTCACTCACGAGGATGTCCCGGGGCGAAAGTGCTTCGGTATGAGCAGTCCGCAAGACCAACCGGTACTTGCGTTCGAAGAGGTCAGGTATCAGGGCGAACCGATCGCCCTCGTCGCTGCCGACCACCCGGAGACGGCGCGGCGAGCGATGGAGAAGATCGTCGTCGACTACGAGGTGCTCGAACCGCTTGTCGATGTACGCCGCGCAGCATTGGACCCCAGTTATCCGAAAGTTCAAGAGCTCGGCGGCTTGGTTCGCCATCAGCCGGTCCGCGTCGGCGATGTCGCTTCCGCTCGGGCGGCGGCGGACGTGGTGGTCAGCGGCGAGTTCGCTACCGGGAGCCAGGATCCCGCGTTCCTCGGGCCGGAGTCCGGACTGGCGATTCCGAACGAGGACGGCGGCGTCGATCTGTACGTCGCCACGCAGTGGATACACAAGGATCTCGAACAGATCGCACCGTGCCTCGACTTGCCGCAGGAGAAGATCCGGATGACTCTTGCCGGTGTCGGCGGGGCGTTCGGCGGTCGCGAGGATCTCTCGATGGAGATCCACGCGGCAATGCTGGCGCTACACACCGGCAAGCCGGTCAAGATCGTGTACAGCCGCTACGAGTCATTCTTCGGCCACGTACACCGGCACCCGGCCCAGATGCGCTATGAGTACGGGGCGACGCGCGAAGGGAAGCTGCTCTTCGCCGACACGGAACTCATTTTCGACGGTGGTGCCTATACGTCGGCCACTCAGGGCATCGTCGGTACCGCCGCCTCTCTCGCCGTCGGCCCGTACGTGATTCCCAATATCGAGATCGATTCGTACGGTGTCTACACCAACAATCCTCCGTGTGGAGCGATGCGCGGTTTCGGCGCCCTGCAGGCGTGCTTCGCGTACGAGTCGATGATGGACAAGGTGGCCGAGGCCTGTGGGATCAGCCGGGTCGAAGTGCGCCGGATCAATGCGATCAAACAGGGCTCAGCACTGGCCACAGGGCAGGTGATCGAGGCGGCCACTCCGCTCGCCGAGATGATCACGCGGGCCGAAGCGTTGCCGATGCCTGCCCCGCCCGATACCACCGACATGTGGAGCCTTCCTGGATGTGCCTCGCAGACCACCCACGGTGAGGGTGTGGTGCGAGGCGTCGGCTACGGGGTCGGCATCAAGAACTTCTGCTCCTCCGAGTCCCGCGACGACTACTCCACGGCCCGAGTCAGACTCGAGGTCATAGGCGGCGAGGCCACCGCGCTGGTGCACACCGCCGCCGCCGAAGTGGGCCAGGGTCTGGTGACGCTGCAGACGCAGATCGCCCGTACCGAACTGGGCGTCACCCGAGTCACCATCCACCCTGCCGACAACCGAGTCGGCAGTGCCGGATCGACTTCAGCGTCGCGCCAGTCGTACATCACCGGAGGTGCGGTGAAGGCAGCCTGCGAAGCGGTACGCGACGTCGTCTTCGCTCTGACAAGAATCCATCTGGGCCGGGTCGTCGAAGACTTGAGCCTGGTCGGGGGAAAGATCGAGTCGGCCTCGGAAGGTACGATCGCCGCCCTCGAGGACGTTCTCGGCGACCGAGTCATCGAGCAGACTCGGGAGTTTCACCACCGGGCCACCAGCGGCATGGACCCGGCAACCGGGCAGGGCGCCGTTCACACTCAGCACGGGTTGTGCGTACACCGCGCGGTCGTCGACGTCGATGTCGAGCTCGGCCTGGTCAAGGTTGTCGAGATGGCCGCCGTGCAGGATGTGGGCAAAGTCCTCAACCGGTTGGCACTGGAAGGCCAGATCCACGGCGGGTCGGCCCAGGGCCTCGGGCTGGCGGTGATGGAGGAGATCGTCATCAAGGACGGGCTGGTACAGAACCCGTCGTTCGCCGACTACCTCATTCCCACGATCGTAGACATGCCACCGATGCGCCTCGAGATCGTCGAGAGCCCGGACCCGCTAGCTCCGTACGGGCTCCGCGGAGCCGGCGAACCCCCCACGTTGTCTTCCATACCCGCGATCGTCGCTGCGATCAGAGACGCCACCGGCTTGGAACTCCCCCGGGTGCCCGTGCGACCCGAACACATTGCCGGTTGCGGTTGACGGGTGTTCTGCTCCGTCACCTCCGTCGCGGAAGTGGGATGCGTCACCCGTAGGCAAGGGTTGGCCGGTGCATTGGGAAGTGTGTGGCACCGCCGGCGCATCGTGCCGATCCTGGCGGCAACGGACCGACGAGCAGACCCCCGATTCGGCCATCTAGCAGGTAGTCCTCGAAACGAGCGACCCGACTTGCCGTCATACTTCTGTTATGTTGGCGGTGTCATGGCACGTTGCCGTGACCTATTCGACAACCAAACGGCGTCAACTGGGGACCGGTGGTCCAGACCGGATTCCGTACCTCGTTGAGCTATGAGGACAACCGCTCTCGTGCGTTGCGAGATGCGGCGGAGACAGTAGCGGGGAATAATCGCGGGGCGAGAACCGTCATCGATGGTAACCCCATCGAAAAGCCGTGGGACGGTCAACACGTGTTCGTCGGGTTAAGTACGCGTAACACGCGGGGGCTACTCTCATGTTATATAGGCACTCTGATCGGGTACCGAAATAGAAACGAGGCGAATACCTGCCGTGAGCAGCAGCTCTACATCCCAGTTCGGACAGAACCAATGGCTGGTTGACGAGATGTACCAGCGCTTCCAGGACGACCCGTCGTCCGTGGACGCCAGCTGGCACGAATTCCTGACAGATTATTCTCCCGAGACTGCCTCGAAGGCCGGCGCGGCCAACGGACACGGAACCGCCGAAGCCGCCGCAACCGCTGCCCCCTCGGCCTCGACTTCGACCCCCCAGGCCTCCGCACCGAAGACCGCACCTGCGCCCCAAACCAAGCAGGCAAACGGTGCCGCGCCGAAGAGCGCGTCTCCCAAGGCTGCGTCTCCCAAGGCTGCGTCTCCCAAGGCCCCCAAGGCCGCTCCGAAGAGTGCCCCGGCACCGAAGACCGTCAAGGACACGAAGGCATCCGCCCCTGCCGCCGAGGCTCCTGCCAAGCCCGAGTCGAAAGTTCTCCGCGGCGCGGCTGCTGCCGTCGCGAAGAACATGTCGGCATCGCTCGAGATTCCGACTGCAACGAGCGTGCGCGCCATTCCCGCGAAGCTGATGGCGGACAACCGCATTGTCATCAACAATCACCTCGCCCGTACCCGTGGCGGCAAGATCTCGTTCACCCACCTTCTCGGGTACGCGATCGTGCAGGCCGTCAAGGTATTCCCGAACATGAACCGCCACTTCGCCGAGATCGACGGCAAGCCGAACGTGGTCACCCCCGAACACACCAACCTCGGCCTGGCTATCGACCTGCCCGGCAAGAACGGCAGCCGGTCCCTCGTCGTCGCGGCGATCAAGAAGACCGACACGTTCAACTTCACGCAGTTCTACAGCGCCTACGAGGACATCGTTCGTCGTGCGCGTGACGGCAAGCTCACGGCCGAAGACTTCGCGGGTGTCACGATCTCGCTCACCAACCCCGGTGGGATCGGCACCGTGCACTCGGTGCCGCGCCTGATGAACGGCCAGGGCGCCATCATCGGTGCCGGCGCGATGGAGTACCCCGCGGAGTTCCAGGGTGCGAGCGACGAGCGCATCGCCGAGATGGGCGTCGGCAAGCTCATGACCCTCACCTCGACGTACGACCACCGCATCATTCAGGGCGCCGAGTCCGGCGATTTCCTCCGGACCATTCACAACCTGCTGATCAGCGACGAGTTCTACGACGAGATCTTCCACTCCCTGCGTATTCCGTACGAGCCGGTCCGCTGGCGGCGGGACGTACCGGAGGGCGCAGTCGACAAGAGCACTCGTGTTCTGGAGTTGATCGCCGCGTACCGCAACCGCGGTCACCTGATGGCCGACACGGACCCACTCCAGTTCGTCAAGGACAAGTTCCGCAGCCATCCGGATCTCGACGTCACCACGCACGACCTGACGCTCTGGGACCTCGACCGCGAGTTCAAAGTCGGCGGCTTCCACGGCAAGTCCAAGATGAAGCTGCGCGATGTCCTCAGCGTGCTGCGTGACGCGTACTGCCGCCACATCGGTGTCGAGTACACGCACATCCTCGAGCCGGAACAGCAGCAGTGGCTGCAGGACCGGGTCGAGGCACACCACGTCAAGCCGACGGTCGCCCAACAGAAGTACATCCTGAGCAAGCTCAACGCGGCCGAGGCCTTCGAGACGTTCCTGCAGACCAAGTACGTCGGCCAGAAGCGATTCTCGCTCGAGGGTGCCGAGTCCGTTATCCCGATGATGGACGCCGTTATCGATCAGGCCGCCGAGCACGCGCTCGACGAGGTCGTGATCGGCATGCCGCACCGTGGTCGCCTGAACGTTCTGGCGAACATCGTCGGCAAGCCGTACTCCAAGATCTTCACCGAGTTCGAGGGCAACATGAACCCGGCGGCCGCTCACGGCTCCGGCGACGTGAAGTATCACCTCGGCGCCGAGGGCACGTACATCCAGATGTTCGGTGACAACGACATCACCGTTTCCCTCACCGCCAATCCCTCACACCTCGAGGCGGTCGACCCCGTCCTCGAGGGGTTGGTCCGCGCCAAGCAGGACATCCTCGACAAGGGCGAGGACGGCTTCACCGTCCTTCCGCTGATGCTGCACGGAGATGCCGCGTTCGCCGGTCAGGGCGTGGTTGCCGAAACGTTGAACCTGGCACTGCTGCGTGGCTACCGGACCGGTGGCACCGTGCACATCGTGGTCAACAACCAGGTGGGCTTCACCACCGCCCCTGAACACTCCCGGTCCTCCGAGTACTGCACCGACGTGGCGAAAATGATCGGCGCGCCGATCTTCCACGTCAACGGCGACGACCCCGAGGCCTGCGTGTGGGTTGCCCAGCTGGCCGTCGACTTCCGCGAGAAGTTCCAGAAGGACGTCGTCATCGACATGATCTGCTACCGCCGCCGCGGTCACAACGAGGGCGACGACCCCTCGATGACGCAACCGGCGATGTATGACGTCATCGACACCAAGCGCAGTGTCCGCAAGAGCTACACCGAATCCCTGATCGGCCGCGGCGACATCTCGCTGAAGGAAGCCGAAGACGCCCTACGCGACTACCAGGGTCAACTCGAGCGGGTGTTCAACGAGGTCCGCGAACTCGAGAAGTACGCACCCGGCCCCAGCTCGTCGGTCGAGTTGGACCAGCCGCTGCCGACCAAGCTGAAGACGTCCGTCGACGTCTCGGTTCTGGAGCGGATCGGGGACGCTTTCGTCGACCTTCCCGAAGGGTTCACGGTGCATCCGCGCGTCAAGCCCGTCATCGAGAAGCGGCGGGAAATGGCACGCGAAGGCAAGATCGACTGGGCGTTCGCAGAACTGCTCGCCTTCGGTTCACTTGTCGACCAGGGCAAGATCGTTCGCCTGTCCGGCCAGGACTCGAGGCGCGGCACCTTCACCCAACGCCACTCGGTGCTCATCGATCGCAAGACCGGTGCGGAATACACTCCTCTGCAGAACCTGGGCAGCGAGAACCCCGGCAAGTTCATGGTCTACGACTCCGCCCTCAGCGAGTTTGCGGCCGTCGGCTTCGAATACGGCTACGCCGTGGGTAATCCGGATGCACTGGTGCTCTGGGAGGCCCAGTTCGGCGACTTCGTCAACGGTGCGCAGTCGATCATCGACGAATTCATCTCCTCAGGTGAAGCCAAGTGGGGACAGCTTTCCGACGTCGTGCTGCTGCTGCCGCACGGCCATGAGGGTCAAGGCCCCGACCATACGTCCGGTCGCATCGAACGCTTCTTGCAGCTGTGTGCCGAGAGTTCGATGACGGTCGCGGTGCCGTCCACACCGGCGAGCTACTTCCACCTGCTGCGGCGTCACTCGCTCGACGGAATCCGTCGCCCGCTGGTCGTTTTCACACCGAAGTCGATGCTGCGCAACAAGGCTGCTGTCTCGGAGGTCGAAGACTTCACCACCGGCAAGTTCCGCTCGGTGTTCGAGGAACCGGCGTACGAGGACGGCGCCGCCGACCGCGCCAAGGTCCGCCGCGTTCTCCTCGTGAGCGGAAAGCTGTACTGGGAACTGCTGGCGAGAAAGCACAAGGACAACCGCGAGGACATCGCGATCGTTCGCATCGAACAGTTGTACCCGGTTCCGAGCCGTCGCCTGCGCGCGACGCTCGACCGCTACCCGAATGCCACCGAATTCAGATGGGTTCAGGAGGAGCCGGCCAACCAGGGCGCGTGGCCGTTCTTCGGTCTGGCGCTGCCCGAGTTGCTGCCCGACAAATTGGCCGGGATCAAGCGCATCTCGCGTCGTTCGATGTCGGCGCCGTCGTCGGGCTCGAGCAAGGTGCACGCGGTGGAGCAGCAAGAGATCATCGATGAGGCGTTCAGCGAAAGAGGTGAAACCACTCGCGCGTTCAGTGATTGAGCGCGCAACCGCTGAAACGTTCAGCTGAGTCTGCACGAAGGCCGGGCCGGTTCTCTCGAGGGAGTGAACCGGCCCGGCTTTCGCCGTCCCTGGTGAGTACTAGTTCGCGGTAGCTGACAGCAGGGTGGCAGCCATCTCGGGTGCTGCCGCGACGGCGAGCGCGGGAAGAGCCTGGGCGGCGATGTCGATCAGTTCGTCGCGGGACAGTTGAGCGTTGGGCAACGGGTTGTGCAACCAGGTGATGGTGACCTCCTCCACGTAGGCGATCCACCCTCGCACCGAGAGCGCGACCGCGGGGGTCGGCTCGATGCCGAGCGCCCTGAGTTGGTCGAGAACCCGCTCGCACATCACCACGCGGGTCTGCTCGAAGATCTCCCGCATGTCCGGGTCACCATTGGCCGTTCCCCGCGACAGCGAAACGTAGCATGCGCGATTCTCGCTGGCATAGTCGATGAAGGACGACAACACCGACCGCAGGACCCGAATCGGATCGCCGGTTTCCTCGACGGCCGGATCGGCGGCCGTGTAGTCGAGCATCTCGTCGCTTGCATGCCGGACGATCGCGAGGTGGAAGTCATGCTTGGAAGCGAAGTAGTGGAACAGCAGGCCGGGTGACACCCCCGCCTGATCCGCGATGTCCTCGACTGAGATCTGCTCGATGGGTCGTTCCGCCAGCATCTTCTCGCCGAGATCGATCAATTGCGCGCGCCGTTGCTCCGGGCTGAGACGGGTCCGCTTCACAACTGTCATGACACTAGACTACTAAACATAAGTCAATAGCTATTGACCGAAAATCAATAGCGTCTTATTGTGGCGATCATGAGTCTCCCAGACACAGACACTTACGAGCCCACCGCCGATGCCCGCCACGTCGACACCCTGATCATCGGCAGCGGGTTCTCCGGCCTCGGCGCGGCGATCAAGCTGACCCAGGCAGGCAAGACCGACTTCCTCGTGCTCGAACGCGGCAGCGACGTCGGGGGTACCTGGCGGGACAACACGTATCCGGGTGCAGCGTGCGATGTCCCCTCCCAGTTGTACTCGTACTCGTTCGCCCTGAACCCGAACTGGACGCGGTCGTTCTCGCCGCAACCCGAGATCCAGAAGTACATCCAGTCGGTGTCCAGGAAGTTCAAGGTGCTCGACAAGCACCTTTTCAACTGCGATGTGAAGTCTGCCCGCTGGAACGATGCGACCACACGATGGGAAGTCAGCACCACCAAGGGAAACTTCTCCGCCAAGATCGTCGTCTCCGCGGTCGGTACATTGTGCGAACCGTCCCTGCCTGACATCGAGGGCATAGAAGGATTCGAGGGCGAGATCTTCCATTCCGCCCGCTGGAATCACGACGCCGACCTCACCGGTAAGCGCGTTGCCGTCATCGGCACGGGCGCTTCCGCCATCCAGATCATCCCGGAAATCGGCAAGAAGGTGTCACACCTCGACGTGTACCAGCGCACAGCGCCGTGGATCCTGCCCCGCGCAGACCGCGAGTACACGACGCTGGAGCGCGCCGCATTCAAGTACGTCCCGGGGTTCCAGCGGCTCTACCGCACGGGTGTCTACTTGTTGCGGGAGACGCAGGTCTTCGGGCTGACGAAGGCTCCGGTGTTCATGAAGCCCCTGGAACTCTCGGCCGAGCTCCACCTGCGCAGCCAGATCAAGGACAAGGCCCTTCGGGAGAAAGTGGCACCGAACTTCCAGCTCGGCTGCAAGCGCATTCTGATCTCCAACAACTACTACCCGACCCTCGCTCAGGACAACGTCGACCTCGTGACCGACGGCATCGAGAAGGTCACCGCCAACTCGGTCGTGTCCAAGGACGGCACCGTCCGCGAGGTAGACGCGATCGTCGTCGCCACCGGATTCCACGTCACCGACTCCCCCACCTTCGAAACCATCTTCGGCAAGGACGGCCGATCACTCGCTCAGGTCTTCGACGACGCAGGACAGCGGGCCTACAAAGGCGCTGCCATTGCGAACTTCCCGAACATGTTCTTCCTCACGGGCCCCAACACGGGTCTGGGCCACAGCTCGATGGTCTACATGATCGAATCGCAGCTGAACTACCTGGTCGACGCACTGCGGAAGCTGGACAAGCACGACATCGGCAAGATCGAGGTCCGCGAGGACATCCTGGACCGCTACAACGCGGACATTCAGAAAAGGTTGTCGAACAGCGTCTGGAACACCGGCGGCTGCGCGAGCTGGTACCTCGACAAGCACGGCAACAACACCACGCTGTGGCCGGGCTTCACCTTCCAGTTCCGCAACGAGACCCAACGTTTCGACCTCGCGGCATATGACAGCGTTGCTACAGCCGATCTACCCGTGCCCGCGCCCGTACCCGCACCCACGAACGGGAAGGTCAAAGCGAAAAGGAAGAGGAAGCCCGCGAACTCTGCAGCCAAACCGGCACAGTCCGATCCTGACGGTGTGAAAGCCACGACGTCGTGAGTGAGTTCGCAGGCAAGGTCGTGGTCATCACCGGTGCCGGATCCGGCATCGGGAGGGCCCTGGCACTGAATTTAGCGGGACAGGGCGCCAAACTTGCCATCTCTGATGTGGACGCGGCCGGTCTCGCCGAAACCGCACGCCGAGTGACAGCGCTGGGAGCTGACGTCAAGTCCGATCACCTGGACGTCACCGAACGCGACGCGGTGCTGGCGTATGCAGACGAAGTACGTAGCCACTTCGGCAGGGTCAACCAGGTCTACAACAACGCCGGCGTCGCGTACAACGGCGACTTCGAGAAGTCCGAGTTCAAGGACATCGAGAAGATCATGGACGTGGACTTCTGGGGAGTGGTCAACGGCACCAAGGCTTTCCTGCCGCACCTGATCGCGTCGGGCGATGGCCACGTCGTAAACATCTCGAGCCTGTTCGGCCTACTGGCCATGCCGAAGCAAAGTGCCTACAACTCGGCGAAGTTTGCTGTTCGCGGCTTCACCGAGGCACTGCGACAGGAGATGATGATCGCAAAGCACCCCGTCAAGGTCACGTGTGTGCATCCCGGCGGAGTCAAGACCGCAATCGCCCGCAATGCCACGGTAGGGCCGGGCGAGGACCGGGAAGCCTCCGCTGCATACTTCGACCAAAGGCTCGCACGAACCACGGCGGAAGATGCGGCGAAGATCATCGTCAACGGCGTCCGCAAGGGAAAGCCCCGCGTTCTGGTCGGCGCGGATGCGAAGTTGCTCGACGCATTGGTGCGATTGATCGGACCCAACTATCAGCGTGTGGTCGCGACCGTCGTCGGACGCGTTCTGCCCAAGTCGAACTGAGGTATTGATGAGCTTGCACCTACCACTTCCGGTCGTCGCGGCCGCTCTGCGGCCCTTCTACCGACTGAGCCTCAATGCGAGGCTTCCGTATGACGTTCAGAGGGGGCTCCTCGAACTCGGCGCTCCGCTGCAGCGGCTCCCAGCCGGTGCCGTCGTCCGCAAAACCTCACTGGCCGGCCGCCCCGCAGAGCGAATCACAGTGGGCGCCACCGAACGCCAGACCGCGGTCCTCTATCTGCACGGTGGGGCCTACACGATCGGATCACCGGCAACGCACCGCTCACTGGCCGCCCACCTCGCCGAAGAATCCGGAGCTGCGGTCTACACCCTCGACTACCGGTTGGCACCGGAGCATCCGTTCCCCGCGGGCCTCGAGGACGCGGTGGCGGCGTTCATGGAACTGAACACCGAACACGGCTACAAGACAGAGCAAATAGCTGTAGCGGGTGACTCTGCGGGCGGCGGACTCGCCATTGCCACTGCACGGCGGCTGATCGATCGGCACGGCGTGACCCCCGCCGCGCTGGGGCTGATCTCACCATGGGTCGATCCAAACCGGCGCGACCTTCCCGCCGACCGCGACCTCGTCGTCAACAAGGCATGGTCGTTTGACGCGGCCGAGAAGTATCTCGGTGGCGGAGACCCGAACGACCCCGGCTATGCGCCGATCCTCGGGGACCTGTCGGGGTTGCCACCCACACTGATTCACATCGGCGTGCAGGAAGTGCTCTACCCGCAGGTCATGGAATTCGTCGACAAACTGAAGCAGTCCAACGTCGAAGTCGCGCTCACCGAGTACGCCCGCCTCTGGCACGTCGCCCACCTTCAGGCATCCTTGCTCCGGGAGGCTGCCGACGCGGTTGCCGAACTAGGCGACTTTCTCCGGTCACAGATGCGCGTCGAGCCACGCGCGCGCCACGCCGACTGAATCTGCACCGCCGCGGACCTGGCCGATCATGTCGGCCAGGTCCGCTGTCGTCAACTCACCCGCCACCACGTTCATCGCCTTCACCTGTGATTCATCGAGGCTTCCGGTTCGGTACAGCGGCACCACGTTCTGCGCGGTGAACACGTGGTCAGGGTCGGACAGCAGAACGAGATCTGCGCCGGCGACGTCGGGAGACGCGGTGGTCACGCCGGCCACCCGGACGGATCCGTCGGCAGGGGCCGGGTCGGTGAGTTCGGCGACGGCCGCCGCATCATCGGTGGCCGCGCGAGTCTGGGCAAACGCGCATCCGCTCAGGTCTGCCAGGGCATCGGCCTCGAAGCTCGGCGCGAGCACGACCGTGGCTGTGCTACACAAGGGAATGAGACCGTCGACGGTGGTGAGGGCCAGCCGGTCGGAGATTTCCGGCGTGATCGCCAACACCGATTCGTCCTCGGCGAGTGCGAAATCGGATACCGAAAGCCCTTGCGGCAGAGACCTACTCAATGCCACGAAGACGTCGTCCTGCTCGGTCTCGGTCGACCTGGGATCGTAGTATCGAAGCAACTCGCCCGTAAGTTCCGGCACCACAGTCACATCCCCGGCGTCGAGTGCACCGAGGTAGGCGGTGCGGTCACCGAGACCGGGATCGGTGCTGACCGAGGCTCCCGTCGAACGCAGCGCACCCGCATAGATTTCCGCGAGGATCCGGCTCTCCGCACTGTCACCGGCCCCTACCACGATGTGACTCACCGACCCGGCGGACCCGTCGGAATCGGCACGATCGACCGCGCAGGAGGCTGCCGCACCCATCAGCAGCAAAGCCGAGGCGGAGACAACCGCCCGCGACAACATCGGCGGGCGGTGTCGTCGCACCGCCCGCGATCCTTCGTTGCGTGTGTGTGCCACGTCGAGCCTTTCTCGAGAATCGGGTCGAAGAAACCTCTGCTGCGTCCACCCCCATCGTTACACTGGCCAATCGATGGCGCGTACACGCGTCCACCCGGTCTCTGTCAGCACGTCCGGCACCGGTCGATGCGGAAAGGACGCTCGTGCGCACCTCACGAACTCCGTCAGGATTCACCCGCCGCGCAGTAGGTGGCATCGCTCTCGCAACGGTCGCCGTCGTGTCGCTCGCGGCATGCGGAGGCGGATCCGATCCGCTCTCCGCCGGCGGCGATGGTTCCGGCGACAGCCCCGAGTCGATCATCGTGGGATCGGCGAACTTCCCCGAATCCGAAACGGTTGCGAACATCTACACCGAGGCACTACGCGCCAACGGCTTCGACGTGACCACGAGGTTCAACATAGGAACCCGTGAGGCCTATATTCCTGCGCTGAAGGATGGGTCGATCGATGTCATTCCCGACTACACGGGAAACCTCCTCCAGTATCTCGATCCTTCCTCGACGGCGACGAGCGCTGCCGACGTCGACGCGGCGCTTCCCGCCGCACTGGGGCCGGAACTCACAACCACCACCCCCGCCCCGGCCGAGGACAAGGACGCGGTGGTCGTCACGGAGGAGACGGCGCAGCGCTGGAACCTGACGTCCATCGCGGATCTCGCCGAGCACTCGAGCGAGGTGATATTCGGTGCGCCCGCGGAGTTCCAGGAGCGGCCCGGTGGCCTGCCGGGGCTGAAGTCCAAGTACGGGCTCGACATCGCGGCCGACAACTTCGTCCCGATCGCCGACAGCGGTGGCCCGGCTACGGTCGGTGCCCTCGCTTCGGGTCAGGTCACGGCGGCAAACATCTTCACGACGTCGCCGGCAATCGAGCAGAACGGCTTCGTGGTGCTCGAGGACCCACAGAACAACTTCGCCGCACAGAACGTTGTGCCAGTGATACGCACCACGAAGTCATCCGACAAACTGACCGAGGTACTCGACGCGGTATCGGCAAAGCTGACTACCGAAGGGCTTCTGTCGCTCAACGATGCCGTCTCCGGTGACGCGAAGACCGAACCGGCTGCGGCGGCGAAGCAGTGGGTCACCGACCAGGGGCTCGACATACCGGTCTCGTAAGGGACGTGCCGTGATCACTTTCTCGTCAGTCACCAAGCAGTATCCGGACGGCACGACGGCAGTCGACAACCTCGACCTGCTGATCGAATCCGGGTCGTTCACGGTCTTCGTCGGACCGTCGGGCTGCGGCAAGACCACGTCCATGCGGATGATCAACCGGATGATCTTCCCTACCGAGGGAGCAATCACAGTCGGCGGACGCAACATCGCTGATACAGATGCGGTCGAGCTTCGCCTCGGTATCGGCTACGTCATCCAGAGCGGAGGACTGTTGCCGCACCGCACGGTTGTCGACAACGTCGCCACTGTGCCGGTGTTGAAGGGTGACTCGCGCCGAAGTGCCCGCAAGGCGGCACTGGCGGTGCTCGAACGAGTAGGCCTCGACCCCGCGCTGGCATCCCGCTATCCCGGGCAACTCTCGGGCGGGCAGCAGCAGCGCGTGGGAGTCGCTCGGGCGCTGGCCGCCGATCCGCCGATCCTGCTGATGGACGAACCATTCAGTGCCGTCGATCCCGTTGTCCGCGAAGACCTGCAGGCAGAGATGCAGCGTCTGCAAGCCGAGATGCACAAGACCATCGTGTTCGTCACCCACGACATCGACGAGGCCGTCAAACTCGGCGACCGGTTGGCGGTCTTCGGACCAGGCGGCCGACTCCAGCAGTACGACACCCCTGAGACGGTCCTGTCCGCGCCGGCCACCGATTTCGTCTCCTCGTTCGTAGGACGGGACCGCGGCTATCGTGGCCTCTCCTTCCGTGCTGCCGATCAGGTTCCGCTGCACGCTATTCGGACCGCGACCGAGAACGAATTGCCCGGGCTGACGCTCCCGCACGGTGAATGGGTTCTGGTCGTGACCGAAACGGGAGTTCCGCGGGGGTGGATCGACATCACCGGCGTAGAGAAGGCACGCGCCGGCCACCCGGTCCCCGAATGCACTGCGGCGGGCGGATCACTCTTCACGCCGGACGCCGATCTACGGCAGGCGTTGGACGCGGCGATCTCGTCTCCTTCGGGAATCGGGGTGGCTATCGACGCCGACGGCACGGTGGCGGGCGGCATACTCGGAGTCGATGTGATCGCGAAGCTGGCCGAGCAGCGGGCGAACGAAGGCAGCATGAGGAGCCGGCTCTACCTCGCTTCCGAAGCGACGAGCCCGGACCGGCCCTGACCCGATGAGATGGCTTCTCGAGAACTTCTCCGTCGTCGTCGACCTGACACAGACTCACCTGTATCTCGCTCTGGTGCCACTTCTGGTCGGGCTTGTCATCGCCGTACCGGTGGGGAGCGCGATCCGGGGAGTGCCATGGCTGCGCAAGATCACGCTGATCGCTGCCGGCGTTGCGTTCACCATCCCCTCGCTGGCGCTGTTCGTGACGATCCCCTCCATTGTCGGACTGCAGATCCTGGACCCGCTCAACGTTGTGATCGCCCTGACGATCTATTCCACCGCCCTGCTCGTCCGTGCTGTACCCGAGGCCCTCGACTCGGTTCCCGCCGACGTCGTCGACTCCGCGACAGCGATGGGATTCAGCCGCGTTCGCCGAGCACTGACTGTCGACTTGCCCCTCTCGATACCCGTTCTCGTCGCGAGTGTGCGGGTGGTGGCCGTGACCAACATCTCGCTGGTATCGGTGGGCTCGGTGATCGGAATCGGTGGTCTCGGCACCCTGTTCACCCAGGGCTACCAACGTGACTACCCAGACCAGATCCTGGCAGGAATCATCGCCATCGTTGCGCTCGCCCTGACGTTCGACCTGCTCCTGTTCCTACTGGGCCGGGTTCTGACGCCGTGGACCCGTAGGCAGAAGGTCCAGCGGCCGCCGACAGGCGCGCGGCAATCGACCGTACCGATGGCCGAGGAGGCTTCATGAGCATCCTCGGCGGCGCATGGGACTACGTCGCCGACCCGTCCAACTGGCAGGGCAGCACGGGAATCGGTGCCCGCATCCTCGAACACCTCTGGTACAGCTTTCTGGCGGTGGCGCTCTCGGTGACGATAGCGGTTCCGATCGGCCTGCTCATCGGTCATCTACGCAAGGGCGACGTGGTCGTCGTGGGTTTGGTCAACGCACTCCGCTCGCTACCGACGCTCGGCCTACTGACGTTTCTGGTACTCCTACTCGGGCTGGGGCTGGTCCCGCCGATCCTGGCTCTCGTCATCCTCGGAATCCCACCCGTACTGGCGGGCACCTATTCGGGTGTCGCGAACGTCGACTGGACGGTCGTGGATGCCGCCCGGGCAATGGGCTTGACCGAACGGCAAGTCCTCACCCGCGTCGAGGTGCCGAATGCGCTGCCGCTCATGCTCGGCGGACTCCGTAACGCCACGCTGCAGATCATCGCAACCGCGACGGTGGCCGCCTACGTCAATCTCGGCGGCCTCGGTCGCTTCATCTTCGACGGGCTCGCCGTGCGCGATTACGACCGAGTACTCGTCGGCGCCCTTCTCGTAACGATTCTGGCGCTGATCGTGGACGGCCTGCTCTCGCTCACTGTGTGGGCGTCCGTTCCCGGCACGGGCCGACTTCGGCGCAACCCGAGCGCCGACCAGATCGCCGAACGTGCACCGTGAACAAGCCCCTGCACAACGACAAACACCCCGAAGCCGAAACCTTGGGTGCGGGTTTCGGATCGGGGTGCTTGCCGGATTCTCGCTAGCCGGCGACGCCTTCTGCGTGAGCGACACCGGCGACTGCCTCCGCGACAGCGGGGGCGACGCGAGGATCGAGCGGGCTGGGAACGATCTTGTCTACAGCCAGCTCGTCGCCGACTACCGAGAGGATTGCCTCGGCGGCGGCAAGCTTCATGCCTTCGGTGATACGGCGGGCGCCGGCATCGAGCGCTCCGCGGAACACGCCGGGGAAGGCGAGCACATTGTTGATCTGGTTCGGGAAGTCACTGCGTCCCGTGGCGACGATCGCCGCATGCTTGCGTGCGATGTCTGGGTGAATCTCCGGATCGGGGTTCGACAACGCGAACACGATCGAATCCTTCGCCATCGTCGCGATGATTTCTTCAGGCACCGTGCCCGCAGACACACCCAGGAACACGTCTGCGCCGTCGAGGGCCTCGACGATGCCACCACGGCGGCCCGAGGGGTTGGTCCGGGCCGCCAAGTCGACCTTGACCTCACTGAGGTCGTCGCGGTCCCCGGAGACGATGCCCTTCGAGTCGAGAACCGTCACGTCGTTGATGCCGGCGGCGAGCAAAATGTTCGCACAGGCGACACCTGCGGCGCCGGCACCGGAGATGACCACCCGCAACGTGTGGAGAGCGCGGTCCTGAACCTTGACCGCACCCTTGAGGGCGGCGAGAACAACGATCGCGGTGCCGTGCTGATCGTCATGCATGACCGGGCAGTCGAGCGCTTCGATCACGCGATTCTCGATCTCGAAGCAGCGCGGCGCCGAAATATCCTCGAGGTTGACGGCCCCGAAGCTCGGGCGCAACCGGATCAGGGTCTCGACAATCTCGTCGGGATCCTTGGTATCGAGCACCAACGGGATCGAATCCAGGTCCGCGAACTTCTTGAACAGCGCGGACTTGCCCTCCATCACGGGAAGTGACGCCCGGGCTCCGATATCGCCCAGGCCGAGTACTGCGGATCCGTCCGACACGACGACGACGAGGCGGTTGGTCCACGTGTACCGATTCGCAAGCGTTTCATCAGCGGCAATGGCGCGGCTGACCTGTGCGACGCCGGGCGTGTATGCGATGGACAGTGCGCGCTGCGAATCGAGGGCGGCCGTGGTCTGGACCGAGAGCTTTCCCCCGACGTGGCCGGCGAAGATCTCCTCGTCGGTCAGCTCGACCTTCTGCGGTGTGGTGGGTTCGGACACGATGGACACGATGGCACTCCTGCTAAGTCAAGGCTCACTCGGGGCCGGGTTACTGAGTAGTAACCACGTGGATATCACCGAACCACGTGATCAATACACGAACGACAACTGATGATGACGCTTCCAGAATGCGCGATCACGAACGGCGCAAAATTTCCGAGAGCGTCATGGCACCGGGCGGGTGAGCCCTGGCAACACTGCCATAATCCCCGCCGAAGGGCGGTGGCGCCGACGTCGGAGTATGACAAGTTTGGCATGAGTGGCAACGCGCAATCAAATTTCCCGGGAAGTGGAGAGTGTCACATTTTCGGCCACTTCACCCATGGAAACCGATTCCCGGTGGTCACTGCGCCAACCGGTTTCGCTTCCAGGCCCGGACAGGCGTCAACCCCACCACTGTGTGTAGAGGAGAAGAGCCGCGATCGCGAAGACGGTCGTGGACGCCGTCACCGCCACCATTCCTTCGCGACGATCCGCAATCCGCTGGGCAACAATCGATAAAACAGCGGCGACGAGGTGCGCCGCCGCGGATGCGGCTCCCGGACCCGGCACACCCCTCTCGCCGCTGACATAGGCGGAAGCGATTACGATGAGAAGCAGCAGCACGACTCCGGCCGCGACGGCTCCGCTGAACGCCCGCATCGCCCGGACCACGAGCGAGCTGCGTCGAGGCTGGGCGGCCGGGCCGTAGTCGCCGTACCCGCCGGAGGCGTAGGGCCCTTCGGACTGGTGTGCACTCATGCCGAAATCACCTGCACTCCTGATGCTTTCGATACGAGCTTGTCGAATTCTTCGGCACTCGTCGAGAATTCACCCAGCCTTGCCCCCTTGTTCGCCCCGTGATAGTCCGAGGAACCGGTGACGACCAGGCCGAGTTCTCCTGCTAGTTCCTGCAGAAGCCGCATGTCGGACTCCGAATGGTCGGGGTGGTGCACTTCGAGCCCGTGCAGACCTGCACCGGCCAGATCACGGATGTGCTCGAGCGATACCAATCGCCCCCTCATGCGCGCGCGTCCGTGGGCCAGGACGCTCACTCCCCCTGCCCCGGCCACGAGCTGCACCGCCTCGTCGAGGGGTGTGTCCGACTTTTCGACGAAGTACCGACCACCCGGCGCCAGCAGGTCGACGAAAGCCTCGCCGACGCTGCTGACTACCCCGGCGCGCATCAGCGCCATGGCCAGGTGTGGACGGCCGACGGCAGGTCCAGCCTCGGCAAGTACCTCGTCGGCGTCGATCGGAAGACCGTCCTTCATCATCCGTTCGGCCATGGCCCGAATCCTGACGATCCGCTCGTTGCGCAGCCGTTCCCGTTCCCTGGCGAACGCCGCGTGGGCCGGGTCGAACAGGTAGGCAAGCAGATGCACCGCGACGGGGCGCCCGTCTTCTCCCCGGCCTTCGCAGGACATTTCCATCCCCCGGACCAATGTGAGCCCGGTGGGCAGCGCGGCGACCGCTTCCGACCAGCCTGCGGTGGTGTCGTGATCGGTGAGCGCCATCACGTCCAGGCCCGCCGCTTCGGCAGCACGCACCAGATCCTCAGGGCTGTCCGTTCCGTCGGAGGCCGTCGAATGGGTGTGGAGATCGATCAGCACCGGTCCAGTCTCTCAGTTGCCGAGCGCCGGTCCGAGCGCTCGCCCTTGGAACTTCGGCGTGTCGCGTTGTTGCCGCGCCCTCAGAACGAGGCGGCAGCGCGATTCGGGTCGCACACGTCGATACCGGCCTCCGTCCACGCCTCGCGCAGCGCATCCGC